>JBHHYX010000043.1:0-20267 GCA_046757765.1 Acidobacteriota bacterium | reverse complement strand
CGGGTTTCCGAACCCCGGGGCGTAGGACCGGCAAAGGAATCGACCCTGAAAGGTTGCGTCGTGAAGGAGAATGATTCCGGTCACGAGTGAGAGGGATTTCACTGGATACCGACACAACCCCGTTGGGGTTCATTGTCGCCAAGTCACTGGACCTCGAACGTAAGTGAGTGGCCATCCGGATTGGCCGGGCGCTGACGCTTCGGTTCAGCCTTAGATTGAGTGGTCGCCCATCGGTCTATTGCGCCCGAAAGAGTAGAAAATATCAAGCGGTGTAAGAGGGGCAATCTCGAGCGCATCACCGCCGCCAGCGGTGCCGACTTGCGGTGCTCACACCGGCATCGAACCTTGGCAAATACCTGCCTGATCCAATTCTTTGGATCAGAATTCGGTTAATTGAATCCTGAAGGCTCGGTTCGGTCCCCGAGCCGGCTGTCGACTCATGCGATAAATGATTGTACATTAACGAGTTAAAGAAACCGAGAGAGGCGCGGACATGGAATGGCACCTTGATTGCTAGAGGTAGTTCTACAGCAAACAGATTGAAGGCGTATTTCTCAGTTTTTTGACACAGACTCTTTGAGGGGAGAAACAGCATGAAAAGCAGGGAACTGATACGGGTTAGCCTGTTCGTCTTTCTGATCGCCACAGTCCCGGCCCTGGCCCAGGTTTCGACTGGGGCCATTACGGGAGTCGTGACGGATACGACCGGAGGCGTCGTGCCGGGTGTGACGGTGAGCGCGACTCGGACCGCTACCGGTGAAAGCCGAACCGTGACTACCGGGGACAGCGGCATCTACCGCTTCTCCAACATCTCTCCGGGTGTCTATACCATCCGAGCCGAGCTGACCGGGTTCAAGACCATTGTCAACGAAGATCTGGAAGTGACCGTGGGTGAAACCCGGCGCGTGGATTTGGTCCTGGAAGTGGGCGAGATCAGCGAGGAGATCGTGGTCCAGGCCCAGGCTGAGACCATCAACAAGGAAGAGGGCCACCTCTCGGAGTTGGTGGAGAGCGCCGAGATCAAAGACCTTCCTCTCAACGGCAGAAACGCCTATCAGCTGGCTCAGTTGGGGCCAGGAGTGACGCCTACTTTTGGCAAGGTCGCCCAGTCCTCGGGCAGCAACGCCGGAGACACCTTCCAGGTGAACGGGCAGCGCCATCGGGGCAACAATTACTTGATGGACGGCACCGACAACAACTACGTCGGAATTGGAGGCATCCCGACCGTTACTCCCCAGGTGGACATCATTGACGAGTTTCGGGTCCAGACCAACAACTTTTCGGCCGAGTATGGACGCAACGCGGGCGCCATCATCAATGTTCTGACCAAATCCGGCACCAACCAGATCCACGGCACGATCTACGAATTTCACCGCAACGACGCCCTGGACGCCCGTGAGTTTTTCGACGGCAGTGACAAAGCGCCTCTGGTCCAGCACACCTTCGGCTATACCGTGGGCGGACCTGTCGTCAAGGACAAACTCTTTTTCTTCACCGGCTATGAGGGGTTCCGGGAGAGCAGCGGCGAGCCGGCGCGATTCCGGGCGGAAACCCAGCAACTGGTGGACTTCGTCAACGCCACGCGCCCCAACTCCATCGCCGCCGCCTTGTTCAACCGCTTCCCCCTGGTTGGGGGGACTCCCACCACCGGCGATGACCTGGGGAGCCCCAAAGAGGGCGTCTTCGAGGCGGGCGGGCCGGACGGCATACCCGACATCGCGGAGGTCAACCTGTTTGGCGCCAGCAAAGATCGAACCAACCAGTTCAACATTCGCATCGACAGCGTCCTGACCGACAACGATAAAATCTACGGCCGCTTTACGCGCCAGACGAGCGTGGGACCTCCTTCGATTGTGCGGCCCTCCAGGGATAGTGTCGGAAGTGTCAAAGAAGAAGCCATGACCATCTCGGAAACGCACATCTTCAGCCCCACCGTGGTCAATGAACTGCGGGCCGGCTGGAACCTGCGCAAGCCCGATTTTGACGTCCAGGAAGGCACCTTCGACGTCCCCACTATTTCCATCAGCGGCTTCAGTCCCGATTTTGGAGCCAACAGCAACATCCCCCAGTTCTTCGGCCGCCACACCTATCAGGTCTCGGATCAGCTCTCCTGGGCCCGAGGGAGGCACAACCTCAAGTTCGGCTTCGAGTACCGCAAGGGGCAGGAGAACTCCGACTTCCAGGCCAGCACGCGAGGGGTCTACAGCTTTGACAGCATCTTTGATTTCATTGACGACGAGCCCTTTAGCCAGAGAAACCTGATCGATCCAAGCACTGGCCTTCCGACCGGAACTCCACGTCATTTCCGGCTCAACGAATGGGCCGCTTACATTCAGGACGACCTCAAGCTGACGCCCAATTTCACCTTGAACCTCGGTTTGCGTTACGAGAATTTCCGGCCTCCCTTCGAGAAGGACAACATCCAGTCCAACATCGTGCTGGGAACGGGAAGCAACATTTTCGAGCGTTATGCCAACTCGACCATTGAGCGCTTTCTGAGAGGACAGGACATTTACGAGCCGGACAACAACAACTTCGCGCCCCGCTTTGGCTTTGCCTGGGATCCGACGGGCGAGGGGAAGTGGGCCATTCGAGGCGGCTACGGTATCAGCTACAACCGCATCTTCATGAACATCACTTCCAACATCAAGTTCAACCCGCCCTTCGGCAAATCGGTGACGGCCAGCATCTCCAACGGCCTGCCCATCAGTTATACGATTCCGACGACAATCGCGCCCGGGACGGCTTTTGGCTTCGCCTCCAGGGTCAATCCCAATTTTCTCGATCCCGACCTGGCGACGACCTATGTCCATTCCATTTTCCTCGGCATCCAGCGCGAGCTGTTCGGCGATTGGCTGGTGGAGGCCAACTACGTCTCCACGCTGGGGCGGAAGCTTTACGCGCAGGAGCACTACAACCGCTTCACGGGGGATCTGCTGGATGGCAGCCTGGACGGGATCAACCCGGCCTTCAATGCGGCCGGCGACGATTTTCTCACCGCCTCCATCACCCAGTCCTATCACAGCGGGCAGTTTACCCTCTCCAAGCGTTTCGGCGGCGGTCTGGGTTTTCGGGCCAATTACACCTGGTCCAAGAACATTGATGACGACACTGACGTTTTCGGCGCCGACTCGGAAGATTCGGGCGCTGCTGTGATTGAAGACAGGATACTGGACCGGGCCCTTTCCTCCATCCACGTGGGCAACCGCTTTGCCGCCAACTGGGTGTGGGAGCTCCCCTGGCTCCAGACCTCCGACAGCTGGTTCCTGCGCAACGTCCTGGGCGGCTGGCAGCTCAACGGTCTGCTGGCTTTCCAGGACGGGACGCCGGCCACCATCAACGCCGATACCAGTTCCTTTTTCTCGCGCACCGGCGGTGTGATTCGGGGTGACTTCAACGGAGACGGAAAAACCGATGACCGGCCCAACGCCGGCACCTTCACCTCCGATGACGTGAAGCCGGCCAACGCCCGTTTTGGGAGCATCTTTACCGCCTTCTCTCCCACCAGCAACGCCCGGCTCGCTTTCCCGCGTCCCGAGCCCGGGACCAATGGCAACCTGGGGCGCAACACCTTCTTCTACGACGGATTCAATTCGGTTGATTTCTCCGTCTTCAAGAACTTCCGGATGCCCTGGTTTGCCGGTGAAGAGGCGACCTGGCAGTTCCGCGCCGAGTTCTTCAACCTCTTCAACAACGTCAACACCGATTCCTTCGAGGAGAACATTGCCTCCAGCAACTTCGGGCGGGTTTTCAGAACGCTCGACTCGCGGGAAATTCAGTTTGCCTTGAAGTTCATCTTCTAACTTTCCGGAGTTGGCACCCAGAAGGGCCGGACACTATAATTGAGAGTGTTCGGCCCTTTTTTTGTGGAGGCACACGGATTTCACCATGAAACGAGTCGGTCTTTTTCTCCTTTTCGTTCTCCTCTCCCTGCCGTTTCTCTTTTCACAGCGGGCAAAGAAGCAGAAACATGAGAAGGCTCGCCAATCGGCCCAGCAGGAAGAAGGGGTCGACTACTTCAGGAAATGGCTCACTCAGGATGTCGTCTACATTATCAGCGACGAAGAGAAGGAGGTTTTCAAGAAGCTGACCACTGTCGAGGAAAAGGAAAACTTCGTCGAACAGTTCTGGTTTCGTCGCGATCCCGATCCAAGGACCGCCGCCAACGAGGCGAAGGAAGAGCACTACCGGCGAGTCGCCTATGTCAACGAAAAGTTCGGCTCCGGCGTTCCAGGCTGGAAAACAGACCGCGGCAGGATCTACATCACCTTCGGACCTCCCGACATCATCGAGGATCACCCTTCGGGGGGCTGGTACTATCGCCCCGCCAATGAAGGCGGAGGCGCCACCAGCACCTACCCGTTTCAGATCTGGACCTACAATTACATTGAAGGCGTGGGGGATCAGATCGAGATCCAGTTCGCGGATCCCTCCTGGGCGGGCGAGTACCGCATGGCCCTGGAACCGTCGGAAAAGGATGCGCTGCTGCATGTCGGTTTCATGGGTCCGACCGATGCTGAACTGGAGGGACGCCTGAGCAAGCTGGACCGTCCCTACTTCAGTCCAGGCAATTATCGCAATACCAAGATGCAGAATAAGCTGGGAATTCGGATGAAGGACAAACCCTTCGAGAAGATGATCCGCTTCTACAAACTGCAGCAGCCCGAACCAATCAAGTATAAAGACTTGAAGCAGCTGGTCAAGACCCAGGTCATCTACCGCCAGATGCCTTTTCAGATGAGCTACAACTACTTCACCGTCGACGCCGGCCAGGTTCTGGTCCCCGTGACGCTGGAATTCCACAACAAGGACCTGACCTTTAGTCCCGTTCCGGGAAAGGACACCCAAAGGGGGCAGCTGAACATCTATGGCGTGGTTCAAAGCCTGAGCGGTCGGATCATTACAGAATTCGAAGACACTCTGGTGTTGGATTTCCCGCCTGCGGAGCTAAACGTCCGGCGGCGCCGAAAGTCGGTTTACCAGCAGATGCTGCTTCTTGCTCCAGGACGCTTCAAGCTGACACTGGCGATCAAGGATGACAACAGCGATCAGGTGGGGACGCTCGAGACCGGCCTCATCCTGCCGGAGCCAGCCGGCGGCATGAGCACCAGCTCCATCATCCTGGCCAGTACACTGCGCTTCCTGAGACAAGTTCCGGATCAGGCGCCCCCGTTTGTACTGGGGAGCTTCAAAGTGATTCCCAACGTGACACGCACCTTCAACAGCCGTGACAACCTGGGCCTCTACCTGCAGATCTACAATTCCTCGCTCGACCAGGCCAGCCTGGAACCGATGGTGGAAGTGGAATACCAGATCATGAAGGGCGGCAGGGTGGTCAAGAGCTATCTGGATCCGAAAAAGAACTCCATCATCAACTACGGAGACCGCCTGGTGGTGGTGGAAGCGTTCGACCTGAAAGACCTGCGGCCGGGCGAGTACACGCTCCGCGTCAAGGTGTCGGACCAGATTCAAAAGAAAGAACTCAGCCGGGAGGTCAAGTTCTCCATCACCAGCTCCTAAGGGTTTGCGCAAGAATAGGTTCGCAGAGTTGGCGCTCAGATTTGCACCAGATTTGGCCGCGAACGATTGAGCGAAACCGCAGGCGTAGCCGGGCCTACGTTGAGGATTTCGCGATTGAGGAGCGGCTGAAGATGGTGTGAAGATGAGATGCCAAAATGTGAAGTTGTTCTTGCGCGAGCCCTAAGCCCGCATTTCTCATTCTCACACCCAATCTAGCACAGAACCGGAATCATCCACGCGGACTGCGTCGACCGCCCTCGGCCTCCTCGACGTAGTGCCGCCGTGATTGGAGTCAGTCATCAAGTCCCTTGAATCAAAGCGGGGCTTCCCGCCAAAAAGTCGGGTCGGGAATTGAACTTACCCCAACCAATGTGCATACTGAAGCAGCGCAAATGCTGGAGCAAGGTTCATCCAAGGTTGCTACCGTACTGGCCCTGCTGGTATTGGGCTACCTGGGTCCCGTTCAGGCCGTGCGACTCTCTCACGATCTGACGGAAGCCGTTCTTCACCGGCCGGCATACGCAGACCACGGCCTCTCGCTTGTCAACCCCGCCCTGGCCCACCATAAGTGTCACAGCTGTCTGGTGACCCATCCCAGAGTTTCTACTTCCGCGGCGACGCGGCAATCCTTGCTGTTTCCCCGGAAAGCGGCTTGGAGCCCGCACACCGATCGACGGATCGGTCTCTCATTTCGTAGTCTCAGACACTCTGACCCCAGAGCGCCTCCCGTATAAGAAAACCGATTTTCCACAGGTTCACTACTCTTCCTCAATCGAATTCTGTCGTGGAGGCGATCATGGTGAGGCATCTCTTTTTCTGCTTCATTTTGTCATGTGTCTTTGGAGTCGCCGCTGCCCAAAACTCCCAGGCTGACGGTGTCCAGCAACTGAAAAAGGAAATGGAACGATTGCGGGCCGAGATTGCGGCTCTGAAATCAGAGTACGAAAGGCGGATTGGAGTGTTGGAGAGCCGGCTGGCAGAGGCTCGGACCTCGGCCTCCCAGTCCGGGTTCAAGTTCCCGGCCGCGCCGGCCGGGGCCGTTCCAGTTCCCTCCGCAAGCCCTTCGGCCAGCTCAGATGTCACTTTCAGCAGCGGCGCGCGCACCCTGCAGGCTCTCAACCCCGAGATCAGCATCACTGGGGACGTGACGGCCCGCTACAGCGACGATACCCTCAATCCGGACTTCAACCGCCTCAACTTCGATGGCATGGAAATGGCGATTCAGCACCCGTTGGATCCCTACAGCCAGGCCAAGTTCTTCGTGACTTTCGAAGAGGGAGAGTTCGACCTGGAAGAGGGCTATGTCAGCTGGGAGTCGCTTCCTGGAAGCCTGGGGCTCAAGGTGGGGCGGTTTCACACCAACCTCGGAAAGCTCAACCGCTACCACAAGCATGCCCTTCCCTGGGTGGATCGGGATCTCCCCACCCAAACCCTCTTCGGCGACGAAGGCCTCATTGGAGACGGCATCTCTTTGAACTGGCTGCCCCCCAAGCTTCCCATCGCCGCCACCAACGAGTTCTATTTCGAAGTGATCAACAACACCAATGAGAAGGCCTTCTCGGGAAAGGGCTTTGGCGATCCGGTCTACATAGGACATTTGCTCAATTATTACGACGTAGGCGACAACGCCTATTTCGAATGGGGACTGTCCGCCGCAACCTCCCACTGGGACCTGGAGCAGAAGAATCGATCCACGGTTTACGGAGTCGACTTCTCCTACCGCTGGCAACCGCTGCGGCGGGCGCTCTACAGTTCCTTTGAGCTGCGCAGCGAGCTTTTCTACGATGACCGGGAGAACTCGCCCGGGGGGAGTCCCTTTGGGATGTATGTTTCGGGAGAATACCAGCTGAGCCAGCGCTGGTTCACGGGACTCCGATTCGACTTTGCTCAGAGCCTGGAAGACAACGATCAGCACATTTCGAGCTTCTCACCTTTTTTGACCTTCTGGGAGAGCGAATTCGTGCGGCTGCGCGCACAGTACAGCTTCCTGAACCAGAATGCCGACGACAATGAGAGCCGCTTTTTCCTGCAGTTCACCTGGTCTCTGGGACCTCATAAACACGAAGCCTATTAGGAGAATCGATGCCACCTCTCTTGAAGTTGAGTCTGATCCTCGCTTTTTCTATTACCCTCTTGGACGCTAAACCGCTTCAGGTCGTCTCGACCTTGCCCGATTACGCTTCCATTGCCGCATATCTGGGCGGTGACCGGATCCAGGTCAAGAGTATCGCTGCGGGCTACCAGGACGCCCACTTCGTCAAAGCCAAGCCTAGTTTTGCCCGCATGTTGTCCAAAGCGGACTTGTTTCTCTCCACCGGTTTGGACCTGGAACTGTGGGCCCCCGTTCTGGTGGACAAATCCCGAAATCCACGAATCCGCAGTGGGGCCAGCGGCTACGTCAGTGTGTCGCGAGGCATGACGATGATGGACATTCCCAAGAACCCCAACCGGTCGGCCGGAGACATCCACATCTACGGGAACCCCCATCTGCACACCGATCCTCTACGCGGCATCCAGATTGCGGCCAATATCCTGATCGGCCTCAAGAAGGTGGATCCCGCCGGCAGCGGCGTCTACGATGCCAACTTTCAGGCCTTTCAGGCTGAGGTCTACCGGCGTCTTTACGGAGAACATCTGGTCCAACTGGTGGGGGGGACCCAGCTGGCCCGACTTTCCTGGAACGGGCAACTGGATGCATTTCTGGATGCCAACCAGTTTCAAGGCAAGCCGCTTCGTTCCCAGCTGGGAGGCTGGCTGGCCCAGGCCCGTTGCCTGCGCCACAAGGAGATTGTGGCCTATCACAAGAACTGGATCTATTTTGCCACTCGATTCGGTATCCGGATTGCCGATTACGTGGAGGCCAAGCCCGGTATTCCCCCCAGCGCTCGTCATGTGGTGGATCTGATTGAAGAGATCCAAGCCAAGCAGATCAAGGCTCTTCTCACAGCTAACTATTTCGATGAATCGGCACCCAGGAGGATCGAGGAAAAAACCGGAGCCAAGGCTGTCGTGGTTCCCCTTTCGGTGGGTGGGACGCCTGAAGCGCAAACCTACTTCGACCTGTTCGATATTTGGATTGGGGATCTGAAGGCGGCCTATGAGAGCTGCCAATGAAAGGGCGCGGTTTCAACTCCGGCGGCGCCCTATCGACTATGACGAGCTTTTGTGGTGAACCATGAACGAAGTCCTTTCCATCATGCTCCCGCCTTTTGTGGCTTGCTTGATTCTGACCGGCATTCACACCTATCTGGGGTTGCACGTCGTCTCGCGGGGTGTGATCTTTGTCGACCTGGCTCTGGCCCAGATTGCGGCTCTCGGTTCGACCTTTGCCTTTCTACTGGGCTTTGACCCCACCTCCCGGTCCGCCTATTTCTACTCTCTGGGCTTTACCTTTTTGGGAGCAGCCATCTTTTCTCTGAGCCGGTTGAAGGACAAGAAAATTCCCCAGGAAGCCCTGATCGGAATCACTTTTGCGGTGGCCTCTTCAGCCGCGATCCTGATCGCCGACCGGGCTCCCCAAGGCGCTGAACATGTGGAACAAATGCTGACGGGATCGATCCTCTGGATCAACTGGCCGACCATCTGGAAAACTCTCGCCATCTACTCCGGGGTGGGGCTCTTTCACTACCTCTTTCGGGAAAAGTTTCTCCTCATTTCAATGAACCCGAGCCAGGCGGAGAAGGAGGGCATTGCGGTGCGCTGGTGGGACTTCCTCTTCTACATGTCTTTTGGCTTCGTCATCACTTCCTCGGTTGCCATCGCCGGCGTACTGCTGGTCTTTTCTTTCTTGATCGTCCCCTCCGTCATCGCCATGATCTTCTCGGCCCGCATCGGCCCCCGGCTCATCATTGGCTGGGCGGCGGGAACCCTTGTCAGCCTGGCCGGACTCTACTGCTCTTACGCCCTCGACTTTCCGAGCGGACCGTCAGTGGTGTGCAGTTTTGGAGCCTTCCTGATTCTTTCCGCCCTGGGCCGTTATGCCTGGGGCGCTCAGAGCCGAAGCGTGGCCCTGGCCCGAATTGGAGTTGTAAGCGTGGTTCTAGTGGCCTTCCTGATTCTGGCCCTTGAGTTCCGCCCCACCATGACGGCTGGTCCGACCGGCCAACAAACCGCCCTGCAGCGGGTGGCAGAGGCCTTAAGAACACTGGAGACGTCGATGGGGTCCGCTTCCGAAGTGATACAGACTTTGGAATCCCATCGTGAAACTTTGAAAACCGCCCTGGAGAAGAAGCAACTTACTTTTTCCCAAACCGCGGTCCAGCGCCTGGGGAAGCTGGGGGATCCGGCATTGATCTCCATCCTGCGCACCGTAGACAAGACCACCGAAGATCCATGGACACGGTTCTATGCTGAGCAGGCCCTGGTTTCGCTGGGTGACAAAGAGGCCATCCACGCGCTCATACGCAGCTTGAAAGACCCGAGTCCGCCTTTTCTGAAGAGCCTGATCGTCAATGAACTGAGACAGATCATGGGGGAGTCTTTCGGGTATGATCCCCTCAAGGCGGCTAAGGACAATGAGCGAGCCATCAACCGGATTGAAGTGTGGTGGCATGAACACACGGAACAACTGGCCTGGGATGGCTCGACACGGTCGTTTCGAGTCGGCGACCCGGGAGGCAACGATTGACTCAGCCAACTGACCCCGAGTGCTCACATCGTAGGCAGGCGGTGGAAATGCGTGCGGACACAAGGCGCCGCGACGGAAGGCTCCGCAGTCGAACTGGACAGTTCGTCGAAAAGGCCAAGGGAGTGCAGCGCGCGGCAGGGGCGGCCTTCACGCCCGCCGGAGCCCTCTGTTGGATTCTTGCCCGGGTGCTCCTGTGTCTTTTTGCCACCTGCTGGGTATCGACGTTCGGGGGCGGGCCTCAAGACGTGGTTCGCTTTGCCGTTATTGGCGACAGCGGCACCGGCAAGAAGCCCCAGTATCGAATCGCCCGGCAGATGCTCGCCTGGCACGATCGGCTGCCATTCGATTTGACCTTGATGTTGGGAGACAATATTTATGGTGGACTGTTCGGACTGGGGGGCGGCGAGCGAAAAGATTTTGCCAAGAAGTTCGACAAGCCCTACGCCGCCCTGCTGAAGCGGGGGGTCGTGTTTCGAGCCGCCCTCGGCAATCACGACCTCGAGCACCACCACGGCCGGGACCTGGTGGCAGCCTATGATCGTTTTCACATCGAGGATCCGCGCGGCTACTATCGCTTTACGGCGGGAGTTGTCCGGAAAGGGACCGGGGTCTTGGGCGGAGAAGTCGCGGCCGCCGAGCCGGCGCCGCTGGTCGAGTTCCTGGTGCTCAACACCGTCAGGTTGAAGAAAGGCGACGCGGATCAGCTGGTCTGGTTGAAGAAATCCCTCCAAAGGTCACGGGCCCGCTGGCGGATCGCCTACGGGCACCATCCGCTCTACTCGACCGGCAGGCGGCACGGCGCCGATCTGCGACTGCGCAAGCAACTTGAACCACTCTTGTCCGGCCAGGAGCAACAGAAGGGCCTCCAGCGCGTCCAAGTGGTTCTGGCAGGCCACGACCATATCTACGAGCGCTTCCAGCCTCGAAAGAAAGTCGTCTTCTTTGTCTGTGGTTCCAGCGGAAAGCTGGCTCGCAAGGATGCCCGGCCCAGCAGGGCGTTGGCCGCCTCGGAAGATCGACGGCGCGTCTTCATGCTGTGGGAGGCGGGTCCCGAGCAACTGCGCTTCTGGGCCATAAACGAATACGGCCAAGCCTTCGACTGCGGGACGATTGGAACTGAGGGAGAGGTGGAGAGCGGGCCTTGTCCGCCCAATCCGCAGTGAGTTGCCGACGGTAGTGCTTGACCGTCCCCCGCCCGGTCCATCGACCGATTTCCGGGCTCTGGCTGGAGTCTGACCCGAGAGCCGAGCCCCCGGCAGGCCTTTCCATTCCCAAGGTGATCAGGTCCAACAGCTCACTGCCACTGGCTTGAAGACCGAGGGTCGATCGGGACTTCCGGAGGCGTCGCCCTCAAGGGTTCGACCGACAGTGGTCGTTCAGCCTACCAGCGGCTGGGACGGCCACGATCGCGGCCCCCGCCGCCGCCGCCGCCAGACGAGGAGCGGGGCTTGGCTTCATTGACAGTCAAGGTCCTGCCACTCAAGTCTTTGCCGTTGAGCGCGCCGATAGCGCCTTCACATTCTTCTTGTGAACTCATTTCGACAAAGCCAAAGCCGCGAGAGCGTCCGGTCATCCGGTCCGTAATGATGCGGACCGACTCGACGGTCCCATGGTCGGCAAAAAGCTCCTCGAGCTCCCGTTCCGAAGTCGAGTAAGGCAAACCGCCGACGTACAATTTGGTGCTGTTCATGTTTTTCTCCTAAAAACTGATTTCTCTTCAAACCCTGAGATACGAACCGGAAAAAAAGCAGAGTAACGTCGACCGCGCGCAGTCGCGCAATGAGAGGCTAGACAATCATTCCTTCGGTGAGTTTCACAAGGTAAGATGCTTTGGGTCACTTTCCTTCTTCTTCACAAACTCTCAATCAGGTGACCCTTGACTGAACGAGGCACGACAAACATACCGCATCCGAGGCCCGCTGTCAACCCGATGCGGCCTCGTTTCGATTTGATCCGGCCCGCCCACTCGTATAGGATGTGAGTGAATGTTTACTTATTGCCATGCCAGAGGGTCGGTCGGACGGACGGAAGAGGCGGGGCTCCTGACTGGCCCGGTCACGGTGGGCCCAATTCCATGGGCGCTGATTTCAATCCGGCCGTGGTTGAGGAGTCGATTCCGTTCCTTGCCAGTCATGGCAAGCCGGCTCCCTTGCGGTCCGACGGACTCTGGTCGGGGGTGGCCCTCCCTCTTTTCGGCACGGGGGCGCCGGCATCACTCGAAACGTTCCGCTGGCGACAGTTGGAAGGCGGCTGGTTCAGCCGACCCATCGGCAGCTCTGCAAACGACTTCTCAATGGAGCGTGGAGTGATGGAGAACACGACTCTGCCCGGCGGAGCGATTCAGAGGAGATCGGCAGAGCGGCGCCAAGGGATTATCCGTTCTGTTATCCGCACCTTCTCCGAGCACGGGTTTCGGGGCTCCACCACAAAGCTTCTGGCTCAGGACGCCGGGATCAGCGAGGCCCTTCTCTATCGATACTTTGCGAGTAAAAAGGAGCTCTTCGATGCCGTCTTGGATGATCTGGTGGAGCGAGCCAACCCCATTCTGCCCAAAGCGGGGGCATTCGAGACCAGCAAAGACGGCGACCGGCTTTTCCTGATCGAACTGGCCAGCAAAGTGTGGGCACACTTTCAAGAGAGTCCCGAGGAACTGCGTCTTCTTCTATTCGCCGGGTTACAAGGGCACAGCCTCTCCTATGACTACTTCCAGCGACAAGTTCGGAACTACTACGAAAGCATCATATTGCGAGTCCGTTCCGGCCAGCGATCCGGTTATTACCGCGGAGTTCCAGCACCAGTGGCGGCTCGGGTTTTTATCGGAATGCTCCATTATCACGTGATGATCCAATCGCTTTTCAAGGACCCTGTTCTTTCCGAGCGAGACTCGGACTGGATGGAGACCTTTGTGAGCATTTTCCTGGATGGAATCCAGAAATGACCCATCAAAGCCATTTTTTCAGGCCTTTGACCGCCTTGCTGAGCCTGCTGGCGATTCTGGCGGCCGGTTGTGGTACTCCGGAGGCGGTCTCTTCGGGAACTGTCAGCTCTGAGCGACCGGTGGTCATCAGAACCGCCGTTGTCCAAAGGCTGTCGGTGGAACGCCGGGTGGAGGTGGTCGGGACGTTGCTGGCTCAGGAACGCGTCACTCTTGGCAGCCAGGTTTCCGGGACGGTCAAGGCCGTCTACGTGGACTTTGGCAGCCGGGTCCGCCGACACCAGCTCTTGGTTTCGCTGGATGCGACCGAGTATCAGATTGCCGTAGATCGAGCTGAGGCGGGCCTGGAGGAAGCTCTGGCGAGGCTGAGCCTGGGGCCGGACGGCGATGAGAAGAACCTCTCGGTAGAAGAGATTCCAGGCGTCGTCGAGGCGCTCTCCCAGTGGAACGACGCTCGCGCCAAGCTGGCCAGCGCCGAGCAGCTGATATCGACCCGGGACATCCCCGAACAGCGCTACCTGGAACTTGAAAAGACGGCCAACCAGAAAGAAGCGGCTCTGCAACAAGCGCGAGACCGGGTTCGGGTGGACATTGCGGCGGTCAAATCGCGGAGGGCGGATCTGTCTCTGGCCCGGAAACGCCTCCACGATACGCAAGTGCGGGCCCCGTTTGACGGCAGTGTGGTCGAGCGCCTCGTCTCGCCTGGACAATACGCCGGGCAGGACACGCCTCTGGTGACCCTCGCCCAGACCGATCCCCTCAGGTTGCGAGGCAGGATTCCCGAGTCTGCAGCCGCCGCGGCGCGCCTGGGCCTTTCGCTGACGTTTCGCACCGATGCTTACCCGGGCCGTGAATTTGAGGCCACCCTCTCCCACATCAGCCCGGTTCTGGACGCAGCCTCCCGAACTCTGGTGGGCGAAGCCAGGGTGCCCAATCCCGAGGGACTCCTCAAGCCCGGCATGTTTGCTCGGATCAGCCTGGTGGCTTCCAGCGACTCGCCCGCCCTCATGGTGCCGAAAGCCGCGCTCCTTTCCTTTGGCGGTCTGACCAAACTTTTCGTCGTGCATTCCGGAAGAGTGGAAGAGCGGATCGTTGAAACGGGAATCGAGAAGGGGGACTGGATCGAGATTGTGAGCGGCTCGGTTGAGCCGGATCAGAAGGTGGCCATTGAGTCTTTGGAGCGGCTCCGGCCGGGAACTCGCGTCACCGCAGGTTGAGGGGTGGACCTGCGGGGAAGAGGCCCGCACTCTCCGCAACCCGTGGGGACATCGCCTCTTGATGCTTCCCATTCGCACACGTTGCTCCACTCGGGTTGAGGTTGGGAAAGAGCAGAGATAGACCATGCAGAAACTGGCTGAACTTTGCATCCGCCGTCCCGTCTTCGCCACCATGCTGATCGTCTCGCTGCTGGTGCTGGGAGCCACAGGCTACTCCAAACCGGGGGTCGATCGCTTTCCCAAGGTGGAGATCCCGACTGTGACCGTCACCGTCGCTCTTCCGGGCGCCTCGCCGGAAGAGGTGGAAACGACCGTGACCAAGAAAGTCGAGGAAACGGTCAACACCGTCAGCGGCATCGACGAACTCCGATCGGTGTCGGCAGAGGGGATGTCTCAGGTTTTTATTTCCTTTGAGCTGGAAAAAGACGCCGACATCGCCGCCCAGGAAGTCCGCGACAAGGTCAACCGGATCTTGAGGGACCTTCCGGAAGACTCCGATCCGCCCGTCATCGAAAAACTGGATCCGGATGCGGCTCCCATTCTTTCCATCGTGATTGCCGGCAGCCAATCGCTTCGAGAAATCACCAAGCGGGTGGACGACCTTGTCAAAAAGAATATTGAATCGCTGGCCGGCGTGGGACAGGTGCGTTTCATTGGAGATCGGCGCCGTCAGATCCAGGTGGTGGTGGAGGCGCAGAAGCTGTCCGCCTACGGCCTGAACATCGACCAGATTAGGGCCGCTCTCAAGGCCCAGAACGTGGAAATCCCGGGAGGACGCGTGGACCGGGGCGCTCGAGAACTGATCTTGCGCACCATGGGCAGGATTGTGACTCCCCGCCAGTTCGCCGACGTCATTGTCGCCAATATCAACGGCACGCCGGTTCGCATCTCCGATCTCGGCCAGGTCAGTGATGGAGTGGAGGAAGCGCGGACAATTGCCCGTCTCAACGGGCGTTCCGCCGTCGTATTGGAAGTCCGGAAACAGTCCGGGACCGACACGGTGGAAGTGATCCGGTCGGTCAAACAACGGGTCGGGGAACTGGAGTCTTCTCTGCCGCCTGACTATTCAATCGAATTCACTCGCGATCAATCGAACTTCATCGAGGCTTCTTTTCACGCCGTCCGAGGGCATCTCATATTGGGCGGTCTCCTGGCCGCTCTGATTGTCTTTCTCTTCATTCGCAACCTTCGGCCCACACTGATTGCAGCGGTGGCCATCCCCACCTCGATCATCGCCACCTTTGCCCTCATGAACTTCATGGGCTTTACCCTGAACGACATCACCATGCTGGCGCTGACGCTGGTGGTCGGCATAGTGATCGATGACGCCATCGTGGTTCTGGAGAACGTCTACCGTTTCATGGAAGAGAAGGGCCTGTCGCCACGGGAAGCGGCTATCGAAGGCACCCGGGACGTGGGGCTGGCCGTCATGACGACCACCCTGTCACTGGTCATCGTTTTTCTGCCGGTCGCTTACATGGGCGGCATCGTCGGGCGTTTCATGTCCAGTTTCGGTTTCACCGCCACCTTTGCGATCCTGGTCTCTCTGCTGGTCAGCTTCACGCTCACTCCCATGCTCTGCTCACGCTTTCTCAAAACCGGAACCCGATCGCGGCGCCCCCATGAAGGCTCGCGGGAGAGAGGGTTTTATCCTTACCTCCTCAAGGGCTACACCTCCATGCTTCGCTGGTGCCTGAATCACCGGATGGTGGTGTCCGCGGCCTCGCTCGTCTTGGTGTTGACCACGGTACCCCTGTTTGTGGCGGTGGGGAAGGACTTCCTACCCCAGGATGACCAGAGTGAGTTTGAAATCAACGTGCGCACGCCTCCCGGTTCTTCTCCCCGGGGGACCCTCCAGCTCATGATCCAAATGGAGGCCGAGGTGGCCCAGCTTCCCTATCTCAGGAGTTCCTTGACGACGGTTGGGGCCGACAGCCAGCAGCGGGCAGACCGGGGCTCCATCCTGGTTGAGCTGGTCGACGTCCAGGAGAGGGACCTGAGTCAGCAGGAGATTATGAAAAGCGTTCGAGACAAACTGGTGAGCCTCTTTCCCGAGCTGGAGGTCAGCGTGGTGCCCCCAGCAGCCATCAGCGGAGGCGGATTCGTCAACGCCGACCTCCAGTTTCTCATTCAGGGACCCGATCTGGACCAACTCAACCGGGTCTCCACCCGTTTGCAGCATCGGCTCAAGGAGACGCCCGGGGTCGTCGATGTGGATTCCACCTTCGAGCCGGGGAAACCGGAGCTGCGAGCCTACGTCAAACGGGAAAAGGCCTCCGATCTGGGAGTCAGTGTCAACTCCATCGCAGCAGCCCTGAGGACGCTGGTCGGCGGCGACGAACAGGCCACCACCTACCGGGAAGGGGACGAGCGTTACGACGTCCTGCTGCGGGTGGACGAGGCCAATCGCACGACGGCCGAGGGAATTGCTCGTCTCTATGTTCCCTCCCTCACGCTGGGGAACGTTCCGCTGGCCAACGTAGTGCGTCTGGAAACGGGTACGGGCCCCTCCCAGATCGACCGCTACAACCGCCAGCGGCAAGTGACTCTCACCGCCAACATTCTCAAGGGGCAGTCTCTCAGCAATGTCATCCAGGTGCTCAATCAAGAGGTCGCCTCACTCCAGCTGCCTTCGACGGTTCGAACCGGGTTGCTGGGCCGGAGCCGGGAGCTGGGCCGGTCGGCGCGGGCCTACCTGATAGCCTTGATCCTTTCCCTGGCCTTCATGTACATTGTCATGGCCGCGCTTTTTGAAAGCTTCGTCGACCCCATTACAGTCATGAGCACACTCCCCCTCTCGGTCCCCTTCGCACTGCTTCCTCTCTGGCTGCTGGGCGAGAACTTTTCGATCATCTACTCCTCACTCGGGATTCTGATGCTCTTTGGGGTGGTCAAGAAAAACGCGATTCTGCAGATCGATCACGTCAACGCCTTGCGCCGGCAGGAAGGAAAGGCCCGCCGGAACGCCATTCTGGAAGCCTGTGCCGATCGGCTGCGCCCCATCCTCATGACCACCCTTTCGCTGGTGGCGGGGATGCTTCCGCTGGCGCTTGGAAGCGGGGCCGGGGCCGGTTCCCGGCGTTCCGTGGCCATTATCATCATCGGAGGCCAGATGCTCTGCCTTTTGCTGACACTCCTTGTCGCCCCCGTCGTCTACACCCTGCTCGAAGACTTCGTCAGGTCCAAACGCTGGAGCCGCCTGCGAAGTCTTTTCTCGATTCTGACGGCTCCACCAGGAAGGACCGCGCCATGAGCAGAAACACTGGGTTGACCACAGCGGGCTGCTGCGTGGCCGGGAGAGGAAGAGGCGCGATGAGCGCGTTGCGGGGCAGGATTCCAGCAATCCTCTTGATCGGAATGATGGGTGGCGTTTGCGCACAGCCCCGGCTCGAGCGAGTGGGGGTGGAGGGAGAACCGGTAGAACTCTCTCTCCAAAAAACTCTTCTCATGGCGCTGGAGGAGAATCCCGACCTGCTGATCTCGAAGGCTCGGGTCGAAGCCGAAGAGATGAACCTTCTCAGTAAGACTGGGGCGTTTGATTTGAGATTGAGCGGTGACTTCAGTTACCTCTCCAACACCGTGCCGGTGGGATCCGTGCTGGCTGGAGGACCCACCGGCAAGGTCTCGACTCACGATCTATCCGGCACCTTCACCGTGGGCAAGAATCTGGCCTTCGGCGGTTTCTGGTCCCTTAGTTTTGAAAGCCGCCGCTCCACCACTTCCAATGTCTTCAGCCAACTCGACCCTCAGTTCCCCTCCCGGCTCAATCTCTCCTGGGAGCTGCCCCTGGGGAAGAACTTGTTCATCGATTCCAATCGCCTCCAGATCAGGGTTGCCTCCAAGAACGTGGAGCGGAGCCAGGCCGAGCTGCGACAGCAGGTCTTGGATACTGTGACCGCGGTGAGGATTGCCTACTGGAGTCTGGTCCAGGCCCGGGAAACGGTTCGAGTCCAACAGGAAGCGGTGGAGCTGGCCCGGGCTCAACTGGGACGCAACCAGCGCTTGTTGAAGGCCGGCCAGGCCGCCAAAGTCGACGTCATCGAGGCCGAGGCCGAAGTGGCCCGCCGGCAGGAGAACTTCCTCAGTTCCCTGGAAACGGTCACCGGGACGGAAAACCAGCTCAAGCAACTGATTCTGGGGAGTCGCGGAGCCGACCTCTGGAATCGCGAACTGCACCCCCTGGACAGAGAAGAACAGGGGTTGAGGGAAGTAGAGTTGTCGCAGGCCTGGAGTATCGCCAGGGCCAACCGCCCCGAGTTGGAAGTACTTCGGACGCGGGAAGAGATCCAGCGAACGCAAACGCAATACTTCAGCGACCAGACCAAACCCGACATCGATCTGGTGGCCTCCTACGGGATCAACGGCCTGGCAGGGGAGGAGCGCACCCAGGGAAACCCCTTCTCTATCCAAAACGCCCTGCTGGCCAGTCGGGTCAACGCTCTCTCGGCATTGGCGCAACTTCCACCCCTGCCGGTTGCACCCCCCTCCACCCTGCCCGACCGCCTTCTGGGGGATCTGGGGCGCTCTCTGGGCACCCTGTTCTCCAATGATTTTCGGACCGCCCAGATCGGCGTTCGGATCAACCTTCCCGTGTTCAATCGCAAGGCCAGGGGAGAGCTGGGGGTCTCGCGGGCTCGGGAAAGGGAGCTGAAGGCCACTCGGGTTTCCTTGGAACAGGCGATTGAAGCACAGACTCGCAACGCGCTGCAGGCCGTGCGGACGGCTCATCAGCGGGTGGAGGCGGCACGCTCAGCGCGACGGGCCGGCAAGGCCAAGCTGGAGAGTGAAACGCGGCTCTTTCAAGCCGGTGAAACCACCAATTTCCTGGTCCTCACCCGCCAGAACGAGTACACCTTGAGTCGCGGCCGAGAGGTCGAGGCCGAAATGGACCTCAACAAAGCCATCGCCAACCTGCAGAGAACCCTCGGCAACGCCACCCAGTCCTTCCACATACAAATTCAACCCTAGCCCGGACTATTCACCAGCTTTCTGCTGCGGCGCCGTTATCATCCGCGCTGACTGCGTTGCCCACCCTCGGCCTCCTCGACGTAATGCACGACTGCGCCTCCGGGGGCCTCGGGCGTAACGCCTTGTCAGCGCGGCGCTTCCGACGCCTCGCAACGAACCTGGTGCATAATCCGGGCTAGCCCACACACCAACCAGAGGTGCGGTGGACGAGTTTCATCGGAATCGGGATCGGGTTCGCAAGCGCAATCGCCGCACCGGTCCCCACAGCCAGAAGTTCAAGGATCACCGCATTCTCGTGTCTACTTGATGTATTCTTTTGAATACGATATACTATCCGATAACGGAGAGGATAATGGGGAAGATAGTGTCATGAAAGGAAAGATATCGGCGACAATCACAACTCCGCTGATGGAGTTCTTGGATTCCCTGCCGGGTAGAACGCGATCAGAGAAACTCGAGCGTATCCTGGCAAGGTACAAACAGTTTCATGAAGATGAACAACTGCGCAGGGAGTTGGGCAACTACCGGGAAGATGAACAAGAGCGAGCAGCCCGCGAGGCGTGGGAACGAACGGTCAGTGAGGCCATGTGGAACGAATAAGCCGAGGTGAAATCTGGACCATTAAGCCTTCCGGTCACCCGAAGCCGAGGCCTGCACTGGTAGTCAGCATCAATGCCATCAACGACTTGTGCCCAGATGTACTGCTCCTCCCAATCACCACCAAGCCCGGACCGCTGCGCATTCCTTTAAGCGAAGAATCGGGCCTCACCGGGCTCCGGATGAAGAGCTACGCCAAGTGTGAATCTGTGGGTCCGATTCACAAGAGTCGGTTCAAGAAGAAAATCGGGCAAATACCGAGCACTGATCTTGGTGTTGTTGAGGACGGGTTGAAAAGGGTCCTGGGGCTGAAATAACCAAACTGGAGGGGAAGATAGAGAGGAGATTGAGATTGCTTTCTCCACCAGGTTTTCATCGGTATCGGAATCGGGTTCGCAATCGC
>JBHHYX010000042.1:0-20451 GCA_046757765.1 Acidobacteriota bacterium | reverse complement strand
CGCTCCGTCGGGCTCCTCGACGTACTGTCCAGTACCACTGCGGGGCCCTCGGTCGTGACGCCTTGTATCCACGCGCATCTCCACCGCCTCGCTAGGATCGAGTGTGAGAAATCCGGGATAGAGTTCTTGGAGAGTGGCGTCGCCACCTGGGGCCGCCCGGGAATCTTGCGCCTCAAAGCCATCCAAACACTCCAACTGGTCTCCAGGCGGAGACCGCATCTTGTTTCGAAGCTGTGGTCCGGAAGGTGACGACTGGAATCGATACAGCATGAATTCCGCCCCGCAGCAGATACTGTGGTAGATACGCCGGTTAGAACGCCTGGGCTACAGGTCGGGGATGGGACTCATGAGAAATGCGGGCCAGGGTCGGCCCTGGCATTCCAATTGCAACCTTTTCCGGAAAAAGAACCTGAGCCTGAGTTGAGTGAAGGGCTTCTCAGCGAGCTCAACTCAGGTGGAAGACAAGGAGGTGACAAATGGAATGGACTCTACTCGGCAGAACGATCCTCTCCACTCTGCTTCTCACGGTTCCAGCGGCAAAGGCGGCTCGCGAACCCGGCGAGAAGGATGTCGACTCTGCCCAACTGGCTCTGCGGGCGGTGGAAGAACATTTCGAAGCAAACTCCCAGGACCTCTCGGGAGTGGTTTTGTCGGTGGCCGATGGACCCGTCCTTTTCCCGGACCACTGGAGATGGCACGAAGAAGAACAGAACGGGCCCTCCAGACTCCGGGTTCGTCTGGTCCAGCATTCCGGCGCCGGGGTGCCCGAATGCCCGGCCCGGGTGGTTGCCGAAGGGTTCGAGCAGCGAACGGTTTCCGACCCCGGAGGCCGGGTCGAGTTCAACGGCGTCCCCGCCGGCAAGGCCACTCTTCAAGTGCGCTGCCAGAGTTGGAAAACGGTCGATTATCAAATCCTGACCAGGCCTTCCGAAAAGCGAAGCTTTGAACTGAAACTCTTTGAGGGATCACTGAATGAGGGATACAGTGCCAAGGCGCCGGAACTGAGCGGATACCAGGCCCTTCCGAAAGTATTGGTTCTGGTCAAGGCCGAAGGCCCGACGGGACTGCAACTTCTTCTGGTTCTGTTACATGGAGAGCAAATCCGGGTCTTCGACAATGCTGCCTACTCCGGGCGCAGCCAGCCGCTGGCAGCCGCCGAATGGGAAGAGATGGTCGAGGCTCTGAGGCCCTTTTATGACGCCTTCTTCGAGTTGGGCAGCGATCCCGATCGCTTTTCGGCCTTTGTCTCCGAGGGGTTGAAGCACACTTGGAGCAGGACGACCGGAGTGACGGCCGACCTGATGCTGAAGCAGCTCTCCCGCTATCTTCTTTGGAATCCTACCGACGTTCTACGGAGGGCTGAACACATTGGGGAAAAGCGAACGGTTGCGGACCCCGACCTGACCCCACAAGAGGAATCGGAGCGGGCGGAGGAGAACTTCCTGCGGGAAAGAGAGAGAATTCGGCAGGCACTGGAGGAGAAGGGGGCCTGGAACGAGGAGCATCTGGCGTCATTCGAACCCTACCTCCGGCTCTACTTCGGTGAAGGGTTGATCAGGAAAGTGTCCTTCAGTCAGAAGGCTTACCAGGGCAGTCCCCTGGAGTGGCTGCGCGGCAAACAGGTGTACCAGACACGGATCCTGCCCTACATGGGACTCTACTTTGCCCGCATTGGAGGCCTCCCGCGGATCGTGGCCATGGTGATCCACGACTGAGGTACCCGGCTCCTTGGACGAGGCTTCCCGTGGAGACCAGGCTCATCGCTTCGGGCTCCTGCTCCGGGCGAGCGGTGGGCGTGAGCCCGCCGTTTCCCATGGCTGATTGTGGCTCCAGGGCCGGCACTCCGGCAAGCGGGGGAAAGGCGAAGCCTCTCACCCACCACAACCGGACGCTTTTGTGGCTTGCCTTTTTGAGCGTTTTGCGGCATGCTGAATACACTTGCTCCACCAGCATTCTCTGCCGACCGTGGAAGTGTCAGTGGTCAGGGTGTCTGGTGAACCCAGGGCAACAGAATCGCGACCTCCAGTGGGGAGGCTTCTGAGAACTTGCTGCTGGCGGGGCGCCGGGCGTCATTACGAGCCTTCAATTGACACTGATTCCGCGCCCGTGAGCGAGCGGTTCGGGTCAGCTGCCAGACGCCGCTGGCGTGTCGGCTAGGACACGGATGGCCGAAGGGTTTGGATTGCGCCCAGACGGTTGCGTCCACTCCAGGAGAATGCACATGAACACCTTGGTGAAAATGACTTCCAGGCGAGTGCCGGCCGGAAACTCCGGATGGGTGGCCAGGCCGGTTGCCCTGGTGGTCGGAATCTTTGTTCTGTTGGCTGGGGCGTCCTCCTACGGACACCAGCACACCGCCCCCTGGCTGAATGAATCGAAACTCGACCAGGGGCTGTATCTCGAAGTCAGACACCCCAGCGTCATCCGCAAACCCGGCGGCTTTGATGTTTCCGTGGTGATGAACAACTTGACCGGCGGCGGCGATGTTCTGGTCAGGGAGGTGCGTTATCTGGCGCCAGACCCGCTGGGAGCCGTCACCCATCCCAGAGAACACCTGTTAACCAGCAAGCGCGCCGCCTACCGGCGCTACAAAGAGACCCTGGAGCAGCTCGAGCACCTGGGCCAGGGGCAGGATCGCACTGGCCTGGAAACGATTGCCGACCAGAACCGCTCTCTATTGATGGAAATTACAGCCGATACCTTCGCGGACCGGCAAAGCATCCCCGCCGGCGCGATCCCCAAAGCCGTCGGTTCCAGCTTTAATATGAGCGTCGAGATAGACCTGGTCCAGAACGGAACCCCGCGCACGCTGACGGAGCAGATTGAAATACCGGTTGAGACTCCGCTTCCCAAGGGAACAGACGGGTCCTGGTTCGCGGGAGACCAGCATCTGCATACCGCTTATTCAATCGACGCCTTTCTTCTCTCCTTCACTTTTGACAATGTCACCGACTACGCGCAGACCGCGCAGCTGATGGGTCTGGACTGGATCATCATCACCGACCACACCAATATCCACTTCCTGATCTGGTACACCCCGGTGCTGTTTGCAGCCGGTGAGAGGCAGGCGCAGGCATTTCGGGACAGCAATGGATATCTCGTCCTGCAGGGGGAGGAGATGGGACTGGGACGCTTCGGCTTTTTCAATGAAGCCGCCCATCTTCTCGCTTACCCCTACACGAGTGACTCGACGGGGTTTCTGGAGAATCCCTGTTCCGGTCTCATCTTCAACCATGTCAACTGCGAAGACGAGCAGGTGGTCATCGATCGGGTCAACGACAACGGCGGCATTGGTTTCATCGCCCACCCCTTTGACTCCGTCCCCCTTTTCTTTGCCAAGTGGGACTTCGACAGTCCCGCGGTTGGCTGGGCGGGGTTGGAGATCTTCAACTCCGACGTGGGTGTGTTTTCCCGGGAGGACCAGCAGACAGTGGACAAGTGGCACGAGCTGCTCGACCAGATCGCTCCCCCTCAGAACGGCCAGCTGCTGGAACGGCTGGATTTTCCAACTCGGTTTCCGGTGGGACTGGGCAATAGCGACGCCCACTCGGTCAATCTGATCGGCAATACGTTTACCTATGCGAAACTGTCACCGCCGGGGCCGTCGATTACGCGCCAGGACGTCATGGACGCTTTTGTGAACGGCCGTGTGGTCGCTACGAATGGCCCCCTCGTCTTCGGCACCATCAACGGGGCCGGGGCGGGTGAGGTCGCCATCCTTTCAGCCATTCAGAACCAGCTTCAAGTGACCTTGCAGACGACCCCCGAGTTGGGTCCGGTGGGGGATTATGAGATCACGGTATTCGTCAACGGATTGGAGCGAATGGTGATCCCTCCCTCCGGGTCGCCGGACTTCCAGACGACGATCCTGCTGGACGACCTTCTGGCTCCTCCGGACAAGTTCGTAACGATTCGGGCCCGCAGTGCGGATGATGCCCGCCAGGCGATCGCCAATCCGATCTGGCTGGAATTTCAGGATGTGGCGACGGGGATCGTGAGCCCGCTTCGCGAGTACTGAATGACGGAAAGAGAATGTCTTCTTTCTTGTTTTGGCTTCCCACTAAATCCAATTTTCAACCCTTAATCCCGAAACACGTGAAAAATGCCTTGTATTGTTCGTAACCAGGACGGCGCCAAGAGCACTTGCGTGGGCCGCAATCAAGGCATCAAAATTCCCAATGGGAGTTCCTCGGTTCGCCAGCTTGCTCGAGAGGCGACCGAAGTGACGCGCAGCCTCTGTGTCGAACGACACCACCTCCACATTTCGCGTAAAAGTGTCGATCAGGCCGTGTAGTTTGCGAGAAGATCGCTTGTCAGCCCCAAATCGTAATTCCGCCACAGTCAGGGCACTGACACACAGTTCGGAAGGTCGGTGCTCGAGTATCCGCTCACCGACTTGCCCTTGGCCGCGAAACGCAAAACTGACGCTATCGGTGTCGAGCATGTAATGTGGCTTCATTTGAATGGGTCCCTGGCGTCGGCGATTGGCTCAGAAGCGGGCCTATCAATCTCGGCCGGCCATGCCCCCAGGCAGGCAAGAAACTCTTCGGACCACTCATCGGCAGGCTCCAGGATGACGCGACGACCCACACGCTTCGCGAAAACCTCATGTTGGCCCTGTGGGAAGCGACATGACTTCGGAAGACGCACAGCTTGGCTGCCGCCATTTAGGAAAATCTTTGCTCGTTGCGTATTTGACATGCCATGAGTATATACAGTCGTATATACTCTGTCAACTGATTTGGGAGTGGTAGAGAGGAGACCAACGTTGGGCATCGACAAGAAGGGCGTAACAGATTGGTGCTTGTCGCCGTAAAGAATCGCTCCATTCGGCTACAGCTAGTCTTCAACAACCGGCGCAGACTGTTCAGCGCTGGTGAGGCCGGGGGGGAGTTCCATGATGCGGATGTTGCGGAAGTGGATTTCAGCGCCTTCCGATTCCAGGCACAAATAGCCCTTTTTGACAGAGGCGTGGCTGACGCCGTTGACGAACTTGCCATTGACCGCCAGCTTGACGACACCGTCCACGCAGACCACGTCGTAGGCGTTCCATTCCCCTTTGCCTTTGCAGCGGTTCTCGAGTGACTTGCTGCGCCGGCCTCGGGGATTGTCGGGTGTCGTCTCCAGACCGTTGGCGCCAAAGAGTTCTCCATGGACGTAGGCGATGGGCTGCGGGGTTCCATCCTCCCGCTTGTGGAGATGGACCCATTCCAACTCCAGCATCTGCACTTCGAGTCCCTTGGGCAGCCGCTTGCCCTCGGGCACGGATCCCTCGCTCCAGACAAACACACCGGAGTTTCCCCCAGCCTCCATGTGTCTCCACTCAATGTGGAGGATGAAGTTTTCATACTGCCTTTGGGTGCGCATGACGCCGATCGGATGCCCGCTGCAGACGAGCAGGCCGTCCCGGACGCTCCAGGTGTCGGGGCCCGTATTCACGTTCACCCAGCCCGATAAGTCCCTGCCGTTAAAGAGATCGCGAAATTGCGGCGCCTCCCAGGCCGCTACCCCATAATGCCCGAAAAAGAGCAGCGCGAGAGCACCGCACACGACTACGATGGAGTGATTCTTCATGTTCTCTTCTCCTCTTGATTTCTGCCTGACTCGACGCCCGCCAAAGTATACTATGGAAGCCTGTAGCCGACGGCTACCGGGGACGTGGTGTTCGGAGACGTCAATGTCGTCGACGTCTCCAATGGCGTCATTCTCAAGCACCGCGATGGTGGACTATGCTGGGGGTGATCGGTGCCCCGGTACAATCGTGGACGGGTGGCAGAATTGATTTGGAATGGCTGATCAAGTAGACTAGTCAGCAACTAGTCGAAAGGAGAAACGTATGCCTGAAGTGGGCGCCTACGAAGCCAAGACTCATTTGGGTCAACTCTTGGAGCAGGTTGAAAAGGGAGAGCGGTTTGTGATCACCAGGCACGGCCGACCTGTCGCCCAATTGATACCTGTCAGCGGACGCTCTAGAGAATCGATCCAGAAGGCCATCCGAGACTTGAAGGCATTCCAGTCTTCCCACCAACTTCAGGGAGTGACGATTCGGGAGATGATTGAAGAGGGACGCGGGTGCTAATGCCGTTCGTACTGGACTGCTCGGTCACCATGGCCTGGGTGTTTTCAGGCGAAGCCGGTCCATCCACCGCGGCATTGCTCGATTCATTAGTAACAGATCGGGCGGTGGTCCCATCCTTGTGGTCGTTAGAGGTAGGAAACGTGTTATTGACGGCGACTCGCCGGGGACGGCTCAGCCTGGCCGACTGGCCAAGAATCCAAGCTGATCTGGCGGTTCTTCCGCTTGAAGTAGACGTGGAAACTCACAACCGAGCTCTTGAAACCACACTCAATCTCGCCCACCGATACGATCTGTCTCTCTACGATGCCGTTTACCTGGAGTTAGCCTTGCGAAAGAATCTCCCCTTGGCTACGCTGGACCACCGATTGCAAAAGGCTTCCCGCCGAGCCCATGTTGCCTTGATGATCTCCTAACCCGGATTTCTCACACTCGATCGTAGCGAGGCGGTGGAGATGCGCGTGGATACAAGGCGTCGCGACCGAGGGCCCCGCAGTCGCACTGGACAGTACGTCGAGGAGCCCGACGGAGCGCAACGCAGTAGACGCGAGCATATCCGCCGCCGTAGTAGATTGGGTGTGAGAAATGCAGGCTAAGGGTTTGCGCAAGAATAATTTGGCAGAATTGGCGCTCAGATTTGCACCAGATTTGGCCGCGAGCGATTGAGCGAAACCGCAGGCTGAGCCTCGATGGAGGTTGGAACGAAGGCAGCAAAGAAGAGGGGTTGGAAGGACAGAATCTGCGGGGTACATGTTGAAAGCATCTGATCTATTCATTAAGGCGCTCGAGTCCGAAGGTGTCCGCTACGTCTTCGGCATCCCAGGTGAAGAGAATCTGGATTTTCTGGATTCCTTGAGGCGCTCGTCGATTCGCCTGGTCCTGACGCGGCACGAGCAGGCGGCCGGCTTCATGGCCGCCACCTACGGGCGTTTGACGGGCCGGGTTGGAGTCTGCCTTTCGACTCTGGGCCCGGGAGCCACCAATCTGGTCACGGCCGCCGCCTATGCCCAACTGGGTGCCATGCCGATGATGATGATCACCGGGCAGAAACCGATCAAGACCTCCAAGCAGGGACAATTTCAAATTGTGGACGTGGTCGACATGATGAAGCCGCTGACCAAGTACACCCGGCAGATCGTCAGCGGAGACAACATTCCTTCCCGTGTGCGTGAGGCCGTTCGGCTGGCCGAAGAGGAGCGTCCCGGCGCTGTACACCTGGAGCTGCCGGAGGACATCGCCTCGGAAGAGACCCAGGCTCGTCTCTTTCCACGCCATGAGGTCCGGAGGCCGGTGGTGGAGGCCAAAGCGGTGGCCAGGGCCGTTGAGATGATCGAATCCGCCCGGCACCCCCTTCTCCTGATCGGCGCCGGTGCCAACCGCAAGCTGACCTCCAAGACATTGCGCCAATTCGTGGACAAGACCGGCATCCCTTTCATCACGACTCAGATGGGCAAGGGCGTGGTGGATGAGCGCCATCCCTTGTTTCTGGCCAACGCGGCCCTTTCCGCCAGAGACTACGCCCACTGCGCCATTGATCGGGCCGACCTGATCATCAATGTGGGACATGATGTGGTCGAGAAGCCTCCCTTTTTCATGCATCAGGGGGGGACCCGGGTGATCCACATCAATTTTTCCAGCGCCGCGGTCGACCCGGTCTATTTCCCGCAGCTGGAGGTCGTAGGCGACATCGCCAACAGCATCTGGCAGATCAGTGGGGGCCTCACCATCCAGGACAGCTGGGACTTCAGCCACTACGCCA
Organism: Acidobacteriota bacterium; assembly: GCA_046757765.1. GTDB lineage: Bacteria > Acidobacteriota > UBA6911 > RPQK01 > JBHHYX01 > JBHHYX01. The sequence goes on along the minus strand of JBHHYX010000042.1, from coordinate 12,616 downwards.
GGATCAAGAGTGAAATCAGTAAGGATATGGCGGAAGGGACGGAGGATCTACGCTTCCCCGTGTTGCCGCGACGGCTGGTGGCTGACGTCCGGAGGGTGATGTCGTCGGACGGGATCATTGCTCTGGACAATGGGATCTACAAGATCTGGTTTGCTCGCAACTACAAGGCCCACCAACCCAACACCGTGCTTCTGGACAACGCCCTGGCCACGATGGGGGCGGGTCTTCCATCGGCCATGGCAGCCAAGCTCGTCTTCCCCGATCGCAAAGTGATGGCCATTTGCGGGGACGGCGGATTCATGATGAACTCGCAGGAAGTCGAGACCGCCGTTCGGCTCGGGTTGAATCTCTCGATACTGGTGCTGAACGACAACGCCTACGGAATGATTAAATGGAAGCAGTCTGCTTTGCGGCTTGAGAGCTGGGGGCTGGACTACGGGAACCCGGACTTTGTCAGATATGCGGAGAGCTATGGCGCCCGGGGGTACCGTGTTGAGTCAACTGATGAGCTGATTCCGGTCTTGCAGAAATGCCAAAAGGCTCCGGGAGTTCACTTGATCGAGGTCCCCATGGACTACTCCGAAAATGTCCACGACCTGACCACGGCACTGGAAGAAAAGACTTGTCACCTTTAAACTCTGAGTGCCCTCAGCATGTCAACAAATGAGCCTGTAAAGAGCCGGTCGGCCAACTACTGGAGCGGTGCCCCCACCGGACCTGTCCCGGCGGAGGCCGGGGCTGACAACTCTATCCAGGGCGGGTCTCGTTAAACCTGGGGACCCCAACGCAGGGCCGGCGGGGCGGGAATCACGGCGAGGTCACTACACCGCTGGTCGGTCTGAGCCCTAAGCCGCGTTAGACGACCAGCCTGAGTGTCTGTCCGTTCCGGTCCGTGTCTGTCTACTTTGCTTGGCCAAAACGTGAGTGGAGCGATTGGTGCTTGCCCCAATCGAAAATCGCTCCATTGAGCCAAGAGGGAGAACCGATGCTGAAAGATTCCTATCCTTATTATCTGGGAAACCGGCCGATCGCGGCCAACCGGGATCTGGTGGTCACGGACAAGTACAGTGGGGAGGTGGCCACCCGGGTGGCGTTGGCGGACGAGTCGGCCATCGACGCGGCGATCGGAAAAGCCGAAGACGCTGCCCGGGCTTTTGCTCAAATGCCGGCCTACCAGCGCCAGGCCATTCTCCAACACTGTGTCGATCGGTTCACCCAGCGGTTCGAGGAGCTGGCGCTGAGCCTGTGTATAGAAGCGGGGAAACCGATCAAGGACGCCCGCGGCGAAGTGACCCGTCTCATTGATACCTTCCGTATTGCGTCCGAGGAATCCGTGCGCATCTACGGGGAATGGCTGCCGATGGAGATCAGTGCCCGCGCCCGCGGCTATTCTGGAATGTGGAAACGGATCCCGATTGGTCCCTGCAGCTTTATTTCGCCCTTCAACTTTCCCCTCAACCTGGCGGCCCACAAGATCGCACCGGCTCTGGCGGTGGGTTGCCCCTTTGTGCTCAAGCCCGCCAGCAGGACGCCCGTGGGCGCGCTTCTCATTGGTGAGATACTGGCCGAGACGGATCTGCCGCCGGGAGCCTTCTCCATCCTTCCCTGCAGCCGGGACGGGGCTGAGTTGTTCACCACTGACGAGCGGCTCAAGCTCCTCAGTTTCACCGGTTCACCCGCGGTGGGATGGGCCCTGAAGGCGAAAGCGGGAAAAAAGAAAGTCGTCCTGGAATTGGGCGGGAACGCGGCCGTCATTGTGGACCAGGATACTGATCTGGAGGACGCCACCACCCGCATCATCTCGGGCGCCTTCTACCAGTCCGGGCAGAGCTGCATTGGCGTCCAACGTATTCTGATCCACCAGCGGGTGTATGCATCCCTGCGCGACAAACTGGTCGGGGCGGCCAGCCGCCTGCCCATGGGTGACCCGAGGGAGGAGGAGACCTTCATCGGGCCGATGATTTCCGAGAAAGAGGCGGCCCGCATTGAATCCTGGGTCGAAGCCGCCCTGAAGGGCGGAGCCCGACTGTTGTGCGGCGGAAACCGCGTGGGGGCCATGATGGAGGCCACCCTGCTGGAGAAAGTCCCCTCGGATGCAGCCCTTTCCTGCCAGGAGGCTTTCGGTCCGGTTGCCATCCTGGCCCCCTTCAGCGATTTCGAGGAGGCCCTGGCGGCAGTCAACGACAGCCGATTCGGGCTTCAAGCCGGCGTCTTCACCCGCGACCTCTACAAGATGCAGCGCGCTTGGGACCGGCTGGACGTGGGCGGGGTGATAATAGGAGATGTCCCCTCCTGGCGTGTCGATCATATGCCTTACGGGGGTGTCAAAGACAGCGGCCTGGGCCGGGAGGGGATCCGCTTCGCCATAGAGGATATGACGGAAACGAGACTGTTGGTCATCCGCGACCCCTCTCCAGCACAGATTCCTCATGGCGGATCGTAGCGAGTCGCTGGAACGCGGAGGGCCACTCACTAGACAAAAAGATTTCAAGACCCGCGGAGCGCAACAGATTGGTGCTTACCGCCGTCAAGAATCGCTCAGCTCAGGTTGAAATTCCGCGCCTCAGCCGTTGTCATCTGATTGGCTGGAGGCTCCAACAACAGCGTGAAGGTAGGGTAGGAGGGCTGACGTCATCAGAGGCATTCTGCCGCCAAGTCACTGAACCACGAACGTAAGTGAGTGGCCATCCGGATCGGGCCGGGCGCTGACACTTCGGTTCAGTTTACAGCCTTCCATGGGGTTTTTGTCCGTCAGTTGCTGGCAGTTGCCAGGCTCTGACCATCGCGGGGCAGAGGCAAGGGGCCCGGGCCTCGACCTGCAAGGGGGTTATCGCCGGCGCTTCCATCCGGGCTGGGCCGACCCGGTCAGGGTCAGGAGCGATTGGGGTTCCAGAAGCAGGGTGGCTCTTCCGTTCTCGACGGGAATCTTCGGAAGCTCCAGCAGACTCTCGGTCTGCGTGGTCCGAACGGGTTGCAGTTGGGACAATCTGGCGGGCAGGCCGGAGAGGGTCGCCTTCCGGCCGAGACCCAGGTTGGCGACGTGAAAGACATACTGCCAGGGGCGTTGCCGCGAGCTCCGGAAGGCGGCCAGCAGCACGTCCGGGTTGCTGGAACGGGTGGAAAGGGCTTCGCTTCCGGGGGGTGTGAGATCGGCCAGATGTTTGACCAACCAGAAGCGCTGGCTGGGCACCGACTCGCCACTTCCGCCAAGCAGAGAGTAATCGCAGGTGAACTCCCACTGCAGGGCGGCTTGCGGCCTGGCATGAATCAGAAACTGCATCTCATTGGCAAGGTCGTCCAGGGCATAGCCGTAGGTCTGGATCAGTCTTGGAAACCGCCAGGCGCTGGGGTCGGAACCCACTTCAGTCACGAACAGGGGCTTCCCGATGGTGCGGGAGAAATCATTCCATTGTCGATACTCTTCCGCCCGAGCCCCGTTCCAGGAGTGGAAGGCCACCGCTCCGACGTAATCCAGCACTGCCGGATCCTCCGCCGCCTGGAGCGCGTAGGCGGCCGCGGAGGCGCTGGCGGTATCGCCCAGCAGCATCTGCGTCTTCAGACCCAGAGACTGGAGCCGGCGGCCCAGGGTCTGGATCCATTTGCCGTGCTCCTCAGCTGAAAAAAGAACGTCTACTCCCAAGTCAGGTTCATTGAAGGAAAAATACTGTGGCTGGGTGCCGAAATGATCCCGCGCGAAAATCAGGTAGGAGGTGATACTTTCCACCAGCTCGGGCCACAGCTGGGGATCCACCTCCGTCTTGGGTTGAGGTTGGAGCCAGCGAGGCAGGCGCCAGATCGAGACGATGCGGGGAATTCCCAGCGCCTCCAGCTTCTGGGCCAGAAGGAACTCCTGCTCCAGAGGGGATCCCGGCCGCACCTGGCTCTCCAGAAAGGACCAGTCGCTCTGGTCTGGAGAATCGTTGTCGTTGGCGGGCTCCCACTGGTCGAGGGACATTTGAGTCCGGGCCCAGGCCACTCGGAGATGCTCCAGACTGAAGTCGATCTCCTCTCCCTCCAGACAGAAGACATAGTTTCCTCCCCAACCCTCGAAGAGGGAACCCGGCTCTCCCGGGTCGACGCTCAAGTTGACGCTGCTGGTGTCCGGCTCACCTGTCAGCTTGAGCGTCAAATCCACCGAGGCGCTTTGGCCCGCGGTCAGGGACCCTTGATGAAAATGAAAAAGGAGCGCGTAAGCCTCATCCTCCCATTGGCGATTGTCCTGGACGACAGCGGAGAGGCTCCGGTCGAGGAGAATCTCCAACTGGATTCTTCCCGCCGCATCGCTGACCAGGGCCCGGTCCGCGCTGGTGAAGAGGAAATGGGGAGCGCCCGGGAATTGAACCGGCAGGAGAGTGTGGCCGGTAGCCAGGCCGGCACTGGTCAATTGCGCCTGGCCGCCGGCAAAAAGGGACACCGGCACTCGCACGAACAGGTACAGGCCTTCCAGCGGGGCGCTGGTTTGAGAAGTCACCTGGGCGGAAAGCCGAATCGATTCTCCTTCTCGGCGAATCGTCTGTTGGTAGGCAAAGGCGATGCCGCCATCCGACCAGGCCCTCCCCGTCCAGCGCTGTTGGCCGCTCGTTTCTTGAAACTGAACATCGTCCACCCTCCAGGGATCACCGGTCCGGGCGATGTTGACCCAGTTCCTGGAGGGCATCTGAATGTCGGTGGTGATCGGAACCCGAGCCCCCTTCAGATCGATCACGCGGACGTTGCCGGGCCCATCCGTCTCCAGCCCACTGGCCAAGGCGCTCGCCGAGATCAAAACCAGGAAAAACCCAAGCTTCCACAATTCCAAGCCGTTTCGCGCGTTGGAGCGATCTGTTTTCATCGCCTCCATTGACCTTGTGTCGGGGCAGGGCTCGAGCCTGATGAAGGGGACCTGTGACCGGAGATTCCTTCCAGCAGACCGATGATCGAGGAAGAGTCTCATGACACTGGCGACAGTATCACACCCTCCCGTAAATGGGGAAATGAGCCCAGGTTGGCATCTTAACCCGCATGGGACCAGGAACCAAAAACAGACCCGAGAAACCAAGGACCGGGTCCTTCGGTCATGTTCAAGACGACTCCCCGCGGGGGAAATCACACCTTGACGATCTCGTACCCGAGGTCCCTCAGGGACGGAAGAACGGTTCGCGAGGCAGTCCACATTTCTGGAGAGGGTGCTGAAGGCGCCCTTCATATTCAGCCCAGTGCGAAGCGCTGGGAAAGCTTCGAGCGAGTGCGGGAAGCGCTGAAGGCGCGATTCATGGATGAGGCCGTTGGCCCGCTCCAGAACCGAAAAACAGCCATGAGGAGAGAATGGAGCCTTCAGGATGAGCTTCCTTCATTCATTCTTGAGTCGATGCGTGGATCCAGTGCGAGCAGGAGCGGTGGGATTGACGGGCCGGCCATGAATCGCTCCTTCAGAGCTTGCACCGGAGGTGGGACACCAAGACCCAGCGCGTGTATGTGTTTACCGTGTTCGCACCCGCCCCACGGCGCTGTGCCGGTGGCTCACCGGTTTGACAACTGGACTCAAGCCACCCGCACCCTACCCAGCCGAAAAAACTCTTTCGAAGTGCCAGCGGCCCACCGGAGTCCCTCCGGGCGAGCGGTGGGCGTCAGCCCGCCGTTTCTTCTCACTCGGGTGACCCTCAAACACCGCCAGCCGACCACCCTGCCAGCTACCCCAGACAGGCCCAGAAAACGTTGCTTCCCCTGGCGCTGTGGCCACTCGGGGTAGAGAAGTCTCCCCTCTCGTTCGTTCCGGTCCCAGTCGTTGGAAACGGTCAGTTTCGCCTTTTCTGTGGATGATAACGGCGCCGCAGCAGAAAGCTGGTGAATAGTCCGGGCTAGAGCAGGGCTAGAGCCGCAGCGGGCAGGCGCAATCCGTCTAGGTTCCGGAGTGCCGTTGATTCGCGCTTCGTCAAAATAACCAATCCGTGTTTTGTGCGAGTTGTTGTTGTGAGTGACAGGCGCCGAGGACCCTTGCCAAACTCACCGACTTTGCTGAGCCAGGGCGCGCAGGGTTGTGAGCACGGTCTCGCGCAGTGAGGGGTCGGCAAGGGCTCGTTTCAGGTTCAAGTAGGCTGCCTTCAAGTCCGGATCGGTGGTCAGATCGCGCAGGACGGTGGCCGCGTCAATCTCGTCCGGCTCCGCTGAAGGCAGCGGTCTCCGGGCTGCTCCCCGAGTCCGGAGTGCTCCCCGGACAATCGAGCCTCGAGTGCGAATGCGCTTTTCGGAGCGGGCCTGGCGCGCCTCCTCGACGGCTCTCAAAAAGGCTTCCTGCTCTTCCACCGACATCTCGAGGGCCTGGCCCAGAGCCATGGAGATGTCCAGGGAGGGGGAAGACCTGGAGCTTCTCGAAGGCTGATGCCATCGGGTGCACGGGCGCCGGCACCTAGACCGGAAGCCGTCTTTTGAGCAACTCCGGGGTGGGGGTGAGCCAGGTGCCCAGACCCAGGCCTGTCTGCAGTCTGAATCTTTGTCTGAATCTCTCCCCAGCGCCCTCGCGCAGGCGTGAAGACCCCTTTGGAGTGCGGAAGTTCTACTTCCGCTTTGCCCGGCCTCGATTGAAGGGTAGAGGGAGGGGTTGAAGAAGAATACCGGCCAGGTGGCTCTTACCTCTCCCGGAGCCACTCCCCCAGCTTGGTCCATCGGTGGCTGATGCGCACGTTTCGGACGGCACGTGCGATCGCTTTGCGTTGACCCACGATGACGACGAGCTTCTTGCCGCGGGTAACGGCCGTGTAGAGGAGGTTGCGCTGCAGCATGACGTAATGCTGGTTCAGGATGGGCACGACCACCGCCGGATACTCCGAGCCCTGCGACTTGTGGATAGTGATGGCGTAGCCGAGCGCCAGCTGGTCCACATCCTCCACAGGGTACTCCACAGAACCGCCCTCGAAGTCCACCACCAGGCTCTTCTGCTCGGGATCGACCAGTTCGATCCGGCCGAGGTCCCCGTTGAAGACTTCTTTTTCGTAATCGTTTTCCAGCTGAATCACTTTGTCGCCGGCGGCGAAGGTCGACCCGAAGCGCTCGATCTTTTGCTCCGAGCCGATGCCACGATGGTTCAGGACGAACTGGAGGTCGACATTGAGAGCCTGCACGCCGGCCGCGCCCCGTTTCATGGGGGCCAGTACCTGGATGTCACGAAATGGATCGAGACCGAATCGGGCGGGAATGCGATCGTCGACCATCTGAATAATCCGCTCCACGGCACGCTCCGGCGAGCTCACCTCGACGAAGTAGAAGTCGGTCGCCTGGCTGGATCTCCGGCGCTCCAGCGCTGGAAGCTTGCCCTCGTTGATCCGGTGAGCGTTGACCACAATCCGGCTCTCCGCTGCCTGCCGGAAGATCTCGGTGAGACGAACGACGGGAACGGTCGCCGAGTCAATGACATCCCCCAGGACGCGTCCCGGTCCAATGGAGGGAAGCTGGTCCACATCGCCCACGAGAAGGAGACCGGCGTGTTTGGGAAGCGCCCGGACAACGGCTTCCATCAGATTGATGTCGACCATTGAGCTCTCGTCGATGATCAGGAGGTCGCACTTGATGGGAGTGTCTTCGTTGCGCGCGAACTCCCCGGTACGAGCGTTGACTTCCAGGAGCCGGTGAATCGTCCGCGCGGGGCGGCTGGTGGTCTCGCTGAGCCTCTTTGCCGCTCGCCCCGTCGGTGCCCCCAGCTCGATCTGGACGCCTTTGACCGAGAGAATACGGATTACCGCATCGAGGATGGTGGTCTTGCCGACACCGGGCCCTCCTGTGATCACGGCGACAGGCGAGCCGAGGACGGTTTGGATGGCGATATTCTGGCTCTCGGAGAGTTTCATTCCGCTCTTCTTCTCGAACCATTGAATCGCCTTCTCTGCAGAGATCGAGGGCCACGGGATCGTCTTTCGAGTCAACCTTCGGAGCGCCGTGGCCACGGTCCGTTCGGCTCGATGGAGCCGCACTGGAAAGAGTCCCTCGGCTCCTTCGATGGAATCCGCCACGAGACGCTTTTGTTCCACCAGCACCTTCGACCGCGCCACAATCGAGTCTTCGGGGACGCGAAGCAACTGGGCGGACTCGGCCACCAGCGTCTCTCGCGGAACTCCACAGTGGCCGTTCCCGGTGCACATTTCGTTGAGGACGTAGCGAATCCCCGCGTCGACCCGAAAAGGAGAATTGGCTTCCACGCCGAGACTTGTGGCGATGGAGTCGGCGCTGAGGAACCCGATGCCACGAATGTCGTCCGCCAGCCGATAGGGGTTCTCCCGAATCAGACCGACGGCATTGTTGCCGTACTGCTTGTGGATGCGATAGGCTCGCGCCGCGCCGACACCGTGTCCGGCAAGAAAAACCATCAGGTCGCGGACGCTTTTCTGCTCCCGCCAGCTCTCGCTAATCATCTCAACCCGCTTGGCACCGATTCCGGGAACGCGGGAGAGCTTGCGCGGGGTCTTCTCGATGACCTCGAAGAGCCGATCGCCAAACTCGGCAACCAGGAGCCTGGCCAGGTGGCGCCCGATTCCCCGAACCATTCCCGACCTGAGGTAGCGCTCGATTCCGTGACGGGTCGTCGGAACCTCTATGGCGATCGATTCCGCCTGAAACTGGAGACCGTGCTTACGGTCCTGTTTCCACTCTCCCCGCGCCTCGATCCGCTCACCTTTTCGTACCTCGGGGAGATGTCCCACGATCGTAACGCCCTCTTTGCGTTTGCCCAGACTGACCCGGAGCACGGAAAACCCGTTGTCGGGATTGTGAAAGATCACCTGGTTCACGGAGCCAAGCAGAGTTTCGATTCCTTCGGACACGATGGGGACTTTATCGGAAAAAGGGGGGCCGGGGCTAGTCCGCAAGCTACTATTAACAGACAACCTGTTGAGCCAGGCCGCCAAGTGGGCCAAGATTGTGGGGTCAAACGACGTCAGATGGGGCGCCCGCCTCGAGCAGTGTCTGAGGAGAAGAACGGTTTGCCAATCTCGGATTGCAGGACCCGGCTGTACAGTCTCTCCATCATCGCCGCTTCGTTCCTCTATATCCACTACGGTTTCTGGAAACGCTGGGACCTGCCGATTTATGATGGAGTCTATTATTTCGAGAGAGCCCTGCGCTGGCCGGTGCCTGACCTCTTCTTGAACCGGCAATGGTCCCCACTGTACATCGTCTTCTACTCCAACTTTCACTGGCTGCTGGCCGGCTTCGACCCTTTTTGGGTCTATGCCATCCATCGGCTTACCGTGCTTGGCCTGATTGCTTTTGCCTTCTGGAGAATCTGCCTTCGTTTTTACGATTGGTGGCTTTGCACCGTTGCCACGGCCCTACTGATCGGCAACGCAACCCTGCTCGACAACTTTCACGTGGTTCATGCGGCGGGTTTATTGTTTACATTAGCCGTCCTTTGGGTGGCCTCGGGGGATCGCCCCGGACCCTATCTCCTGCCCGGGTTAGCTCTGTGCGGCGTCTTCATGCGGCCGGAGTTCGCCGTGGCTTTCATTGTGCTGCTGCTATGGCTTGCTTTGAAGCTGGCGGGGGGGAATCTGGAAACCTGGAAGCCGGGCGGGAAGGCCGGTCTCTGCCTCCTGGCCGTGCTGGGGCTTTGGGCCATTTCCTGGCCGGCCAGTGGCCATACCGGCCGAGCCTTTCAGGCCTTTTCCCAACAGAGTGCCCGGGCCGCGGCCGGTGAAAACAGTGTGGCCGCTGGTTTCCAGCACCGGGAACGGAGCGCGGGAATCTACGGAGGAGCGGAAACTCTGGAGGAAGCCCTGTGGGCCAATCCCAGGGCGTTTTCCCGGACCATCGCTTTCAACCTCCTGGGCTTGCCTTCGGCATGGGTTCGGATGCTTTCACATCGGGGAGGATCACCGGCATCGGCACCTCTCAGCCTGCTGGTTCTTATGTTGGCTGCCGCCGGCACGTCGGGGGCGCGCCGGCGCCCCAGAGCCTCCTTCTGGATTTGCGCGGCGGCCTTCGCGATGGCCGGGTTGACCGCGGCTGTGGTCATTGGCCCCGCCACCCTCTATCTCCTGCCCACTCTTCCATTGATCTACTTTGGTACGGCTTACCTTGTGACGGAGTATGGATCGACCCTGATCTCACCCCACCTCAGGGGCTTGGTGGCGCTTCCAGTTGGGTTGGGCCTGGTTCTGGTGGCGGGCCTGGCAGGATCCTCGATGAAGTCGAAAGGCCAACCTTTCTTGCGTTTCTCAAAAGAGCTTGCCGCTCATGCCTCGCCGCAGCACCCGGTGCGCCTTTGGGCTTACTCACCTGAGTCCTATTGCCTGTGGGCCCACCAGGCGGGCCGGCTCTGCTCCGGAATCGGACCGGAAGCGCTGAACCACAATCCCGACCCGCGGGCCGTGTTGGAAGCACAAGAGATCTCAGCCCTGGTGATCGACGTGGCAATGCGGCAGGTCGCGGTGGAGCTGAACCATCAAGACCTGGTGAACTTCGAGGCCGACCCGGCTCCCTACGGTTTCCAGCTGGTCGATGAGACAGGAGGAGGATTGCTGGAGGAACTGCTGGCCAGCCTTCCCTGGGACAAAACCGCCCGGCTCTACCTGCGAGTCGAGCCCCAGCATCAGAAAATGGGGGGGATCGGGAGTGGCAAGAAAAGTTGAGAGGCTGGCGCCACTCCACCGCCTGAAGGCGGGTAGGTGTTTAGCGTGTCAGGAACCGCACCCCACCGGCCTTGTGCCGGTGGTAAACCGGTTCGACAACTGGACTCAGGCCAAGCACTCTACCCTTCAGTGGAGGCTGGGCAAAGCGGTAGTGGAACTACCGCACTCCAAAGGGGTTTTCACAGCTGCCCCGGGGACGCCTGGAAGAGGGAACGCGGCGGGCGGTTCCAGACTGTCCCTTCTTCGAGGTCTCCCTTCTTCGAGGTCACAGGGCAAGGCGCGCGGTTCCAGACTGTCCCTTCTTCGAGGTGACAGGGCAAGAGCGGCCCCCGGGGCTGCTGAGTTAGTTCCCCGATCCCCGGCCTATCCGCCGACTGCTTGGCGCGTTGCCGTGGTTTGAGAGGGTGTCCATGCCAGCGGCCCTGGCCAAACTCCTTGAGGGCGCAAAACGAGAGGGCGAGGGGGAGAGGACACCCACATCTTCAATGGAACGCGTCTGATGGTAAGATTCTCAAAGTTCGGGCGGCAAGACATTAAAGGGATTAAAGGGAGAAAAACCATGGATGAGAAAACACCGAGGATGACACGCCGCGAGCTGCTTCGCCTGGGAGCCACCGCCTCCCCGGTGCTGTTGTGCCGGCCCTTTTTTGCCCTGGCGGCGGACCCGGTTGCAGACGTCGACCACATCATCTGGGCGGTCCCCGATCTGGAGGCGGGCATCCAGTACATCCAGCAAAAAACAGGCGTAGGCGCCATCATGGGAGGCGTTCATCCCGAAAGAGGAACCCGTAACGCCTTGATCTCGCTGGGGAAACGGCACTATCTGGAGATCCTGTCGGTGGACCCCGCCCAACCCGGTGCCAAGGAGGAGATGGCCGAGATTGTGAAAGGTCTGGCCGAGCCGCGAATCCTGGGATGGGCGGCGCGAACAGAAAGTCTGGCGGAGGTCGAGGAGAGGATCCGTGGCGCCGGGTTGGAAAGCTCGGGAGTCGTCGCCGGCTCCCGCAAAAAGCCGGACGGCACCACTCTCCGATGGAGAACTCTGGTTGTGCGGGGGCATGACGGCACCGTCGTCCCCTTCCTCATCCAGTGGGACAGGGCATCCCCCCATCCCTCTCAAGATTCGCCCCGGGGCTGCACGCTTCGAGAGCTGCGATTGGAACACCCCGACCCGGATAAAATGAACCGATTTCTCGAGGCGATGGGGCTCTCGCCGCGGGTCATGAAGGGGAATCGACCCAAGATCACCGCCATCCTCGACACCCCCAAAGGCCGCGTCGAGCTGACCTGAATTCAAGGAGGGTTTCCCTGTTGTGTCCTCCTGGTCGGCCGGGGGTGGCGGGTGACCCGGCTGGATCCAGCATCTCACCCGGGAAGCCGCCCGAGCGGGGAGTCGGGGCTTCGGCTCTCTTCGCCATGCCGTGTCCTTACCACTCGATCCTGGCCCCGGAGCTTGCGCGAAACTGGGGGAGAGTCTTGATCTGGTTTTCCAATTCCCGGCGGTCGAGAGTCGACACGTGTCGACACGTATTGAAGCGTGACGTCGCCCGTCTTGCGCTCCACTTTAACCCCCACCACGCCCTTGTTGGCAAAGAGACGCTGCCCCACATAGCGAGTGCAAGATGAACAAAGGGTTCTCGGATCCAGATGGACCCGCATCGTCGAAACTTGCTGCGAGGTCGCCTGGTGAGCCGGCACAAGAGTCCAGGTACTCACTTCGGGTGTGGTGACCCGTTTTGTTCTGGAGTCCTTGGTAGACTTCCAAACAAGCGGCCCTGGCGCCTCCATCGCCAACAACGCCGTCATGGTGAACAGACTTCCCAGGACCACCATCATCGTCCTTCTTATGCCCATCCTCACGTCCAATGATTTGTCCCCACGCCCCTAAGCCTCGGCGACAGGGATCATGTATGTTTTCTTGGACAGCCTGGTTCCCCGAAAGGTTCCCTGGTGTGACTGAAAAACAACCATGTGAAAACAGAACGGATCAAGCCGAGAATCCTAATGAATGGCAGTAGAGT
>JBHHYX010000041.1:0-20687 GCA_046757765.1 Acidobacteriota bacterium | reverse complement strand
TCATGCCCGGCCTAGCGATTGTTTCTAGTGCGAATTGTTATCCAACGCGCAACTTGACCATTTTGTGAACTTGTCTAGGGCCTAGACGGCCCTAGAAGTCCCAAGGACCAAGGGGCCAAAGCTCAAATAAACCCCAAGGAGCCAAACTTCAAACCTCAACAGCTCACATGGAGCTGGAAGGTTGTGCCTCAGTTGTCAGTACCTGATGTCGTTTCTTCCGACGGTCTGGCCGATATGGCCGACGCGGCTGCCCATGGTGTAGAACTCACCGCTGCCGGCTGTCATGCCGAAGAAGGGGACCCGGGAGACGTTGAGGCGCCCTCCTGGGTCGCAGACCCCTTCCAGCGTCGTGGTGGCCACCGCGGTGGCCAGGTAGAGCGTCCTGATGGGGGGAACGTCGACTGTCTTGAAGACCCGGCATTCAACTTGGATGGGCGCCTCCTCCACCGTTGGCGCGTCCACCTGGAGTGCCCGACCGCGAGTCAAGCCGGCCAGCCGGAACTTGTCCGCCACCCGCTCCGAGTTCATGTCCACTCGGTCAAAGGGCACCACCATGTCGGCTACCGGGACATTGAGAACAAACTCCCTATGGCGGGCGATCAGCCTGTTGGCGACATGGTCTTTGCCCGCGCTCACTCCGATCTGAGGTGGGTCTCCGTTGATGACAAAGGTCCAGAGAACGGAGATCTCGTCCGGATCCCCGGGCATCCCCTTGACGGTCAGGAGAACGGCCGGCACCGGAGGGAGCATAGGAGCCGGCACCTTCAGGCGGGAGCGACGCGACGGGGGCCCCAGCGTGCCGGCCAGCCCCAATCCCGCCAGGGCCAGCCCGGCGGCCGAGTCGGTGAGGAAAAGACGTCGGGAAAACTGTCGTGAATTGGGTGTCATCAAATGGTCCTCCCGGAGAATCCTCCCCAATTGTAAACTGAACCGAAGCGTCAGCGCCCGGCCAACTCCGGATGGCCACTCACTTACGTTCGTGGTTCAGTGACTTGGCGGCAGAACCGCTACTTGCCGAGTAGCGAGGCTTCGCCTCAGATCGACGAGCGGTGTGGTTGCCGAGCCTTCATCGGAATCGGTTTCGCTATCGCCGTTGATTGCAATGGTAGGGAGCAATGCGCATGATGTCGATTACCGATCCCGAATTCCGATACCGATACCGATGCCGAAAACTTGGCTCAAAGTTACAGATTGTCCTACCCGTAGCGAGCATTTCTCACAGGCTTTCGTCATGAGGAGCGCCGCCCTGACAAGGCTTGCGACGGAGGCCCGGGCAGTCGTACTGTACAGTACGTCGAGGAGGCCGACCGAGCGTGACGCAGTCAGGTGGATGCATTCGGCTCCGTTTTCGTTGTCTCTTCGTGTGCGCCCTTCTCGGCCGTATGAGGACGCTCGCTACTGGGGTAGTAGCTTCGCGTGAGCCGGTGCGGTCTGGGGTGCGAAAAGGCCCGATCTCAGGAGCACCATCAACAGCGCGAAGTCTCCAGTCAACTCACAGGCCGCGATCAAGAGGACCAGCCAGACGGCATGAATCTGGGAGTGGGCGATGGAGAGCACGAGGGTGGCCAGCAGACCCATGCTCACTACCAGACCGAGGAAGGCCCGGGCGTAAGTGCCCTTGAGCAAGAGTCGAACCGTCTCCCTGGCCGAGGCTGTCCAAGTTGACATGCGCTTCATGTAGACCGCCAGGAGAACAAGGTTGACAGCCAGCAGGGCGTACTCCACTCTCAGGAGCATCTCCCGATCGTTGTTGAGGGTGCCCCCCAGTTCCCGAAGGGTCAGCGAAACCGTTGTGCCGCCCAGCGCGGCATAGGTGAAACAGAGCAGCGGAAGCAGGTTGCTGTGCCAGAAGGCGACGGAAGGAGAGAAGTTCATCACGAAGCCGTCGTAAAACATGATGAAGAGGGAAGAAAGTAAGGCCACGGCATGGGCGGTGGAACCGGCCCATCCATTCAAGGTCCACTCCGAGCCCACCAGGTGGGGAAGGAGGATGATCAGACCTGAGAGGGCAAAGAGGCCGGTTGCCCAGGCGCCCCGGGCAATCCAGGAACGATCCGGCCGCAGGGCGGCTCTCCAGAACCGGAGGGGCCGCCCGAGATACATCAGGTGGGCCATGTTCTTGCCCACCATCACGATCAGATAGCCCGCCACGAGGCCGGGCCAATAGCCGGTCAGAAGAGACACCAGGAAGAGTCCGGCCCCGATCTCGCCGAAGAAAAAAGCGGCCCCGATGAGCCAGTTCCACCAGGCTTGGCGGTAGTAGCCGAAATCAAACCGATGTGAGGCAATGCCGACAGTCGCATGAGAGGTCATCTAACGGCTCCTTCCTCGGTATTGCACGAGATTGCTAAGAGTCTCCGGATTCCAAAGTGCCGGTGGCGATTCGGGTCGTATCCCGTAAACCCTGGATTCGGGACGGGAGCCTGGGAGTTCAGTTGACCGGACGGACCGACCAGGCCTCCCAATGAGTTTAGCTCGACAGTCACTTTGCGAAGAGTGCGGGTTCAACAAGGGGCCTCCTGCGAATGGGATCATTCGTCCAGATAATAGACGCTGGGTTTGGTCTTACATTCCGGCAGCAGGGTCCAGCTTCTCCGCTCTTTGATCAAGCGCTGCAACTTGCCGTCCTTCTCTTCCAGGTCTCCAAAGATCCTGGCGTCGGTGGGGCAGGTGATGACGCAGGCCGGCTCCAGACCCTGGTCGACGCGAGGGGCGCAAAAGTTGCACTTGGTCATCGTTCCCTCCTGGAAGGCGGCAAACTTCACCTCCTCAAAGGGGTTCAGGCCATCTCCTCCAT
Organism: Acidobacteriota bacterium; assembly: GCA_046757765.1. GTDB lineage: Bacteria > Acidobacteriota > UBA6911 > RPQK01 > JBHHYX01 > JBHHYX01. The sequence continues at coordinate 17,890 of JBHHYX010000041.1, read as the reverse complement.
AGCCGGTCCGAAGCAATCCCCGAGCCAGGAAATGACGATTCATGTAGGGGCAGGAGACGGCACAGGCCCGGCAACCGATGCAGACATCGGCATTGACCATGATGATGCCGTCGGGACGCTGGTAGGTCGCTCCGGTGGGACAGGCCTTCAAGCAGGGAGCGTCCTCGCACTGGTTGCACAGGAGAGGCAGGAAGGTCCGCTTGCTTTCCGGGTAGGTGCCCACTTCCCGGGTCACTACGCGGGCAAAATGCATGTCGGCCGGCGTGCCGTTCTCCTGCTTGCAGGCGAGCGTGCAGGCGTTGCATCCAATGCACCGCTTCAGATCAATGACCATGCCTAATCTGGACATCTGGTACTCCCTCTGTCGTCACTGCCTCCAGAAACCGTCCACCCCCCTCAACTGGGCCGCATTTCTCGAGCTGTCTCCCCCGGCGCCGGGCGCATCCGGGCCCCGGCCGTAATGCCCTGGCAGCGCTGCGCTCCCGTCGCCTCGCTACAATCCTTCATGGGAAATGCGGGTCAGCCGCCGTGCAAATGGCGCAGAATAGCCATGGTCACCAGCTGATCCCCCTCCTGGAGGGGAGTCTCCAAGGCATCCGGTTTGATGCTGAGGCCGTTGACCAGCACAGCGAAATCGCCTCGCAATCTCCCTTCGCACACCAGGTTGCTGTACAGGTCCCTGCCATCGACGGTGTCGAGTTGGCGCAGGAGTTCCGCCACCGTCCCCCCTTGAAAAAGACAGCTTTTCTGGCTGAACCCGAGAAGTTTTCGAACTGTTCCGAGAGCGGCAATCTTCACTTCGGGCATCGCATTCAACCTCCTCGCGCCGGAGCACTCTGCCGGCCCAGTTTCCGGATGCGGACGCGGGCGCTTGACTCCAGACCGCCGGTGGCCCCGTCCGTGTAGCGCAGGGACCCTGTCAGAAGTCGATTGAAGTGGCTGCCCTTCAGCTTGACCTCGGGGTTGGTGACAAACTCCCGGGTCACGGCATTGCTGACCCCCAGTACCTGTGGATGGATGCCTTCCACGATTCGGGCCTGTCCTTCGATGCTGCCGGCGGGTGAAGTCAGACGGATCCAGTCTCCATTGCGGATGGCCCGTTCGGCAGCGGTTGTCGAGTTGATCAGAATTCCCTGGTGAACGGGGTCCTTTTCACTCACTTCCGTCAACCAGGGCATCACCAGCGTATCCGCAAAAGTATGCAGGACTTCCTTGAAAGTGATGGCGTAAAAATCGAAGCCCCGCTCCCCATCTCGGATCACCTGGGAGTCCTTCCAGTAGGGCAGGGGTTGGTAGTTCTGGAGCGGCCAGTCAGTGATGCCGGCTTGGGACAGCTTTTCTCCCAACTCCTCGCCGGTTCGTTTGATGAACTCGAAATAGAAGGGCAGGCGCAGCGAACCATAGGGCAGGTAGGTCTCCTCAGGCGTTCGATGGCGAACCGCATGTCCCTCCTTCTTGAACCAGTCCAGGCCGCGGTTCTGGCCGTAGATGTTTCGAGCGTAGCGATCCCAGAGCTCGTCCACACTGTAGCGTTTTTCGGGGTCGAGCAGATACCGGGGCTGAAGAGTAAACCCGCAGACCACATTGAGAAGGTCATTCCAGTCGTCCAGGAATCCGAGCCGCTCGGCCAGCTCTGTGAGGATTTCATAAGCATCCTTGGTGTCGCCCAACGGCTCGACTACTGGTTGGCGAAGAGCATGTCCCGTTACCACAGGAGGCTCCAGACAGTTGAGCAGAGTGGATTCCAGGTAGGTCCGGTCAGGAAGAAACAGATCCGCCCACTGAGTGGATTCCGTCAGGTGAATGTCGATGGCCACGACAAACTTCATGCCCCGCATGATCTCTTCCACCTTGTCCGTCTCGGGCAGGTTCCAGAGGGGATTGGAGTGGTAGAGCAACATGGCGTCGGGCTGGTACTCGAGTCCGAATCGGGCCGGATCCAGAAGCGTCTCCGTGTTCAGCTGCCCGGCATCGAAGCCGATGGGAAACCACTCCATGAGGTGGGTGGAGTCGGGTGGGTACTTGAAGGGAGGCGCCGGATGCAGCTGATGGGGTTCGGGTTTGAGCATCCCGTCCTCTCCCGGGCTGATGAAGAAGCCGCGGTGATCCAGCGGAACGCCCAGATGCCCTCCCGGCATGTCGATGTTGCCCACCAGCATGTTGAAGAGCTTGTAGGTCATATTGTCAAAGAGACCGTTGGCATGGGACTGGGAGCCGCGGTAGTAATTCAAGGCGGCGGGACGCCAGGGATAGGTCTTGCCCTCAATCTCGATGGTGGAGCCGATCTGGGCCGCCTCCACGAACTCGCCGGCAATGCGTCGAATAGTAGCAGCGGGGACGGTGCAGATTTCGGACATCCGCTCCGGAGTATGCTCGGCCAGGAGATCCTTCCAGACCTGAAAAGCCGTTCTCAGCCGCTCGCCACCCCCCTCAAAGGTGCCCAGCAAAGAGATGGCCTCCGGCTCCACCTCATCCCATCCACGAGGCGCCTCCGCGACCCGATCCCATACCTGAGCCTTCTGGTCGCGGCCTCTGTGGAAGTAGCCGTCGTCCTGGACCAGGTAAGGGGCATTGGTGTGATGGCGCAAGAACTCACGATCGAACTGATCCAACTCATGAACAAGGACGTGGGCCATGCCCAGAACAAAGGCCCGATCCGTCCCGGGCAGGATTGGAATCCACTCATCCGCCTTGGCGGCGGGGATCGAGCAGCGGGGATCGAGAGTGACGACCTTCATCCCCCGCATGCGGGCGTCGGCCATCCGCTTGGCACTGCCCGAGACGTGCAGGTGAGAGCTGAAGCCGTCCCCGGAACCGATTTGAATCCAATAGTTGCAGTGCTGGTAGTCATTGATGGCGGCAAACGATCCGTCCACGCTCCCGTTGACGGGGTGATACGACCCACCGCAGTAGTTCCCCAGAGAGGTGAAGAAGTTGGGAGAGCCGAATACGGCCGGCCAACCCCAAAGGATGATCCGCTGGAAATCGCCGATGGCGCAAAGGAGCTTGCGGGGATCTTCCTGGCGCACTCTCTTGAGTTCCCGAGTCACGATCTGGAAGGCCTCCTCCCACTCGATCTCAACCCAGCCGGGGTCTACTCCGGGTCCCTTGTTCGGGTTGCTCCGTTTCATCGGTTTCAGGACCCGGCTGGAATCGTAGAGACGGGACAGACCAGCGTTGCCCTTGGGACAGAGCTTGCCGAGGTTATCCGGGTTGGTCGGATCGCCCTCAATCTTGAGAGCCACGCCGTCCTCAACCAGAACTCGAATTCCGCAGCCATGCAGACACATGCCACAAGTACTGGGAATCCACCGAGGTTGACCCAGGGAACTCGAGGAGGACGCTGAGGAAGCCATGGCTGCTCTCCTGCTATGAATGGAGCCAAGTCCGACCCCGGGGCGGGTCAAGTCACGCTCCCGCAAATGAGTACCTCGGCCACATTTCCGTGCCAGCCCGCATTTCTCATGAGGGGTTGTAGCGAGGCGCTGGAGGCTATGCGCTGATAGGGTGTCAGGGCCGAGAATTCGCGCACTCCGACCCGACGGCAGGTGGAGGATGCCGAGGCTGGGTAACCCGGTCCGTGCGGATTCTCACAGTGCTGCGGCAGACGGTTCATGACCAATGCGGGCTACATTCCAGCAAGAAGGGTGCCATTGAGGTGTTTTCTCCTAAAAGGGTTGTCCCGTCAAAAGATAGCGTAGATGCCCTTTTGGGTCTCCTGGCTCACCCCGGGGCAGCCGTTTTCCCTCAAATGGGTCAAAATCCCCGCCAGGGCGGGTCAAAACACGCCCCCCGCCCACCCCGCTGGTCGAGCTGCGGCCCTTCCCCACGGGGAGGACCTCCCCTTCGGCCCCGATTTTTTCACTCAGTCGTGGCGAGGCACTGGAGACTCCCAACTCCCAATGCGCGAGGGGCAGGGCGTCGCGACCGAGGAACCCTGTAGTAGTACTCGACAGTAGGTGGAGAATGCCGACCGAGTGCAACGCGCAAAGGGGAGCAGGCCGCATGGCCGGCGACGCCTGAGAGATTCTGGCTAAGGCGACGCCAAGGGCGTCATTCAGTATAGCCTGGGGCGAAGCGCCGGGGACTTGGAGGGTCCTCGGCGCTCAGCGCTGTAGGCGCGACTCACCAAATCCGTCAGTCTCAGAGGTAACGTTCGTCAAAGTCTATGGTCCCACCTCTTCCTGCTGCGGTTGCGCCTCTTTGTGAATCGCGCTTTCAGCGCTGAAATCCCGTGCCCGGCGTTTCCTGGAGCGTTGCCCCAGGCTAAACTGAGCCAGGCCCTGTGGGTATCGGCTGGCCGACAGCCGAAGGCGGGTAACCATAGGTACGACGCGTGCGACCTTGGCTTAGTCTGGTCCAGCGCAGGCTTGCGGGCAGAGCAGGTCGCTAGACCGAGCAGAGCTCAGGGCCTGAATCGGGAGACTGCTCTTGACTGTCGTTTGGGGTCGTCCATAAAATCCCGCTGGAACGAATGTGCGAGGAGGAGGTTGTTCGATGATCAGAATCCGGCAGGTGACAGTCCCCATGCTGATGGTGAGTCTACTTCTATTCGGCTCTGCGTCGGGCACGGAGCCCCCTTTGCAGTCTTCCGGCGACTATGGCAGTCAGGGCAATCTCTGGAAACGAGTGACTCCGGAGCAGCGTGGCGAGATTCAGGCACTGGGGGAACGCTTCAAGAAAATGATTGGTGCCGCTCGCAGCGAGTTGATGATGGTCCGAGAATCGGTGCGTTACGCCGAAGAACGGGGTTTTCGCCTCTGGACCGGCGCCTCCGTTGGCTCGGTCCGATCCGGAGATCGCTTCTACGCCGTGAATCGCGATCGGACCATGGTTCTGTGGGTCGTGGGCCGGCAGCCCCTCCAGGCCGGAATGCGACTGATCAACAGCCATATAGACTCCGTTCGCCTGGAACTCAAACCTCACCCTCTGCGGGAGCAGAGTGGCGTGGTGACCCTCGATACGCTGGCCCACGGTGGGATCAAGGGCTACCAATGGGTCAACGTACCGCTGGCCCTCACCGGCCGGATTGACAGGAAGGACGGAACCACGGTTTGGCTCGACCTGGGTCTCAACCCGGACGATCCCGTCTTGCTCATCCCCGACCTGGCTCCTCACGTGGACCGAGACTATCGCGATCGAAAGCGTTCGGAGGCCATTCAGCGGGAGGAACTCGAACCCGTTTTGATCTCGTCGCCTCCGGCCCGGGAAAGTGAAGTGAAGGGTTTGAGGCAACAGGCCGAGCAACTGCTGCGACAGAAGTACGGCATCGAGCCCGATGACTGGACCAGCGCCGACATACAGATTGTGCCTACCCTCCAACCCCGCGACGTCGGCATGGACCGCGCCCTGATCGCCGCCTTCGGCCTGGACGATCGCCTCACCGGTGTGATCAATCTGTTCGCGCTGACCGAACTGAAAGCCCCCTCTCACACCGCCATGGCCTACCTGGTCACCGACGAGGAGGTGGGAAGCCGCTGGAACGTGGGGGTGGCTTCGGAGTGGTTCAGGAAACTGGTGGCGGAGATGGTGCTCGCCGAGACGGGTTCGGTCAGCGATCTGGACGTGATGAACGTCTTCAGCAAAACGGACATGGTGACGGCGGACACCACCACCGCCACCAACCCCCTCTGGCCGGGCCCGCAGGCCGCCGGCAACGCCTCTCTCATGCACTACGGACTGGTCATCAAGCTCTACGGTCCTGGACGCAATGCCAACAGTGAATACATGGCGCGTCTGCGCAAAATGCTGGACGAAGGGAATGTGGCCTGGCAGACTCACAGCTACAAAGCAGGTTACGGTGGAGGCACCATCTCCAGCTACTTCGCTTCCATGAACATGGAGGTGACCGACTGGGGCGTCGGGATCTGGTCCATGCACAGTACCTATGACGTGGCTTCCAAGGCCGACCTGTGGGCTTTATGGAAAGGCTTCCTCGTCTTCTTCCAAAGCTGAGGGCCCCGGAGCGCGAAATCCCAAGCACCCAATCTCAAACCAATCCCAAGTTCCAATTCTGGGAAGCTTCAAACGAACGCATTGAAACCGTGCGCTGTCGGACCTATTCGTCGAAGAAAGAACGGCACCCGGCGCCACCTGCAGCGCCTTGAAGATGGGAAAATCATCGGACGAGGTCTGGCCCGTAACATAGGCATTGCCTTGATTGTCGACCTCGATGCCACAGCCAAACTCGACGTCGCTGCCACCCAGGAAGGCCCAAGAGATCAGCGCCGTGCCCGAGACATTGATCTTCGCCGCGTAGGCGCTCTGACGCTGGCCAATCGGTTGAACCGCGTTCACCAGTGGAAAATCTCTGCTTGCTGAAGGCCCGGAGGGCCGACATTCGAGTAGCCCGGTCCGTCAGGGCCGCGTGTCCTTGATGTGTCCCGGCGACAGGCCCGGAGGGCCGACACAAAGGCGGTAACGGCAACCCAGCCGCCACTTCAATGGCCGCTCGGCGGTATGAGGTTGCTGGCTCCAGCTTGGACCCTAATGACGTTGGAAGTTCCGCCCCCGCCCTCCGTTGTTGGCGGCCAAACCGGAATCACTGGTCGTTGGTTTCAGGGTTCGGAAAGATTGAGAATGTTCTGCTGCCCAAGGCTGCCGAAGTACTTGATCCCGCCGGCTTCATTTGCTAGAGTGAGTTGGAAGAATGCTTCTCTGGCTAGTTCAGCCCATTTCACAATTCGGTTTCACCAAGAGGTTTATAGGAGGACCTGATATGCATGAGGTGGATGTAAAGGAGTATCTGACCCAAACAGACGAGAGCTTCCGTCGCCTGCTGGAAGAGCATCAGGCTTACGAACGGCAGCTGAAAGCATTGGTTCAGAAGCGCTACCTCAATCCCCGAGAGCAATTCAGGGAAACGGAAATCAAAAAGAAAAAACTGGTTTTGAAGGACCAGATGCAGTCGATGATCAGTACCTATCAGGAACGGCGCTCGGCAGACTGACGAGGCGACCTTCCGTTCTGCCCGCTGGAAGGCTCAGTTCGGTCTTTCGGCGGGCTTTTTTATTCCAGGAGAAGTGGAACACTCAAGCGGATCGTTCGCCGCCTGAGGCGGCTCTCACTTTCCCATCTACCGTCTCTTCAGCTCTTTGCCAACGGAGCCGATTGGGAACGTGGGAGTGGCCTCAGGCCGCGAATTGACCGGAGGGTGAAACTTCAAGCTCTCAATGCTGAACAAAACTATCATTCTGTCAATGAGTTGGAAGTCTTCGGATGGGGACTGGACTACAGACTAGCTGTGAGAACTCCGGGTTAGCGGGGTGGAAGTGATGGACAAGGCCCACTTTCGCAATTTCTGCATCATCGCCCACATTGACCACGGCAAGTCGACCCTTGCCGATCGGCTACTGGAGACCACCGGCACGGTCGAGGCGAGAGAGATGCGCAACCAGGTTCTGGATAAGATGGATCTGGAACGGGAGCGGGGCATTACCATCAAGATGGCCGCCGTTCGGTTGGACTACCAGGGCAAGAACGGCGAGCGCTACGAGTTGAATCTGATCGACACTCCCGGACATGTCGATTTCACCTATGAGGTCTCGCGCAGTCTGGCCGCCTGTGAAGGGGCCATACTCGTCGTCGATGCGGCCCAAGGGGTCGAAGCCCAAACCCTGGCCAATGTGAATCTCGCCCTCAATCACCATCTGGCCATCATCCCGGTGATCAATAAGATCGACCTGCCCGCTGCCGACCCGGATCGGGTGGAGCGGGAAATGGAGGAGACGCTGGCCATCGATCGGGCCGAGTGTTTGCGCGCCAGTGCCAAGCGGAATATCGGGATCGAGGAGATTCTGGAAGCGGTGATTACGAGGATTCCGCCTCCCGGAGGGAGCAACGAAGCCCCGGCCCGGGCACTGGTCTTTGATAGCCACTTCGATTCCTATCTCGGCATCATCGCCTACGTTCGGGTCGTAGACGGGCAGTTGAGACCCGGCCAGCGCCTCCGGATGATGGCTTCGGGCCATGTGGCGGAAATCAGCGGTGTGGGCGTTTTTGCGCCCGAGAGGCAACCCAGGGATCTCCTCTCCAGTGGCCAGGTCGGTTTCGTTCATGCCGGAATCAAGTCCATCGGTCACTGTCGGGTGGGGGACACGATGACCACAGCCGGTCATCCAGCCACCACTCCGCTGCCCGGCTACAAGCGGGTCAAGCCCATGGTCTTCTGCGGCTTGTACCCGGTGGACAGCGACAATTTTCCGGAACTTCGCGAGGCCCTCGCCAAACTCCAACTCAACGACGCCGCCCTTGCCTTTGAACCAGAGACCTCAGCCGCCCTCGGCTTCGGGTTTCGCTGCGGGTTTCTGGGCCTGCTCCACAGCGAAATCATCCAGCAGCGGTTGGAACGCGAATTCAGTTTGGAACTGGTCGCCACCAGCCCTTCCGTCGCCTACCGGGTGACGCTGACCGACGGGGCCACTCAGATCATTGACAACCCGACCCGCTGGCCCCATATCGTCAGGATTTCAAAGGTGGAAGAGCCCTTCGTCGAAGCCACCGTCATCACGCCTCAGGACTACATCGGGGCTTGCATGGACCTGTGCAAGGACCGCCGGGGCGTCTTCCGCCATATGGAGTACACGGGCGCGCAGCGAGTGGTCTTGAATTACGAATTGCCTCTGGCCGAGATCCTCATGGACTTCTTCGACACCCTGAAGAGCCGGACCCGAGGGTACGCTTCCTTCGACTACGAATTGATGGGCTATCGAGAGGGGGAGCTGGTCAAGCTCGACATTCGAATCAACGATGAGATCATGGACGCCCTCAGTTTCATCACCCCCCGCCAGCGTGCCTATCAAAGGGGTAAGGCGCTGGTCAAGCGGCTCAAGGAGATTTTGCCCCGCCATCTTTTTGAGATCCGGATCCAGGCAGCCCTCGGTCACAAGGTCATCGCAGCCGAGCGGGTGTACGCCGTCCGGAAGAACGTTCTTGCCAAATGCTATGGCGGGGACATCACGCGCAAACGAAAGCTGCTGGAAAAGCAGAAGGAGGGAAAACGACGCATGAAAGCCGTGGGACGGGTGGAGATTCCACAGGAAGCCTTCCTGAGCGTTCTGAGAGTGGGAAATGATTGAGCCTGAACGGAGCGATTCTCTACAGCGAAAAGCAACAATCCGTCGCTCCCCGCAGGTCTCCGGGCTCGGCCTCCGGCGGCCGGGGAGTCGACGGACCCGGGGAGAAACCGGCCCCGGATTGGGGCTCTACCTTCACATTCCTTTTTGTGTCAAGAAGTGTCCCTACTGTGATTTTATTTCGGGTCCCGTGGGCAAGGCCCAGCGCCACTCCCACCTGAAGGCTCTGAAAAGGGAAATCCGGCATTCCTCGTGGGCCGGGTCTCGCGTCCACACCGTTTTCCTGGGAGGGGGAACGCCCTCCGAGCTGACCCTGACGGAGATGGCAGGCCTGGTAAGTGCCTTGAGGGAGACTTTTGCCCTGGAGGGGACCCGTGAATGGACCCTCGAATGCAATCCCGGAACCGTCTCCCTGCCCAAGCTGGCCGCCATTCGCCACCTTGGATTCAACCGCTTGAGTCTTGGAGTTCAATCTTTCAATGATGGCCATTTGAGGGCTCTGGGGCGCATTCATGACAGCCAGGAAGCCCGCCAGGCCATGGGCTGGAGCCGCCAGGCCGGCTTTGAGAACCTCAACCTGGATCTGATCTTTGCACTTCCCGGCCAAACCCCCGCGGAGTGGCGGATGGATCTCGAGGAGGCGCTGGAATTCGGCCCGGAGCACCTGTCTCTCTACAATCTGACCATCGAACCCGGGACCCCATTTGCCACGGTTCAGGCTTGCGGAGAACTCCGTTTGCCCGAAGAGGAGACGGCGGCGGAGATGTTCGAGATGGCGATGGATCTGACGGCAAAAGCCGGTTATCGGCACTACGAGATCTCCAACTACGCCCGCCGGGGGTACGAGTGTGCCCACAATCAGATCTACTGGCGCAACCAACCCTACCTGGGCTTTGGCTTGGGTGCCGCCTCCTTTATGGACGGTGTGCGCTGGGCCAATACGGCAAGTTTTTCCGACTATGCCCTGCATGCGGGAACCAGCCGCGTCCCGCGACTACAAGAGGAGAGGCTGGAGGGCCGACGCGCCGCCGGCGAGGAAGTGATGCTCCGCCTTCGCACCGCGGAAGGGGTTCGACTCGACCAACTCTCCACTCGATACGGGTTGGACCTGTCCCGAACTTTCTCGGACTCCATTGACTTCTTCCTGGTCCAGGGTCTGCTGGAGCGCCAGGGCGACCGAATCTTCCTCACCCGCCGCGGCAAGCTCCTGGCCAACCCCGTCTGCGCGGAGTTTCTTTAGCCCGGATCATTGGCGACGGGAGATCCTCAGATTACAGATTGGGGCCACTGATCCAATCCCGTAGGGATGACATGTTTATAGCCGAACGCCAACCCAGCAACGTGAACTCCGTAGGAGTGACATTAATCTGCCGTAGCTGCTCACCCGGACGTTCTCGGGACGATCGCGGGGAGTCATCCGGCGTGGAGATTGCGGCTCAGGAGGAAGAGGTCAGGTAAGATGCCCGGCCTGGGTGTTTGTCGCCATAGAGAATCACTCGAACCCGGTTCATGTCACTCCTACGGAGTTTCGCTCTGTTTTCCCACTGAATGGCTATAAACATAACGCTCCTAACGGAGTTTAGGAGCGAACCTCCGGGCTGAGTTCCCTCGACCCGGTCGGCCACACCGACCGGGTCGTCAGAAGGGGACAGACACGTTTCCCGCTTTGTTTTTGCTTGAGCGGGCGGCGGCCATCCGGATTGGCCGGGCGCTGACGCTTCAGTTCAGTTTAGAGGGCAGGGGCAACGGCGCACACGTTGTCAATGCAACGCATCTGAGAGCAAGATTCTCAGAATTGCGGCGTAACCAGCCTGAACAAGGCGCGCCATCGCAACCCGTACTCGGACAGGCTCCCGGTGTTCGGTTCTGGTCACTGGGGGTTGCCCTCTTCTTGCTCTTCAAGTTCCTCGAGCAAGGCCACGGCCCGCCGCAAATGGGGTATCACGATGGAACCGCCGACTACCAGAGCGACGGAAAAGACTTCGAAAAACTCCTCACGGCCGAGACCTTCCTCCCGGCAACGGAAGATGTGGTAGGCGATGCAATCGTCACAGCGCAACACCATCGATGCCGCCAGACCGAGCATTTCCTTGGTCCGAACCGGAATCCGCCCCGCCTTGTAGGTTTGAGTGTCGAGATTGAAGAACCTTTTGATCACCAGGTTGTCCTCAGAGAGGATCGCTTGATTCATCTGGTGGCGAAACCTCTGGAAATCATCGAGCTTTTTTTCCACTCGATCCCCCTTTCTTCATTGCAATCCAAATTGAGAATTCTGCCACGGCTGTGAAACAGACCGTCATGACTTCTTTGTACCTGAATTGAGCGATTTTCTCTACGGCGATCAGCACCAGTCTGTTGCGACCGAGGGCCCCGCAGTCGTACTGGACAGTACGTCGAGGAGCCCGACGGAGGGCAACGCAGCAGACACGAGCCGATCCGGGGCCGGAGCAGATTGAGTGTGGGAAGTGCGGACTCCGTCCCGTGAGAGCATCTCGCCAAAGGTTGGAGGAGAGAGGCTTGCCTTCTGAAAACTACTATCCTCGGCCAAATTGACATTTGAGTCGGAGTGCTGCAACTTTGTCAGTGGAATAGCAGCCGCGAGGGATGAAAAATGCAAAAAAGAAAGACATTTTGTTGCCGTCGTTCTCCTCTGACTTGTCTTCCCGGTTGGGGTTTCTCGAGGGTCATTCGGGGACTCACTGCCCCGCTTGGGCGAAAGAGAGGCCGCCTGGAAGCTGCTCCGGGACCTTTCGCCCAGGTCCGAATCGCGGCGGCAAGCCTCGACAGCCCTGAGTGTTTGAAAACCATCCTGGTGCTGGTGTCGGTCCTGTTCTTCCTTGTTGCCGCCTTGAGTGCGACTTCGTACGTAATGATTCACGATGACGTGCTGGCGGATCAGGCCAGTCTGATCGTAGTGGGCCGGATCTCCAGCCTGGAAGCGATTGTGGCCAACAGACCGCTTACCCGCTATGGGGTGGAGATCGAAAGGGTCCTCAAAGGCACGCCGCCGGATGATCCCCTCCAGATAGACGTGCTGGGCGGAAACACCCCTGAGGGCAGCACTCTTGTCCTCTTCGGCCGGCCGCAGTTTGGAAGCGGGGAGAAGACAATCCTCTTCCTGGTCCCCGGTCAAGGGTCGTCCTATGGAATATTGCACCTCATGTTGGGTGCTTTTCGGGAATTGAAAGTGGATGGCCGGCGCATTGCCTACCGCGACGTCACCGGTGGTCGGGAAATTCGCCCTCGCGACTCTTCTCAGCGGGCACGCTTTCACCAGCCTCGAGACTTCGACAAGTTCAGCCAATGGCTGGCCGACTATTCCCAGGGACGGGAACGGGAGATGGACTATTTCGTGGACACAGGAGAACTGCCCGAGACTTACGTGGTGAAGAGTTTCTCCCTGATCCAACAGAGCTTCCGCCATTTTGTCTTCGACGCGGGAGAGTCGGTCACCTGGCTCGTCGATGAGGGAGGCCAGCCGGGACTGGCCGGTGGAGGAACGCCCGAATTCCAGGCTGCCCTTGCTGCCTGGGACGATGATCTCAACACCAATATCAGTCAGGTCTTTGGAGGGACCACCGATTCCACTTCGGGTTTCGAACGCGACGGGATCAATGCCGTGCTCTTCGGAGACCCGAACGACGAGATTCCCGGCACCTTCAGCTGCACACCCGGGGGCGGAGGCATCCTCGGTCAGGGCGGCCCCATGGCCTCCTCAGTGGACGTCTATAACGGGCAGACTTTCCTCGCTATTGATGAAGTGAATCTGGTGATGAACGACGGAGTCGAATGTACGCTTCAAGAGGCCGACGGCAGTTCCCAAGCCACTGAGGTCTACGCTCATGAGATCGGACATACATTGGGTCTGGGGCACTCCTGCGGTGAGTTCATGTCCTGCACAGATCCGGCCAAGGATGACGCATTGATGCGCGCTTCAGCCCACTTCGACGGCCGGGGGGGCAGGCTCGGCGAAGACGACCGAACCGCCATCGCGTTCCTGTACGCAAACCCCGTGTCCGGAATTGCCAACGCCATCTTTGCCCAATGGCTCAATGGCGATGTCGGCGGGACCTTGAACCGAACACGGATCGTCCTGAGGAACAACGGGAGCCAGTTGGATACAGGCCAGATACGGTTCCAGGACGCCAACGGAAATCTTCAACAAGTCCCTCTGGAGGAAGACTCTGTCCATACGCAGTCCATCTCACTGGGGGTGAGCGGAACCGTAGACTACTCGATCCTCCCGGGCGGAGCCTTTGATGTGGAGACGGAGGGGACCGGCACCCTGGTCAGTGGCTCGATCGAGGTCATTTCCGATTTGGGGGCCGGTTCCGAATTGGAGGGAACCGAAGTTTTTGATCTTCTGGGCAACTTCGTCTCGGTGCCCAGTGCCGTTCCTGCCGCCGTTCAGCAAGTTTTTGTCAGCTTCAACGCTGAAGAGAACACCGGCTTCGCCGCCTACAACCCGGACCCGCAGAATCCTGTCAACCTGGACATTTCGCTGGTGGACGAGAGCGGGAACGAAAGGGCCGTCGGTGAGTTGAGTGTTGCCTCCAGAGAACGGATCTCGGTTTTCGTCGACGAAGCCGTACTTTTTTCCGACTTCCTGAAAGCCAACCCCACCTTTACCGGGACGATGAACATCAGCACTCGAAACGGTGCGCTGGTGGCCCTTCTCGGTCTGCTTCAGCGCCGCGACACGGGCGCCCTCATTGCGGTCGCCACCAGTACCAATGCGCCCCACCCCTAGCCAGTTCCCATCCCAGCGCCGCTCCAAGGCTGGAAGCTTAGGGGAGTACGATTGCAAGACGAAATCTCAATGCTAACCCGGACTATTCACCAGCATTCTGCTGCGGCGCCGTTATCATCCGCGCTGACTGCGTTGCCCACCCTCGGCCTCCTCGACGTAATGCACGACTACGCCTCCGGGGGCCTCGGGCGTAACGCCTTGTCAGTGCGGCGCTTCCGACGCCTCGCGACGAAACCTGTGTGCATAATTCCGGGCTAAGGCTTAGGCTGGGTCCTTGGGATTTGGTTTGGGATTTGTGGCCTTGGATCTTGGGATTTCTGGTTCCTATCCCAAACGCTAAGCTACTAGTTTAAAACTACTTAATCGTCTTGGGATGGGAACCAGTCTAAGGAGGTCTTCATGAGTCCAGGATTGATCCGAGCCGTCCTTGTTCTCTCTTGTCAACTCGCCCTTACCGCCAGCACGCTGACGGCTCAGCGCTTTGGCGTTTTTCCGCAGGTTGCCGTCGGAGGCGGATGGTCGTTCGACGTCTTTGTCAACAACCAGGCCACGGATCCAGCGCCGGAGCTGGAGATCCGCTTCTTCAACGATGCCGGAGACCCGCTCCAGTTGGACACGAACCTGGGTTCGAGCGACCGCTTCTCCTTTTCGCTCGAACCGGGAGCGACCCAGGTCATCAATGCCTCCAGGAATTCGGAGGCTCAGGCTGGCTACGGCGTACTGCAAGCTCCCGACAACTCCTCAATCCGGGCGACCTTGGTGCTTCGCTTTGAGCAGGGCGGACAGGTCACCACCGCAGTCGGCGTTGCCCAGCAGCTTCCGTTCATCAATTATTCCTTCGCGGCGGAAGTGGATTCGGCGCGGCGGGTCAACACGGGGCTGGCCCTGGCCAACCCCCTGTTCGACCTCCTCGAACCGTCAAACCAGCAGTTTGTGGTCAGTTTGATCTCCGAGGATGGAGGGTTGCGGAACACTGAAGTTATTTCCCTTGCACCTGGGGAACACACGTCCCTTTTTCTCGACGACCCTCGCCTTTTTCCAGGCCTGGACAGTTTCAAGGGAACGGTCACGGTCTCTGGGCCCCTTGCATACGGCCTGCTGGCGCTGCGGCTCGATCAAAGTATCCTGACTTCAGTGGCCATCAACAACGGTCCGGTGGTTTCTCCTTTCCTGCCCGCGGTTGCGGTGACGGCGGAAGAGGAGCCGAACGACACCTCGAGCAGCGCCCAGGCCCTCACGCTGCCGGCCCTGGTGGAAGGGAAAGTATCCGTGTCCAACGATGTGGATTCCTTCAGCTTTTCCCTCCACCAGGGAGACATCTTCACGATTGTTGTCGAGGCCGACTCTCTTGGCTCTGAGTTGGACTCTTTTCTTGTCTTGGAGGGGCCGCAGGGGGACACGGTCTCCGTCAACGATCAGAGCGGGTTGCTGGGGCTGAACGACTCGTTCATTCAACTCGCTGTGCCGGCCGACGGCATCTATATCGTTCATCTGGACGATTTTTTCTTTGGCGGCGGTCAAGACTATGACTATCGCTTGCATTTGGGGTTGGGTCAGACGGGCCCTCCGGTCCTGATCCCGGCACTCACTTCGATCTCCCCCGGATCCGCCAATCGAGGTTCCACGGTGGAGGTGGTTCTCGAGGGCCAAAATCTGGAAGGCGGAACCGCGCTGGATTTCGATCCGCCGGATGGAATCACAGTTGCCAATCTGAAGTTCACAGACTCCCGGGTCACGGCTTCGGTAACAGTTTCCGAGACGGCCCCACTGGGCAGTAGGGCGGTTTCCGCAACCACTCCTCTGGGAACATCCAACACCCTGGACTTTACGATTACCGAGGCTGGCGCCGGTGGCTCGCTGGATGGAAGTTGGGCCGGAATGACCGAACAGGGTAAGGAGATCAGCTTTGAGGTAGCCAGCAACGGAGTCATGTCGCTGTCCTTTAAGGGAACCGTGCAGGGAAGTGGATGCACAGCCCAAGTCGAGACGGTTACCGATTTCAGCCAGGGGCCGAAACCGATCGTGAACAATGCCTTCAGCTTTTCGGTCACGGCCGGCCCCGGGGCCGTGTCGTTCAGCATCTCGGGAACGTTCACTTCCCCCACGACAGCCAGCGGTCAAATCACCATGACTCTGAACAGCTTGCCCGGTGTTCCCATTTGTTCGGGCACGACTGAAACCGATTGGTCGGCATCCAAACAGTAGCCCCGGTTCAGCCCCGAGGTTACAGGAGTTCTGGCAGATGCCGCCCGCCTGGAAACTTCTCCGTTTGCCCTGAGGGGGCCAGCCGGAGGCGCGGCCCTGGGCGGGGGAACCGGCTCCTCCACCGGCACTCTGAAGGGGTGCGATAAGACCGCCGCCAATCGACTGGGTGAGCGAAAAACTGTCTCTATTTCGACGGCTTGACGACCCGGCCGTCTTTCATCACGAACTCGACTCGGCGCAGCACTTGAATGTTGTCGAGGGGATTGGCCGGCAGCGCGATGATGTCTGCCGCTTGTCCTGGCGTGATGGTTCCACGTTCGTCCTGCCAACGGAAAAGCTCCGCCACGTTGGTGGTCATGCACTTCAAGATCTTTGCCGCCGGGATGCCCGCGGCCTCCCACACGGCAAGGTAATCCAGCATCAGATCGGCACGCGTCCGATTCGGCATCTCGATGATGGCATCGGTACCGAAGGCCATCTTGACGCCGATGTGATGGGCGCGCCTCAGGCGGTCGAGAATGGCCGCGCTCGTGGTCTCGGGAGGAGGAAGGATGCCACCCGCGGTGCCCATTCTCTTTAGGTGTTGCAAGGGCAAGTCCGTGCCGACCAGAAAGGTGCCCTTTTCCTTCATCAACTCGAGAAGCTCATCGGACAGTTCGAAGCCGTGCTCCACGGAGTCGGCTCCCGCCAGAATCACATTGCGCGCAGCCTGGCCGCCCATGACATGAACCGCGACCGTAATTCCAGCCCGGTGGGCTTCGGCAACCGCCGCCCGGATCTCTTCCACCGAGTAGTAAAATGGGCTGTTGTCGGCCACCAGCTTGATCGCGTTGGCGCCATAGAAAATATTCTGTCGAACGGCCTTGCGAACTTCCTCCGGCGTATCCGCGTCCACGTATTCAAATCGCCAGAAGGTCCCCGCCTCTGGAACAATGTCGTGCGACTGTCCGCCGAAGGGGGCAATGATCTTTCCCGTGGTCAGCATGGTCGGTCCCACGAACCATCCTCGCTCGAGGGCTCGGCGCATGTCGACGGCCGCATAATTGGCGTCGTTGCCAATGTCTTTCACCGCCGTAAAGCCCGCCATCAGAAGATCCCGAGCATTGCGCATCCCCTTCAACGCGCGCAGGGCCGAACTGCTCTTCAAGTATTCCGCTTCGAGAGAAAGCTCGCCGGCGCTGCCGAGCGTCAGGTGAGTATGGGCATCCATCAGCCCAGGCATCACCCACGATTCGGAGAGATCGATGAGCCGCGCTGCCTCTGGAATAGTGAGGCTGGCTCCCACCTCCACGATCTTGCCGTCCCTGACCAGAATGGTCTGATTCCGCGCCACCGTTCCCGTGGCCGGATCGATCAGATTTCCGGCCTGGATGGCCGAGGTCTGTGCCCAGGCCGGCGCCGTCAAGAACACAATCACCGCAAGCACACATGCCAACATGGCTGTCCCCCTTGAAATTTGTTGAGAACCCATAATGGATGATCTTAGCGAATGAACCCAAAAGGCACTAGCCCGGTAGCGGTGGGATAATCTGTAGTTTTGAGTCAAGTTGGGGGGAGGTACGGTTATCGGGATCGGTAATCGACATCATGCGCATTGCTCCCTGCCCACTGCAAGCAACGGCGATAGCGAAACCGATTCCGATACCGATGAAGGCTCGGTGCCTACACTGCTGGTCGGTCTGTGGCGGAGCTTCGCTGGTAGCGAGCAACCTCATAACGGGGAAATGGGGGTACGAAGAGACAACGAGATCGGAGCCGGGAGCGCCGGCGACCGAAGGGGGAGGGGCGAATTTGAGCCGTGACGCTCCCCTCCCTCACGAGGGTGTCGCAAAAGTCTCTTGAGGCCGTGCAGCACGGTGAC
>JBHHYX010000040.1:0-20959 GCA_046757765.1 Acidobacteriota bacterium | reverse complement strand
GCTCCTCAATCGCGAAATCCTCAACGTAGGCCCGGCTACGCCTGCGGTTTCGCTCCATCGTTCGCGGCCAAATCTGGTGCAAATCTGAGCGCCAACTCTGCCAATCTATTCTTGCGCGAACCCTTAGTTAGTCAGAGGCCATCATCTTTTTCATCTTCTCCAACCACATGGACATCTTTGCCGGATTTGCGTCGCTGGCAAAGGCTTCCAGGCTCACATGGGCCACTTCTCCGACCTTGAGCAGAACCATCTTCGGCCGCTGGATCTGATAATCGGACAGTCGAACTTCAAAGTTGGCCTTCACTCGAAGCAGGTTGCCCGGAAGTTTACTCATCGTGGAGTTCGACTCCGGCAGGTACGTAATCTCGATGGGTACCTCGACCTTCCGCTTCACTCCGTGTAGCTCAAAGGTTCCCTCGGCCACCAGTTGTACGGTCTCATTGGGTGTCAACTTCGAAGCAGAGCTCTTCTTGATCCGTTGCAGGACAAAACTTGCTTTCGGGTATTCGGAGGTCTGGAGATAGTGTTCACGCATGTGAGAGTCGCGCAAGCTGATGCCAGTTCGCAGGGCAGACAAATCGACACTGAAAGCCCCTGTTGTGCTAGTAGACCTCAGCGTTTCGGGGTCAACCGTGATCGTTCCTTCGATCTGGTTGGTGGTTCCCACGATGTCTTCGAGCGGAGCGGTGGTCCTGAACTGGACGGTGTTACGGCCGAGCGGGTCGGCAATCCTGAAGTGAAGCGCGCTCCCGCCCAGGGCCGGGATTGCAGCTACTCCAAAAGCCAAAAAAAGGGTTCCTAATGCTTTGTTTCTCATTATCTTTGCTCTCCAATTTGTTTCAAGAATGGTATTGTCTCGGCTTTTCGTACCATTGGATGAGTCTCCTGGGATCCGTCTCCAACGCACTCCCTAATTCTTGTGAAGTGTTTTAATGGCAGGTAGTTAAAGGGTAACCCTTAGAGTGTTTCGGGACTTGATCGGGGCTCGGGCATCTAAGGTGTGAGGGTTTCCCGAATAGCTCACCCGTGCAAGGCCTTTTCAATATGGCCTGGCTCGTTCCCATCCGGAAAAGAATAAGTCATTGTAAACACGAACGTTACCCTTGGGAAGCAAGGTCCCCGCCAACCTTCCGCCGGGGCGAGTGCTCGGCCACGGGCAGGCGCGTTGCTTGGGGCTCGGTATCGCAATCGGTGATCGACATCCCCCATTGCTCTCCGCCATTGCAATCGATGGCGATAGCGATGGAGAAACCCGATTCCGATTAAGACTCGGCCAACCTCGATAGGGATACCAGTCCCCTCCTACCACCCAAGAGGAGAGACAATAACGGAAGTCCGAGCGCCCGGAGAAGGATGGTCGAGTTTCAGCCTTGACGCTTCTCTCCCTCACAGTGGGGGCTCCCATTTTGTGGACTTCTTCTTGGACTCGACGTTACTCGTTCCGCGGCTTCGGTCGGGAGCGGTACTTGTCATACAGATCTTTGTGCTTGTCGCGCATGGACGGCTGGTTGCCGTCGATCCAGACCTGTTCGATTCGGGTGCCCGGCTCCAACAGATCTCCGTCGGTGAGCACCAGGCTGGCGCTCTTGCCGACGGAGATGGAGCCCAGGACCTTCTCCAGGCCCAGAATGCGCGCCGGGTTGAGAGTAATGGTCTTGTAGGCGCTCTCCTTGTCCAGGCCGAATGCGGCTGACAGACCTGCAAAAGACGGGAGTTGGCGGGCGTTGGAGGAGCCGCCGGGGGTGTCCGTTCCAGCTATCGCCACCAAGACACCGGCTGCTGCCAGCTTGGCCGCCTCGGAGTACGACTCCTGGTAGGGTTCATCACTTCGGGAAGGGGGGCTGGTGACGCCGGTCAAGACCACAGGAACCTGGCGCTGGGCCAGAAAATCCGCTACTTTCCACGCTTCGGCGCCACCCACGATTACGATCCGCAGTTCCCGCTCGAGGGCCCAGTCGACAGCGTCCCGGATCACCCAACCCGCTCCCGCCACCACGAAGAGGGCCTTTTCTTTGCGAATCACGGGCTGCATGGCTTCGAACTGCGGATCTTCTTCCCAGGGAAGGCCTTTCCTTTCAGCTTCGGCCTTGGCTTTTCCATACAGTTCGGCGTCCTTGAAGAACTTCTCCAGCTCCTTTTCCTTTTTGCGGGCTGTCTTCTGCCGATCCTCCAGACTCTGTTGCCGGCCGAAAAAGAAAGCAAAGGGATTCTGACTGGAACCCGGCCACTGAATCACCAGGGAATGCCGGGGAACGGCTTGTAACTCCTCCCAGGTCCAGCCGTCCATGCGAATCAGAGCGGCGCTTCCCGCCACCACACCGCCGGAGGGGGCGACCACAGCATGAGTAATTCCCCCGGAACGGGTCACCGGAATGTGAGTGCTGGCCGCCTGGACCGCCACAATGGGGTCGATGTTGGCATTCCAGTCCCCCATCTCGGCGGTGTCGACCGAACCGGCCACGCTGTTGATCTCACTCAGTCCCAGTACGCTCCGCATTTGGATGACACCCGGCCAAAGGTGCTTTCCCCTGCCGTCAATTCTGCGCGCGCCCGACGGGACTCGAGTCTGCTTCCCTCCCACCGACGTGATCTTTCCTTTATCAAAGATGACCACGCCGGACGGGATGGCGTCGCCTTCCAGGGTGTGTACGGTGGCGCCCACGATAGCCACCGGTCTGGAGTTGACGAAGGGAGAGAAAGTGTAGTCCACAGTGGGAGAAGCCGGATCAACCGGAATCTCTCCCTCTTCAGGAGCGCTGGCGGGTGCGCTTTCGGGCGGCGCCGCCTGCTCCTCTCCACCTTGTTCTGCGGCTTTTTCCAGCTCCTCCCCGGAAGCCTCTTTCTCTTCTTCCTCCTCCTCCGATTTCTCCGGCTTCTTGCCCTCGTTCTTGATCTCTTCGACGAGCCGCTCCCGAGCCGCCTTCACCTGCTCTCGGTGCTGGGTATCCGCCTGGCGGCTGAACAACAGCTTTCCATCCACGAAGGTATAGTCGACAGAGGAGAAAATGCTGAGCGGATCCCCGTTCCAGACCACCACATCGGCATCTTTACCCGCTGCCAAAGATCCCACTCGGTCGTCGATCCTGAGCTGTTTAGCCGGGTTGATGGTGACCAGAGCCAGAGCTTGTTCGGGCGAGAGTCCGCCATAGCGAAGGGTCTTGGCGGCCTCCACATTCATCCGGCGCGCCAGATTGGGGTTGTCCGAGTTGAGGCTCACCAGGACACCCCGCTCCCGCATCAAAGCCGCATTGTAGGGGATGGCTTCATAGGCCTCCATCTTATAGCTCCACCAGTCGGAGAAAGTGGAAGCCCCGGCACCGTGGCGGGCGATCTCATCCGCCACCCGGTAACCCTCCAGAACATGTTGTAGGGTTTGAATCCGGACCTTGAACTCCTCCGCCAGCCGAAGCAGCATCAAGATTTCATCAGCACGGTAACAGTGGCTGTGCACCAGGCGTTTTCCTTCCAGCACCTCGACCAAGGTGTCCAATTGGAGATTGCGTCGGGGAGGCACGGTGTGCTCCTGATCGGATCGGGGCAGCGAGTCATAATGCTCCCACTCTTCCCGGTAGCGTTGCGCCTGGCGAAAGGCGTTGCGGATGGTGGCTGCCACTCCCATACGGGTTTTGGGATATCGCCCGGTCATTCCTGGCAGCGAGGGGAAGTTGGAGCGTTTGGGATTCTCGCCCAGAGCGAATTTGATTCCCGGCGGGGCGGTGTCGATCAGCAGTTGGTCCGGATCGTCCACCCCCCAGCGCATCTTGATCACAGCGTTCTGTCCTCCGATGGCGTTGGCGGAGCCGTGCAGCACGTTGGCCACCGTGAGTCCTCCCGAGAGTCCCAGGTAGATGAACCGGTTGGTGGGATCCAGGACGTCCGCCACTCGAACCTCGGCTGTCACGCTGTGGGCTCCCTCGTTGACCCCGAATCCTTCCACCGCCGCGTGACTGTGGGCGTCGATGAGTCCCGGAGTGACGTGCTTACCTCTTGCCTCGATGACCACGGCATCGCTGCCAGCGCTCAGATTTCGGCCGATCCGGCTGATCTTGCCATCCCGAATCAACACGTCGGTGTTGGAAAGAATGCCCCGGCCTTCCAACGTCCACACGGTCGCCCCTTTGATCAGCACTTCGTTGGGGGTGGAAACCGGTTTCGGATCGGAGCTGAGAAAAAGATCCGAGTCATCCTCGGCGCCAGCCAAAGCAAACAGCGGGGACAAAAGCAGCCCAACTGCGAACAGGACCATCCATCGCTTCAGATTGCAACCCTTCATGCTCAGTCTCCCTCCGGTCCAGATACCCGTTTGCCTGTCACCTTGATCGAGATGGAGCCACGAGGCGAATCAATGGTGGTGTCACCGGCCAGCGTCTCCCCTGAAATCACCACCGTGATTTCCATTGTGCCCATGGGCGAGCCCACCTGAATCGTCATGGCATCGCCTTCCAATTCCACCGACTCGAAATCCCTGCGCCCCCGCTCGCTTTCGCTGTAGCCGCTGTAGGCACCGGCCGTCCCTTCAATGGTCCATGTCGACTGAAGGGAGCGGCCCATCACTTCGGTTGTGATTTCCCAGTCTCCACGGGGATCGACAACCGCCTCGGGGTGGCCTTTCTTTTCTTTCGCCTCAAACTCCTCGCCGCGTCCGTCCACGAAAAGGTACCGAAACTTGGGCTTGTCGGAAAACAGGTCCCCATCCACTACCAACAGGTTAGCGATCTTGCCCGGCTCCAGCGTTCCCACTACCTGGGACAGGCCCAGCAATCGCGCCGGCGTGGTGGTAAGCGCGGCCAGGGCCTTCTCCTCGCTCAAGCCCGCCTCCACGACCTTCTTTAGATTCTTGGAAAAGTCGCTGACGGTGGTCATCCCCACGGTGGCGAAGGCAAATTCCACACCGGCATCGGCCAGAAGAGCGGGCAACCCGGGGGCGCGTAGATAGGTCTGCATCTGCTCCAGGGAGACGGCTTCAATGGCGTCCTCGGAATCGACTTTCGGCTTCTTAGGGAATTGAAGAGGGAGCAGCACAGGCATACCCCCTGCCTGAAGCCGACTCAGACGCTCCTGGCATCCCAACGCCAACGTCATCCCTCTCAGGCCAAACTCTCGGCCCAGTTTGGCAAAGCGGCCATGGTCGAAGGTCGCGTTGGCAACAAACAGGACGGGTACCCTTCCTTCCAGTGCTGCCATCAGGGCCCTATCGGAAGACTCGAACTCGGGCCGCTTCAGCCCCCGGGGGTTGCGCTCGTAGCGCTGCTTCCACACCGCTTTGCGTCGTGCGTCCAAGAGCGCCTGACGCACCGCCGCGATGGCTCCGATCTTGGAAGTGGGATACTCCGGTCCAAAGAAACCGCTCGTTTCCAGACTCACCACCTGGGCGTACCGATCCTTGACAATCAGCTGACGGGCCACCCCTTCGCGGAGAGCGAAAAGGGTTGTATAACCGCGGAATACACCTTTGAGCGGGATGACTTGGGCCAGAGCAAAGCCCAATTTGCGGTGACGCTTGATCTTATGGTCACCGGCGTCCAGCTCATCCACAACTGCCTTCTCGGGATGGATAGCCGAGAGTTCATGAGGTGCCCCCTTGGGCTTCGGTCGAGGACGGCTGAGGCGAGCCGCGATGGCGGCGAAATTGGGCGGTCCCGACTGCGACTCCCGCTCCTCAACTTTGATACCCACCTTAGCCGCGGAATCGATAAAGGCGGGGTAGACCGTCCAACTCTCCTCCCCCTCGATCACCTCGGCATCGGGTGGAGCTTCGACACTCTCACCCACCGCCTCGATCAAACCGCCCCGTATCACCAAAGTGCCCTTCTCGATCACCTGTCCGGGCGCCGTCACGATCTTGACATGGGTAAGGGCATACACCCAGGGCCTTTCGCCGTAGGTAAAATCCCCACTAGCTGCCAAGGCCATCACCGCGCCCAACAGCTCTGCCGTCAGTCGTCGTCTGCCACTTCGTCTCCTGCTGTTCAACGGATTTCCTCCCTGATGACCACTTGAATCGAACTCTCATCCATTCCTGCTGAGGGGCCGCTGGAGCGGACCCACTCCCCTGTCGCGAAGGATCTTATAAGCCCAGCACATGATTCGGAACCCCCACCAAAACACGTGTATTCCAAATTTGCGCGCGGATTGTAGTGTCAAGCGTCTGGCCGGGTCAAGCCCTGCGGAGCCGTTCCTCTCCAGTCGGCCAGGCGAGCAATGAACCCACCAGGCTCACACCCGCGGCCTCCTGATCAAAGCATCCGGGCAATGCCGAGATCCATCCCGCCTTTCTCGACGGCTTTATTAGCTGCCTTACCGCCGAATTCTGAGAATTCTGCTCTCAGATGTGTTGTCTTGACAACGCGCGCGCCGTTGTCGCCGCCTCGTTAAACTGAACCGAAGCGTCAGCGCCCGGCCCAATCCGGATGGCCACTCACTGACGTTCGTGGTTCAGTCACTTGGCGCCAGAATCGCTCAGCCGATGGATTCAAGACTTCGACTGCTGTGGAATACGGTCCCGGCATGGTACCCTGTGAAGGATCATTCAGTTACAAGCCGCTCGAGCCGCGCTGAGAAGTGGAACGTGGTCGCCCCGCGCAACCTCCTCCCGGTACTCCGCCAGGATCTGCCAGCTTGGGTGAAGAGGTCGCTCCATTGATTGATTCCGTATTTCTCACAGGCTTCGTCATGGCCCTGACAAGGCTTCGCGACGGAGGTCGGCGCAGGCGTATTGGACAGTATGCCGAGCGGGGCAACCGAGCCTGACGCAGTCAGAGTGGACGCATTCGGCTGCACAATGGATCGCTTGGGAGAAATGAGGTTGGACAGGGGAGGTGTCAAGAATGAGTAGTTGCCGCGTCAAGGGCTGTCCTCGAAACGGTTTCTTCAGCCGGGAGGGATTACCCGTCCGGCGGGTCACGACCGCGATCGGCCTGTGGTTCCTCTGCCTCAGTGGCATCGGCGTCCGGGCCGAAGGAACCTTCTCTCCTACCCAAAGCATGGGAGCAATCCGGCGCGGCCACACGGCAACGCTCCTCCCGGATGGCCGAGTGCTGGTGACGGGCGGTAATGACGGCAAAGATGCACTCCGCTCCGCGGAACTGTACGATCCTTTGACCCAGACATGGTCCTTTGCCGCCAGCATGGCCGACGCCCGCTACGGCCATACGGCGACACTTCTCGGTGACGGGACGGTACTGGTTACCGGCGGTCTGGATTCCCCGGCCTTCCCGGGAGGTGGCAGCGACGGCATCCCCCTGACCTCGGCTGAACGGTATAACCCGGTGGAGGGAACCTGGACCCCGACCGGTGAAATGAGCGCTGGCCGCGTGACTCATACCGCGACGCTGTTGCTGGATGGGACGGTCCTGGTCGGGGGCGGCTTCGACGGCCGGGTCCCCCTGAGCTCGGCTGAGCTCTACGATCCAGCCACCGGGTCCTGGTCGCCTACCGGCAATCTGGGAGCGGCTCGCCTTCACTACACGGCCACCCGTCTCCTGAACGGCCGGGTCATGGTGGCCGGGGGAGCCGTTACTGCCGCGGGAGAAGTCTACGATTCCGCCGCTGGAACCTGGTCGCCGACGGGAGACATGGCCGTCAACCGGCTCTTTCATAGCGCCGACCTGCTGACCGACGGTCGGGTTCTCGTAGCCGGCGCCTGGTACGGGACCGGTACGCCCGCGATCGATCGAGCGGAGTTGTACGATCCGGTCGGCAACGATTGGGCCGCCACCAGCCGAATGGGGACTCCTCGAGGCAATCACGCATCGACTCGACTGTCCGATGGCCAGGTCCTCATTGCAGGTGGATGGGATGGGACTGGGCACGTGGCCTCGGCTGAGGTCTATGATCCCGAGAGAGAGAAGTGGTCCCCCGCGGGCAGCATGAGCGACTCCAGAGAAAGCCAAACCGCCACACTGCTGCGCAACGGTAAGGTATTGATCGCCGGCGGGTGGCACTTCGACTCCGGTTTTGTCTACCTGGACTCGGCCGAGATCTACGAGCCGGGCACGCTCCCCAGCTGTGCCGGACTGGAACCGACGATCGTGGGGACGGAGGGGGCAGACCTTCTGTTTGGAACTCTGGGGGATGATATCATCGCCGCGGGAGACGGTGACGACTTCATCTCAGGCCTGGGCGGGAACGATGTCATTTGTGGTGGATCCGGCTCTGACACCATCCGTGGAGGCGACGGCAATGATCGGCTGCTGGGCGGGCCGGGGGACGATACGCTCTTTGGAGAACAGGACAATGATCAGCTCTTCGGCGGTCCGGACGACGACACGCTCGCCTGCGGACTGGGCATCGACCTGGGTGCCGGGGGTCAAGGCCAGGACCAGGTCACGGATGATTGCGAAGTCACGTCGGGACTGCCGTAAGAGAGGTTCCTGCCCGGAGTGAAGCGGTCGGCGAACAACTCTCAGGACGCGTAGGTGTGCACAAGCTTGAGTACCGCCGGGGAGAGGGAGACAATGAAGCCCGCGGGTCCGCAGCGAGCGGGTAAGGAAGAGACTTGATGATCAGGGCATATGCCATCGTGGGGGCTTCGGGCTCAGGCAAGACCGGGCTGATCAAGAAGCTGATTCGCATTCTGACCCAACGCGGTTTCAAAGTGGGCGCCGCCAAGCATACTCATCACGACTTCGAGATTGACTATCCCGGCAAGGACTCCTTCAAAATGAAACTCGCCGGCGCCGGGACCGTGGCCCTGGTATCGGCCCATCGCGTCGCCCTGGTCATGGACACAGACACGGAGACGCCCGTACAAGAATTGTTGAAAGCTCACTTTGAGAGTTGTGACTTCATCCTCCTGGAGGGATTTCGAAGTACCCACCTGCCCAAGATTCTGTTGATCCAGAAGGCTTTACCGGTCGCCGAACGAACTCCCTACTCCAAATTGGCCAACGTCGAGGCTGTGGTGACGGATGATCCGCCCCCATCCTATCCGAATGCCAGACGGTTCTCGTGGGGACAAGTCGAAGCTATCGCCGACTTTCTCCAACAACAGGGCTCCGGTTGAACCACCCTTGTTGGAAAGGGTGTGCAAACAGGCCACGACCTTGGGCCGGTAGGAAGGCTTCCTCCCAGGACCGTCTCAAATCACGCCAAATCGAACGAATCAGCTAGCGAATCGCCTTGCAGACTTCCTTCACTGCGTTGCCCAAGCTTCGGGTCGAACCACTGTCACTTCCGTGTGCGTTCCCCTCCATCAGGGACCCTGGAGGACTTGGTCGCGGCATTAACGCCGTTCCCTCACCTCCTACTCCGCGCCCATGCCGGTCGCACGCCAGCCGATTTCCACAGGGAATACAGGCCAAAGGCCTGGCTCAGTTTAGCCTGGGGCAACGCCCCAGGAAACGCCAGGAGCGCCAACTCCGCGAATTTATCCTTGCGCAAACCCTATGCGCTGGTCGCCATCGAAATCACTCGACGACCACTTGCTGGGGGACGGCGCTCAGAAACTCGAGCGAACGGCTTCCAAAGAGTTCGAATCCAAGAATCTTCTGGTTGGAGCGCACACGGATAAAACCACCCGACTGGTCTTTCAGATTTTCAACCAGCTCGGAGAGAAGCCTGGCGGTCTTTTGCCACGGCCGGAGCTGTAGAAAGACGAGCCCCGTCTCTTCCCCGCCCGGCTCAAAGACTTCCACTGTGAGTAGGGCCTCTTCAGCACAGGCGTTGAGCAGGGTCACCCCAGTGAAAACTTGGGAGGTTTCGGCCAGGTGGCTCAAGACAAATTCCCGAGCACCTCGAGCCTGCAGGGGAAGAGAAGAAAGAAAGCGGCCTTCCGGATCACCGAAGCGGACATCGCCCAGCATCTTACCAGAATCGGAGTGAACTTCAATCCAGCCCGCCTGATCCACACCCAGCCCGAAAAACGAGCCCACCTCGACTTCCAGCTGTTGGCCGGCCGCGAGTTGGACGGGAACCGAGCCCAGCACTTTCCCATCCTCGTCGCGGGCGGTCAGTGTCGGAGTCGAGGTCTCGCCCGTATTCACGATGTTCAAGTGGGTCTCGATCACACCCGAAGAGGCAAAGTGGGCGGCGAAAAGATCCGGGCTCGCCAGCTCGTAGTCGAGAGCCAGGAGTCCCGCTTTCGAAGCCGAGTTTCCAAAGATCTCCAGACCATACAGCGGAGCAGGAGCCTCGACCTTCAGGTACCCTCCGGAGCCCTCGCCAAAGAGTTCCCGGAAGGTTGCCGAAATCATCCCCTTGGCGGCAAGTTGCTGGATCTTGGAGACGGCCCCGATCGATCGAACCCAGGTCAACGTGACGTCCACCGCGTCTTCTCCCGGGTTCACAATATGAATCCAGGTGTTCTCTTTTTCCTGGTTCCGGATCTCGGGAAAGAGAAGTGCACGGGCGATTCGGGAGTCCAGCTGGGTTCCGTCCAGAAAGGTGAGGCTGTTGCTTCCGGTCAGAGCAAAGCTCATCAGTTCGGGATGGCTGGGGAGGACTTCAACCCACCCGGCCTGCAAGACCCCAATGGCCTGGCTGAGTAGAATGGAAGACTGTTGACCCCCCTTGATCTCCGTTTCGAACCGGTCGCCGAAGGCCTTTCCCTCCGGGCTGTAGGCCTGCAGGCTAACCCGGGTCGAAAGGGGAGCGGGGAAAGGTCCGGATGGGTCGTCGGGGGGCGCGAAGGCATTGGCCATGGCCAGTCCCACAAAGTCGGCCGGATCGGTGGAGAGGATCGGCAGGATCAGGGGTGAGGCGGCCTGGGACGCGAATTCCACCGCCCCCACATCGACAGCCACCCGACCATCATTGTCCCCATCCACGGCCCGCTGGTGGAAAAGCAGATCGGTATCCGAGAAACTCGTGTTCCCGGACCCCCGATCGATGGCGTCCGAGCCGGCCTGCAAGGAAAAGTCGAAGGCATCAGGCTCGGTGAACCGGGGCTGGCCCGAAAAGTTTCCGTTGCTTCCCTGAAGCTGATCATCCTGCACGAGGTTGGAGACGAGGGCGTCCTTTCCAGATTCCGAGACATCACCGGAACCATTCTGCTGAAAAATAGAATCTGAAACAAAGGCCGTTGTTTCAAAAAGATTGATTCCAAAACCTTGATTTCCGAAGAAGGTGGCGTTGGCAATCGAAACGATACTGTCCTCCGCCTCCAAGCCGTCTCCATCGGAAGCGGCCAGCGCACTGTCGCTCAACTCCAGATCGGAAGAGAAGAGCGAGACCCCGCTCCCGTTTTCAATCAGATGGTTCCAACGAACGAAGGCGCTGGAGTCCCGCACGAGCAGCCCCGAATCCTGGTTGCGCCGCACGATATTGCCCAGGACGGAGGCCCGGGCCCCGTCAAACACAGAGATCCCAAAGCGCTGATTCCCTTTGACCAGGTTGTCACGGATGAGAAAGTCCCGACCCTGGCCCCGCACCAGAATTCCATCTCCCAGGTCGCCCTGAGTCGTCTCCACCGTGTTGCCCTTGACCAGGGCCGAGGCGTCGGAGAGTCGTATCCCCTGACCCTTGTCCCCGCTTCCGCTCCCCGAAATCGTATTTTCGAAGAGGGCCACCGAACCCTGGGCAAAGATCCCATTTTCACTATTGCCCGTGCCGTCTCCCACCTGGTTGCGTTGGATCAGGGCTCCGGGTCGGATAGGTTGGAGGGGATCGTCAAAGACTGCCACGCCCGAACCGTTAATCCCCAGGATGGTGTTGCCGTAGACATGCGCCCGGCTCCCATTGAGAAGGACTCCAAAGCCGCTGGAACTCCGGGGACCGCCCTCAATCCGGTTGCCCCGAATGACACCGCCGGCGTTCCTGAACTCGATGCCCGTCTCTCCTCCGCGAATCGTCAGACCTTCAATGGTGATTCCCTTCAGGGGAGCTTCAACTGTTCCGGTCACCCGCACCACCGCTTCGCCATCAGCCAACCCCGTCCCGTCGATAATCGGTGACTCACCGGCCGCCGCTCGCAGGGTCAGGCCGCTCAAGAGTAGGCCTTCTTTGTTGAACCCGATCCGAACGGTGGTGGGATAAGTGGCGCTGTCGCTGATCTCGATCACGTCGCCCGGCTGAGCCGCCGCCAGGGCGGCATCGATGGCGGCGAAATCCGAAGGCGCAGTCTGAGACACTCGAAGCACTTGATTCTTCGCTTCAACCGCCACCGAGCCCCAGTAAGAGACCGTGAGATCGCTCCCGCCCTCTTCATCTCTTATCCGCACGAATCCTTCGAAGACACCCGACACCGGAGATCCGACCCGCACTCCATTGAGGTGGATAGTCGCGCTCTCTCCGGGCCCAAGCTCCAGCGAAGCCGGCGAGACCGAAAAAGCGAGGGCGGTGTTCGAGAATCGGGGCTCCAGGTCGAACGAGAAGAATCGGGATCGATCGCTGATATTCGTCAGGATGAAGGCTTGGGCCAGGTCCTGATCGCTCTCTTCCCCAAGCAGTCCGAAACTGAGGCTGACGGGTCGGACGGTAGCCTCGGCGGCCACCGCTCGGCTGAGATCGAGCCGGCCATTTCCCGCTTCGTTGACGCGGGCGGGACTCCCCTCCAGCGTCGGCGTCTTCACGGCCGTATTGACGAGCACCGATTTAATCCGATCAGCCGGCCAGTCCGGGTGCAGCTGGCGCAGCAAAGCCGCTCCGCCCGAGACCATGGGGGTGGAAAAACTGGTGCCGTTGGCGCCGTTGAAAAAGGCCTGGCCCTGGTTGGAGGCGGTGTAGATGCTCTGACCAGGTGCCGTCAGGTCGGGCTTGACAGCCAGGTCGATATTGGGACCGCGACTGCTGAAAGCGGCCAGCCGGTCGGCCTGGGAAGGGAAAGGAGCCAGCTCGGTCTGAGGTCTGAATGTGAGTTGTGACGTTCCTCCGGAGCGTAGAAAAGCGCTGAGCCGCTCGCCCGGGCTCTTTTCGATCATCACGGCCGGCTCTGTGGGTAAAGCTCCCGGCAGGCAGGGCTGTGGCGAAGAGGGACAAAAACTCATGGTCACCGCCGGTCCCTCAACGTTGTTGTAAACGACCATTCCCAGAGCGCCCCCTGTGTCCAGGACGTTGGCGGCCTTGTCACGAAAGAAGCAGCTGCCGCGTCGCACCAGCGCCACTTTCCCGTTAAGGCTTCCGTCCGGGAGAGCCGAGCAGGCTTCCTCGCTGGGATCGAAGGAAGCGATCGAGGCCAGCGGAAGCGGGCCCACGGCGGTGGAAATGGGAGCACCGTTGCCGGGAACGTAGTTCAGCATCTCCAGGTCTCCGGGTAAGGTCGATTGGGAGGTGAGGCGAAGGCTGCTGGCGAACACCCGCTGGTGGGAGGTGGCCCCCACCGTGATGGCATCGGGGCTGGTGCCGGGGGAAGCCACCGTACCCGCATCGGGTCCCTCATTGCCGGCGGCGACGACCACCACCACGCCCAGGGCGGTGGCGTTGGCAATGGCGATCTGTTCCGGATCGGAAGTGGGGTTCCTGGCCTGTCCCCCCAGGCTCAGATTGATGACATCCATGCCGTCCGCCACCGCATCTTCGATGGCCGCAATCACGGCCGCGCTGGTGGTGGTCGAGTTGATGTTGGGATCCCCGAAGACCTTGTAGTTGCCCAAAAAAGCCTGGGGAGCGATGCCACGGACAAAGCCCAGGGGCGCGTCAACCGGCTTTCCCGCCGCCACGCCGGCCACCTGGGACCCGTGACCCACTTCGTCTTCCGGAGTATTGTTGTTCTGCGCCTGCAACCCGTACTGGGTCTTGACGTAGGTTCGAGCCACGATGACTTTGTTGTTGGTGAAGTCGGAAAAACCGAGCGGATAGCCGGCGGGGGGAGTCAGGGCCGAATCCGGATCCTTGAACATCGGATGGTCCGTATTGATGCCCGAGTCCACGATGCCGATCTTGACGCCTCGTCCCGCCACCGACAGACCGCCCAGTTGCTGCCAGAAGACGGGGGCACCCACCAGTTCCGGCGCCGCATCCATGAGCAGAAAGCGCCTGGCATTGGGATAGACCCCCTTGACCCCTTCCCGCCGAGCTAGAAAGAGAGCCTGATCGGGCGTGGCGCGAACGAGCAGACTGTCGATCAGGAAGGAGCGTCGCTCAACCACTTCAATCGGCCTGACCGGTTGTCCCGCCCGAAAAAGTGCCGGCCCGGAGAGACTCTTGGCAAAAGCCTGCTGGGCCTGCTCAATCTGCTTCCGGTACTGAGCGGACGCCGAGCCGTCGAGGAGTCTCCGGCGGGCTGGAGGGCCCTGGTCCGGGGTCCACTCGACAATCTTCTCAACCACCGACGGTGGATCCAGAACCACCAGGTAGAGCTGGACATCCCCTCCGTCGCCGGAGGCACTTTGGAACCCTCGAGAAGACTGCGCTAAGATAGCGAAGACAATGCCAACCCAAAGGAGTGGTCTTTTCATTGGAAAAATTTCAGGTCCAAAGCGCCTCGGCTACGCCCTGATCGCCGCGGCTTTGATCTTTCTGACGGCATTATTCGGCCTGCCCGGGCTCGGATCGCCAAGCCTGGCCGCCTACAGCTATTCCTTGCTGGGCCTGGGATTCGCCCTCATCCTGGCGAACAAAGCCCTGGAGATTATACAATACTCGCGTTTCAAGAATAAGGTGGTCCGATGCCTGAACTGCGGCTGGTATGGCCGCGGCAGGGACTGGTACCGTCACGAGTGCTGCCCGGAATGTGATTCTCAGCGTGTGATTCCGGCCGATTTCTCCTGATGCTTTCTCCCGCCCCCGGGGTCATTTTAGGTTCGATCTCGGGGGGTATCACCAGTGGCGCGAAGTGGGATCGATCCATGAGATACGGCATCGTCGTTGACCCGGTTTTCGTGCGTCACGCTCCCCCGCCCGGCCACCCCGAGAGGCCTGACCGAATTCGGTCCTTGTTGCAGGCGCTGGAGAGCTGGGAGAAGCGCTCAGCGCTGCAAGTCTTTGCCCCCACGCCAGTCGATCCCTCCCTTCTCGGGAGAATCCACTCGGAAGCGCTCCTGGAACAGATCCGAAACACGGCGGGACGCGATCGGTCTCAAATAGATCCCGACACCTACGCCTCCGCCAGGTCCTATGAGGTGGCCCTGCTCGCGGCCGGCGGCGTCGTCGATTTGACCTCGCGTCTGCTGGACGGCGAGATCGAGACGGGGTTCGCCCTGATCCGGCCGCCTGGACATCACGCCGAGAGCGAGCGGGCCATGGGTTTCTGTTTGTTCAACAACGTGGCGCTGGCAGCGGAGTTCGCTCTTGCCAGCAAAGGAATTGACAAAGTGGCCATCGTCGATTTTGATGTCCACCACGGCAATGGAACCCAGCAAATCTTTTATGAACGGCCCGATCTCCTTTACATTTCCACTCACCAGTACCCTCTCTATCCGGGCAGCGGAGATTGGAACGAGACGGGGCGGGGGGCGGGACGAGGTTTCAGCGTCAATTTTCCTCTCCCGGCTGGAATGGGAAACACCTTTTATGTCTCTCTGTTTCAGGATTTCATCCTCCCCATCGTGAGGAGTTTCGCCCCCGATCTGGTGCTGGTGTCGGCTGGATATGACGCCCATCGCGAGGACCCGCTGGCCGGAATGAACCTCGATGAGCGTGGCTTCGGAGCGATTGCCCACCTTCTCAATAGTACGGCGCGGGAAGTCTGTGGGGGACGTCTCCTCTATGTCCTGGAAGGCGGCTACCAGCTCGATGCTCTGACCCGATCTGTCCTGGCCACCATTGAAGTCTCTCTCAGCCCCTCCCCCGTCGAGATCGACGGGCAGGAGAGTTCCGCCTACCGGCTTTACCGGCAGTCCGCCCGCGCGCATCTTTCAGAGTCTTGGAACTTGTTTGATAACTAGCCGAATTTGGTCTTGAGGACCTCCGGCAGCCGGTAGATCACGCCACACTCTTCACACTTCAGCAGCACCAGACCGGGGTCTCGTCCGAACTCCTGCTGAATCTCGCCTCGCAATGTCTCGTCCCCCTCGTTGTAGTAGCCCGCAAAGGGGTAATAACGTTTTAAAGCACCATGGCAGGGCTTGCCCTTCTCGTTTTTCTCGTTACAGACCACTTGTCTGGGTAGAAGATCTTTGATCACTGCCTCACTCCTTGTTGGCCACTAGTTCCCGCTTCGACCCGCGCCGGCACACTCGTTCAATGTGAACCCCATTCAGACAGAGAGCCTCTTGAGCCGCGCAGCCGCCCGGTGGAGCAAGTCGAGGGTCTTGCAAAAAGCAAAACGAACCAAACGCCGACCCGACTCCGGCTGGTGATAAAAGCTGCTGCCGGGCACGGCGGCCACACCGCAATCCTGAATCAGGCGGCGCACAAAAGCGACATCGTCGAGGTTGGAGAGGCCCGAAATATCGGCCATGATGTAGTAGGCTCCAGCTGGGTTCCAGACGCGAAAACCCACCTCTTCCAGAGCGCCCACCAGGAAATCTCTCCTTTCAAGGTACTCGACGGCGAGCCCTTCGTAGTAGGAGCGATCCGTCCTCAGAGCCTGGGCCGCCGCCTCTTGAAGCGGGGCCGCGGCGCCCACGGTCAGGAAATCGTGCATTTTCCTGATGGCGGACGTCAGATCGGGAGGGGCCACGATGTAGCCGATTCTCCACCCCGTCACACTGAAGGTCTTGGAGAGGCCACTGATGGTAATCGTCCGCTCTCGCATCCCCGGAAGAGTGGCGATCAGATGATGTTTCAATCCGTTGTAAATGATGTGCTCATAGATTTCGTCGGTGATGACGTAAAAATCATGTTCCCGGGCCAACCTGGCCAGGATCTGCAACTCCTCGAGCGAGAAAACTTTTCCCGAAGGGTTGTGGGGCGTATTGAGAATGAGGGCGCGAATACCGCCCTGAGCATGGTACTTCTGAATCTCCTTCTCGAGCCCATCAGGATCAAAGGCCCAGCCGCCATCGGGGTTCAAGGGAACAAAGAGGGGAGAGGCGCCGGCAATGACGGCGTCGGGACCGTAATTTTCATAAAAGGGTTCGAAAATCAGGACGCGTTCTCCCGGATTCACCAGCGCCAGGATGGAAGCGACCATACATTCCGTGGCCCCACAGGCCACCGTGAGCTCTCTTTCGGAATCAACCTCCCAGCCATAGCATTGCGCGTATTTGGCCGCGATGGCTCGCCGAAGGCTGGGGGCGCCCCAGGTCACCGCGTACTGGTTGACGTTCTCTTGAATGGCCCGGCAGGCGGCATCCTTGATGCTTTGAGGAGCGGGAAAGTTGGGAAATCCCTGGGCCAGGTTGATCGCTTCATGCTGGTGGGCCAGCCGAGTCATTTCCCGAATGACCGATTCCGTGAATTGAGATGCCTTGTCGCTGACTCGCTTTTCCGAACTCACCGCTTCCTCACTCCGGATTGAAGCTTAATACAGGTTAGCGCCCGAGGAAAGAGGAGGAAATGTTCGATCGCAAGTCGGGTGCTGGCGGTCTGCTGGTTGGTGGGTCAAACGCCAGTTTTCCCATTTCCACCCGGCCGGAAAGCATTTCGCTGGGGCAACGGGGCGGCGATGGCCGCTTGCCCGCCCCTGCCCTGTAAACTGAACCGAAGCGTCAGCGCCCGGCCCAGTCCGGATGGCCACTCACTCACGTTCGTGGTTCAGTGACTTGAGGCTAGAATCGCCCAACCGATGGAATCATTCTTAGGGTTTACGCAAGAATAGGTTCGCAGAGTTGGCGCTCAGATTTGCACCAGATTTGGCCGCGATTGAGGAGCGGCCCAAGATGGTGTGAAGATGAGATGCCAAAATGTGAAGTTATTCTTGCGCGAGCCCTTAGTGTCTGGTGCTCGGTGCTTAAGGGTTCCCGTCAGTGGAGAACCGGGCCAGGATAGTCGCTTCCCAGCAGTCGCTCCTCTCCCTGGGCCAGAATGCGCACCAGTTGATCGTGAAAATGATCGGTGAGGGAGCGGACTCCGGGGTGAACGCGCTTCTGATACATCTCCCGGCTTCGCTCGATGTCCGTCTGCAAGCGGCGGTGCAGGTCGGAGTGAGCCCTGCCGCTTTCCACGGCCTCCTCGTTGTAGAGCTTGATTTCCGACACCAGCAGGCGAGCGAAGCGCCGGGCTTCATGGTGGTACCTTTCCAACTCCTCGGCGGAGAGGGAAAACGCTCCCTCTCCAGCAGCAGCTTGACTGCCGCTCTCCGGGGCTGGGGCAGGTTCCACCGGAGCGTCTTCCACAGAGGAGAGGACAGGTGCCGGTCCGGCCTCATCGCTGGAGTCGAAAAAGACATGCTCCGATCCTTCTTCCCTCCCCTTCTCGATCGGGCGCGGCTCCTCAGAGAATGCAAACCCACTTTCTGATGCAAGCTGATCATCCTCCGCCGGCTCCGAGTCTGCCTCCCGCCTCTCTGCTTCGGCTTCCGGCACACCATCCAGCCGCTCGGCGGCATCATCACCCGCACGGAAATCGACGCTCTCAGGGACTTCTGGAACTGGACTCGGGGCGGGGCTTTCCGCTGCTCCAGCTTCCCTCTCCATCTGCTGATTTTCCATCTCAACGGGGACGCTTTGAGAATCCTGGCCGGGTGCAGCGTCCTGTTTCAGGGGCATTGAGTCGCTACCGCGCTCTTCGGGTGGCTCCGGAATAAACGGAGCCCAAGGCCTTTCCAATCCATTCAGTTCACCTTCAGCTGTGGCCTGACTTGCGGATTGTGTTTCAGGGGAGGGGACTCCGGCCCCTTCCTCGGCGACGGGACTTCGATCTTTCATCCAATCCGGGACTTCACCGGCGCTCTCGTCGTCAGACGGAACCTGCTCAATCACCGTCTCCCAGGGCTCAGAGGTCGCCTCCGACCCTTGGGCCGGGACACCGCCCGGGAGCGGTTCCTCCACCGTGGATGAAAAGTCCCACTCCTCCAGAGATGGATCAGGAGGCTGTGTCAACGGTTCCTCGCGCGGCTCAAAATCGGACGCCCACTCCTCCGTCAAATGAGGGGCGGCCGAGTATGGGGGAGACTCTTCGGTCTTTTCAGGGGTTGTATCAGCCGTCGCAGAAGGGGAAGGCTCAAAGCCGGGGCCCGGCTCGGCCGGTGGCTCCATCGCCCTTGGCGCCCATTCGATTGACCCCGCTGTCTCTTCCGAAACAACCGACTCAGCAGTGACTGACGACGAGTCCACGGGAGCCGAAACCACCTCACTCTCCGGACTCTCCGTCCTTTCTGACGGCGCAGCCGGGCCACTTTCCTCTTCCTTTTCAGAAACCGGTTCACCGAGCTGACCAGTCTGTATGCCCCCAGCGTCTCCAGCCTCGGCGGCGGCAGCCTCACCCCGCTGGGACTCCACCATCAGTTGCAGATAGTTATTCTTCAGCACCAACACAGCCAGATGGCTCAGCAGTTCAAGGAAATCCAAAGGCAGATCGCTGTCGCTGTCACCATAAAGGACGAGGGGCACAAAATCGTTAAAAACCAGTGGGATGCAGACCGCTTTGAGGGGAGGTTCAGGAACCGGCGGCAACCAGGAGAAAATCTCTGCCAAAGGCGCTTCAAAGGACAACATAGTGCGATGGTCCGCGGCTCTCACCACAGGATCATCAGGGTCGACGAGGGTCAACTTCGTCACACGGTCCGAATCGAAACCGGCGCTTCGCCAGGAGACATATTTCTCCTCATCTCTGGAAAACAGGATGACTCTCGCAAGCTGAGCTTTCGCCTCCTGCAGGAAAACCTGCAGGATTTCTTCCTGGGTTGTCCCTGAAGCGAGTCTTCGGATCGCTCCCGTTGCCTGGATGGAAACACTCTCAGGCTCTTTCCGTCCGCCGCGGCCAAGAGTGTCTTGAAGGGACTCCATGCTGGTGCCGATTTGCTGTTGCGTGACCTTGAGTTCGGATGCAGTCTCCTGCAACTTCTCCAGAACATCGGTCAATTCCCTGCCCAATTCTTCAGCACTTGGAAAAGTCTTGACTTGGCCGACATCCATACTCTTCTCCTTCGGCACCGGGCCCACCTCCTCCGGCGCTTGACCGTTGTTGGAATCCGACTCCTGGCCCTTGTCCACGGGCATCAGAGTCACGATTCCTCTCTTTCCAACCTGTGGCGGCGCGGATTGCCCCGCTCGACTGGACCAAAACTTGAAAAATGACCAGCTTTTCATATCGTCATCTTCCCTTCAATGGGTCCCCAAATGAACAGTTGAACCTGACTGGTCAGGTGCAACATGTCTCTTATCGGTAGAAATCTCCAATACTTTGCGACGGGTGGCCTGCCGAGTTGGCCCGAGTGATTCGCAAGAGTATTTGGCCGGCAAGACCCCGCCGCCACGCACCCGGGAGGCGTTGCCACTCAACCGCTTTGATTGACGCCCGGGTTGAGCAGGTCCCGTCATTGTCCCAATCCCCTTACTTTCACCTCTCCCCAACCAGTCTACACTTTATCGTCGCCGCGGGTCGCGCCCTGCAACTCAGGATGCCTGGTTTCTGATTGATGAAGCGGACTACCCTCTCGCGGACCCCAAGGACTACTGGTCAGAGTTCAAATAGAGCCCGAAAAAGAGACCGCCCTGGAGCCCCTGACCTTTTCCAGGGTCTTCGACACGGCGGCATGCCCCTCGGTCATGGGATCCCCCACACAAACCAGGGTTTCGGTAATCTTTAAACTTGAGTCAAGTTGCGCACGTGGCAACAGATAACGCCGTAACGCAACGATGAGCCAATGGCTGGAGCGATGGCCCCCACCGGGCCCGCCCCGGTGGAGCCAGGTTTGACAACTAGAAGCTGGAACGTGGGACTTGGCCCCCACCGGGCCTGTCCCGGTGGAAGCCGGGTTTACCAACTCTATGAAGGGCCGGTCTCGTCAACCCTGGGAACCACCGGCGCAGGGCCGGTGGGGCTTGGAATCAGCGCCACTACGCCGCTCGTCGGTCTGAGGCGAGCAACCTCATACCGCCGAGTGGCAGGTATACGAAGCGACAACGAAAACGGAGCCGGGAGCGCTAGCGACCGGAGCAACGACGAGCGTCAACCCTGGTACCCCTCCCTCACGAGGGTGTCGTTAAAGGAGTGATCAGCCGGTGGGAGTGCATAGCAAGCAAACCCGGCCAGCTCA
>JBHHYX010000039.1:0-21157 GCA_046757765.1 Acidobacteriota bacterium | reverse complement strand
TTCTTACGCGGTTGATGGAGACGGAAGCGTTCGATTTGTGGTGGGCCGCTATGAGCTAGTTCCCATCCCAAAACTCGTAAATAATTTTGACATAATAGCTTAGCGTTTGGGATGGGAACTTTTGGGAACTAGAAATTACAAGGGCCAAGGGGCCAAATCTCAAACAAATCCCATGGCCGCAAGCTCCAAAACCTCGACGACCTTCAGGAGGCTTGCTGAGCTGAGTTGGTTATGAGGATGGGACCAGTTCTCTATGAGAACTTTGCCACAAGATCGAAACGGAATATCGAGTCCGGCTGGACTGCTCAGCCACGGGGTGTAAACTGAA
The DNA here is from genome assembly GCA_046757765.1 of Acidobacteriota bacterium. Lineage (GTDB taxonomy): Bacteria > Acidobacteriota > UBA6911 > RPQK01 > JBHHYX01 > JBHHYX01. Next base: position 20,829 of record JBHHYX010000039.1, on the reverse strand, counting down.
CCGAAGCGTCAGCGCCCGGCCCAAATCCGGATGGCCACTCACTCACGTTCGTGGTTCAGTGGTCCGGCCAGGACAAATCAACCTTTAAGAGTCTTGGGAGAGGAACTGGCTAGGGTTGTGGGGCCGGGGGGTTGCCGGACAGAAAAGCAAAGACCGGCTCGACCGGCTCCAGCCCGAGGACTGCCAGGTCGGGATGGTAGGCCCGAAGCTCCTGGAGTGAAAAAGCCCCGGTGGCGACAGCCAGGGTCTGAGCCTCCGCCCTCCTGCCATGGATGATGTCTTGAGGCGTGTCTCCTATCACGATTACAGATTCGAAGTCGTTGGAGGGGAGCCTCTTGCGGCCCTTCTCAATGGCTTTTCGAATGATCTCCGTGCGAGATTCGGAATCGGAGCCGAATCCTCCGAAGGGGAAGAACTCATTCAGCCCCACTCGCTCCAGCTTCAGCCTGGCGCCCTCTTTCATGTTGCCCGTGGCCAAACCGAGCAGAAAACGTGAATCCCGGCTGATTCTGACCAGCAGTTGGCGAACCCCGGGGAGCATCTGAAAGTTGTCCGAAGTGCTGATCTCCTCGCGTAGAAAGGAGATATAGCTGGGGTACAAGGATTGGCTCAGTTGATTTTTCGAGCGCCGGTCGATGCCCATGTCCCCGAGAACCTCGCGGATGATTTGGGGATCCGTCTTCCCTTCGAACCGGATCCCGCTGAGGTCGGCGACACGGTCGTAATGTTTCATGAAGGCTTTTTGGAAAGCCCGTTTTCCCACTCCTCCAGCCAGAAGCAATGTGCCATCGATGTCAAAGAGGACCAGGCGCATCTCTGAATTATACCACTGCCCCCCGGGGGGCAGTGGTCCCGGTTTTCCGGCCACCCGGAACTTTTGCCCTCTCCGACACGTAGGGATAGAGTGGGTGCGAGCGAACAACCTTCTCCAATCATCACGAAGCGGCTGGGCGCCCTCCCCAGGGCGAGGAATGGGAGGGAGCGTAACCAGGCTGTTATCACAGTCTTTGTGCGTCATGAAGAGTCGAAGGCGACGTGCTGGCAAGGCTTGCCACCGAGGGCCGCGCGCGCGTCCCGTAGCGTCCTTCGAGCAGGCGACCGAGCATAACCCGGTCAGCGTGGATGCGTTCGGCTCCACACTAGATTGTTTGTGAGAATCGTGGCCAGTAAAAGTGGCTTGCGGGCCGGGAAGCCTTCGGAAATGTTGGAGAATAGCAAGGCCGGGTTGTTCGTAATGATCCACGGAAGAGCAAAGAATCGAAGGTTGTTCAATTTCACCCGCTGTCCCTTGAGCGGGTTGGCGAAATTGGACGTTTTTGCGGGTTGAGGTGATCGTCATGTTTGAGCTGCTTTTGCTCGTCTCCGGTATTGCGGTGGGGGGGCTTTTTTTGATCCTTTTTGTCAAGCTCCTGGTTGCTCTCGTCTTGATTCCAGTGAAAGTCGGTTTTTTTCTGCTCAAGGGAGTGCTGGGCCTGATCATTGCCGTCCCAGTCATCCTCGTGGGTTTCGTCGTCTGCTCGGTGGTGCTTCCGCTCGTTTTGGGACTGGCTGTGCCACTCGTTCTTCTGCTGGGCATCCCACTCCTGCTGGGAGGTCTGGTCGTGGCCGGGCTCGTCAAGCTGGTCTTCTGATCCAGTAGAGGGGCCGCCGCGCCGGAGCCCTTTCCTTGATAGCGAGCGGCTCGATCTCCTTTGCGACTCGAGGAGTTGACTTTCCCACAAGATTTCATCCATCTTCTTACTCGAGGAAGAAGGATGATCGACCTGACTCTTGGCGACCCGGCCGCTCTGGAACGGGCTGTGGATCGCGCCCGCCAGCGGAACATTATCATTCCCACCCTGAAGCAGCAAAAGACTCCCGGACTCGTTCCTGCCAGCATTCGAACTCGTTTGGAGGAGATTGGGCTGTGGGACGTGAACCCGTTGAACCTGTTTCGCATCACCTGGCACAACCAGCCGGTCTCTCGGGGGGGCCGTTTTGGGGAGGTCAACTTGATCGAATTTCCAACCCAGTTGACGGGTGTGGAAGCCCGGATTGTCAGCCTCGTCGGCAAATGGTTCCCGACGGGTGCCCACAAAGTGGGGGCGGCCTTTGGCTGTCTTGTGCCGCCTCTGGTGACCGGTCGATTCGACCCCAGCAGAGAGAAGGCCGTCTGGCCGTCGACCGGGAACTACTGCCGGGGCGGTGCCTATGATTCCAACCTGCTGGGGTGTGAGTCGATCGCCATCCTGCCCGAAGGGATGAGCCGGGAACGATTCGATTGGCTGGCCTCGGTGGCCGGGGAGACGATCAAGACGCCTGGCTCCGAGAGCAACGTCAAGGAGATTTTTGACAAGTGCTGGGAGTTGCGCCGTTCAGGGCAGAATCTGGCCATCTTCAACCAATTTGAAGAGTTTGGAAACTACCTTTGGCACTATGAGGTCACCGGGAGTGCCATGATGGAAGTCCTGGGGCGGATCATGGGGGAGGTCGACCAGTTTCGTGGGACCGTGCTGACGACGGGTTCGGCGGGAACACTGGCCTCGGGTGACTATTTGAAGCAGCACTTTCCCGCCAGTAAGATCGTAGCCAGCGAGGCCCTGCAATGCCCGACGCTTCTGCAAAACGGCTTCGGCGCCCACCGGATCGAAGGGATCGGCGATAAACACGTTCCCTGGATTCACAATGTGAAAAACACGGACCTGGTGGTGGCCATTGATGATGCCGCCGCCATAAGCCTGATGCGCGTGTTCAACGAGCCGGCTGGTCAGGACTACCTGGCCGATCAGGGGGTTTCGGCGGAGACTCTCTCCCAACTGCCGCTGCTCGGCATTTCCAGCATTGCCAATCTACTCTCCTGCATCAAGTGTGCCCGCTATTACGAACTCGGCGGGAATGACATTCTCTTGACGGTGGCCACGGATTCGATGGAAATGTACGCCAGCCGCCTGCAGGAGCTGAATGAGGAGCGAGGACCCTTCACTCGTGTGGCCGCCGCCGCCGGTTTCCACCGCTATCTGATGGGGGCGGGAGTCTCCGATATGTGCGAGTTGAGCCACTACGATCGTAAGCGGATTCATAACCTGAAGTATTTCACCTGGGTGGAGCAGCAGGGAAAGACCTACGAGGAAATTCAGGCCCAGTGGTATGATCCGGATTACTGGACCCGCATCCAAGGGTGCGCCCGGCGAGTGGACGCCTTGATTGACGCCTTCAACCAGAGAACCGGTCTGTTGAGGGAGATCGAGGGCGCAGGCCCGCATCGTTCATGAACTGTCTACTCCAGCGCCGAAGACGCCGGGCCGACAAGGCGTCTAGCGGCGAGCAGTGTGCTTGGCGAGTCTCTATCGGTATCGGAATGGTATCGGTCATCGCTATCGCCCCGGATTGCGACCGAGGCCCGAGCGGGCGTACTGTACGGTACGTGCTTAGCGTGATTGGGCGAGAAGTGGGGTTGGGTTGTTGCCTCCACTGGGAGGGGAACTGGACAGGTCTGAACCCACCTGAGGGGAGGCCGCCATCACTCCCAGCCGCGAAGCCGGCGTGCCCCTGAATAGCCTGGGGTGACAACCCCAGGTTGGCGCAGGTAAGGACAACCTTGAGCCCTGAATGGGCGGATGTGAAGAGACGCGAAGGGCGCGTCGAGAAGTCAGCGCGCCCCTACAGAGCCGAGGCAATTGGGGCGGCTGATTCACCAAGGGTTATGACCACCGCTGTCTATTAAAATCCGCCCCCTTCGAGGGCTGGTGCCACGAGGACAGTAACGAGACGCTAAACACGTACTGTACAGTACGTCGAGTAGTCCGACCGAGCCTAACGCAGTCAGGGTGGATCCATTCGGCTCCGCAATGGATTGTTTGTGAGAAATGCGGGTCAAGGCTGACAATGTCTGGTCGCCTACAGTTCGATCTTTTGGTACGCCGCGGAACCGTTGTGACGGCAGGCGGTGTGGATTGTCTGGACGTGGGGGTGCGCGACGCGAAGATCGCCGCCGTCGGGTCCGATCTGAGCGGCGCCAAACAAGTGATCGACGCTTCCGGAAAGTTGGTGCTGCCGGGGCTCATCGACACCCACACCCACATGGGAATCCCTATCAAGGACACCCATTCCATCGACGATTTTGCTTCCGGCTCGGTGGCGGCGGCCTTTGGGGGCACCACGACCATTCTCGACTTTTCTGTTCAGAAGCCTGGACAATCCCTGGGTGACTCCGTCCGGGGGCGGCTGGCAAAAGCCGCTCACCGGAGTCACGTTGACTACAGCGTTCACGTCAACCTCACGGACCGCCCGGAAGAGCGTTTGGAGGAGATCCCGGCGCTGATTGAGCAGGGCTTCAACAGCTTCAAGGCCTTTACGACCTACAAAGAGCAGGGCATGATGATCGAGTGGGCGGTCTTGCCCAGCGTCTTAGCCAGGATTGACGCTGGCGGGGGCCTGCTTATGCTGCACGCGGAAGAAAACGAAATGGTCACCTCGCTGACGGCGCGACACCTGGCGGCCGGTCTGAGCGCACCGATTTACCACGCCCGCAGCCGTCCCCCGGAAGCGGAAGCCCTGGCAATCGAGAAGGCTTCTCGGATCGCCGCCGAGATCGGCGCCCGGTTGTACATTGTGCACCTCAGCAGCCGGCTGGGTCTGGAAGCGAGCCGGCGTGCCAAAGAGCGGGGCGTGAAGCTTTACCTGGAAACCTGCCCCCAATATCTCGTCCTGGACGAGAGCCAATACCGCGGCCGGGAAGGCCACCGCTGGATCACGACGCCGCCCCTGCGAAGTCCGGAAGATCGCGAAGCCTTGTGGGCGGCCCTCGAGGCGGGGGAGATCGACACCATTGGCACCGATCACTGTCCCTTCACTAGCGCCCAGAAGGACCGCCATGGCGGCGCCTTTGAACGGACTCCGAATGGTCTGCCCGGCGTGGAGAATCGCCTGGCGATCCTTTACACCTACGGCGTTGCAAGCGGGCGGATCTCACTGCCCAGGATGGTTCAGGTGCTGGCGGGCCAGGCCGCCCGGCTGTTCGGGATCGATGACCGAAAGGGGGAGATCGCGGTGGGGAAGGATGCCGATCTGGTCATCTGGGACCCGCGTCCCGAAGTCAGGATCAGCGCCCAATCCATGCACGGAAATGCCGACTTTTCGCCCTACGAGGGAATGAAACAGTCCGGTCGTCTCGACCGCACCCTCCTGCGTGGCCAGGTGCTGGTGGAGGGGGAAGAGTTCGTCGGCCAGGAGGTGTGGGGCCAGTGGCTAGCCAGTTCCCGTCCCAAGACTCTTAAATAATGGTGAAATAATAGCTTAGAGTTTGGGATGGGAACTAGAAGTCCCAAGGTCCCAAGGGCCCAAATCTCAAACAAATCCCAAGGACCAAGCTTCAAACGCCAAAGCCTGAGAATTCTGTTCCCAGATGCGTTGCAGGGACGACGCGCTGCGCCATTGCCCTTTCTCTGTGAACTGAGCCGAAGCGTCAGCGCCCGGCCAATCCGGATGGTCACGCCCCAGCCGGGTGGCCACTCCCTGACGTTCGTGGCTCAAGTGACCCGGTCATATAGTCTTCCGGTTCCTTGTCGTACGCCACTTCCACAACCCCGCCAGGGGTGAAATGTTTGTAGCCAAAAGGCCAAGATTGGAGGAGAACTCCGTAGGAGTGACATATCGCCTGACCTGGATTGGAATAAACTCTTTTGAGGTCATCCCAATCGACCCCATGTCACTCCTGCGGAGTTGTTGGTTCTCTATTTCCCGTGTGCCCGCTATGAACATCTCACTCCTAACAGAGTTCAGCTGCCTGGTGGTGACCCCAGCCGACACTTCTTGCGCCCAAGGTCGATGCCGGGGGCAACGCCAGGTGCAGAACGTCGAGCAGTCCGAGCGAGCGACTGCGGGGGCTGGGCGCCTGTCGGCTCGGCGCCTTCGCCGTGTTATTATGGAGTGACCGTCGCACCCCCAGAAGCCCGTTATGAGCATTCAGCTGTCAGATGAGAATCCCCTCTCGGTCTTCGTGCGGCGCCAGGGCGTCATGGTGCTGGACGGCGGATTGGCCACGACGCTGGAGTCGCGTGGGTGTGACCTGTACGACGACTTGTGGTCGGCCAGAATCCTGCTGGAGGCGCCGCAAGTCATTCGACAGACCCATTTCGATTTTCTGGCCGCAGGGGCGGACTGTATTGCGACCTCGAGCTACCAGGCGAGTTTGCCGGGTTTCCGCAAGCACGGGCTGAGTGAAGCCCGGGGCCTCAAGTTGTTGCGCCAATCAGTGCGTCTGGCCCTCGACGCGCGCGATGAGTTCTGGCGGGTCCCGGACCATCGCCGCGGTCGCCTCCGTCCGCTGGTGGCGGCCAGCATCGGCCCCTACGGCGCCTTTCTCGCCGACGGATCAGAGTACACGGGCCGCTACAACCTGGGCGACGAGGACCTGTACGCGTTTCATCGCAGACGCTGGCATCTCCTGGCCCGCAGCCAGGCGGACTTGCTGGCCTGTGAGACCATTCCTTCGCACTCAGAGGCCGAAGTGCTTCTGCGACTCCTCAAAGAAACGCCCGAGACGTGGGCTTGGATGAGCTTCAGCTGCGGCGACGGCGCTCATCTCTGTGACGGAAGTCCACTCTGTGAGGTTGCCCGGCTCTGCCATGCCGAGCCGCGGGTGGCGGGGGTGGGCATTAATTGCACCTCGCCGGAGCTTGTTGCCGACTTGATTGCCCAGATACGTTTGTCAACGGACAAACCCGTGCTCGTCTATCCCAATTCCGGTGACCAGTACGACGTGGCGAGCCGAACGTGGGTCGAAAAGTCGCCGCGGATGGAGTGGGATGAGGCCGTGATCAGATGGGCTCGGCTGGGGGCAACCGGCATTGGCGGTTGCTGTCGGATCGGTCCGGCAGAGATCGCCGCCATCCGTCGCCACCTGGTCTCCCTGAGAGGTGACGCAGGGTTAGCGTCTCGTTCCTCGCAGATTCCAAAACAAGGTCTCGCTGCCAATCAAGAAGACCACGAAAGGGACAACCTTGTACGAAGGCATCCCCAGGTAGGGTTCAAGGAGGAATAAGAGCACTGCCCAGAGGATCCAGCTGTAAGATTTCACCGGCTTCCACCCAGAGAGATTCTCGGACAGCCACACTTCAAGCACCTGAAACGGCGAGTGCGCCACGCCCAGGACAAAAAACCAGGTGGGCCACAGAGGCCGATGTTCCGTGGCCATCAAATCCCACTCGGAAAGACCAAAAATCAGAGCCGAGTCGAGCAGGAGCAGAGCCAGAAGGACGCGCCCTCGGCGCTGGACTCCAAGATTTGAACCCGGACCCGTCCAGAGCAGCAGCAGACCTCCCGCCCCAAACCCAACGACTGCAAGGCTAGCCCAGCAGGGGTCGGGAGAAGAATTCCCAGGCCTTCCCCCAACCGAGAGCCAGAGCCAGCAACAGGGCGGGGAGGAGAAAGTAGGACGTAAACGCGACTTTTTGTTTCAACGGACTCCTCGTCGTTGGCCTCCGGTCGCTGACGCTCCCGGCTCCGTTTTCGTTGTCTCTTGGTGTGCCTTCTTCTCGGCGGTATGAGGTGGCTGGCTACGAGAATTACAGCAATTGAGACCTGAATTGAGCGATTGTCGACGGCGGTAAGCACCAATCTGTTGTTCCGGACGGGTCTTGTCGAACCTGGACAGACCGCGGCGGGTATGCCGGTGGTCTCCGCAACTCACCAGAACAGAACATCTTGGCGCTTCCCATCCGCCAGAATCGCTCAACTCAGGTGAGAGAAATGTTCTTGGCCTCCAACACGTCGCTGATCCCGCCTCTGTTTCGCGGCACGGTCCCGGCTCCTGGCAACCACCAATGGTGAGGCAATCCGGAGATCGCGCGCCTCTGCCGCTATTGGCCGGAATTCCGTCGTCGCCGGAGAAATCCTCGCAGGCTCCAAAACGACGTCCACGCGCCAATGAGGACAAACAGAAAAGGAGTCCGCTGGTAATAAGGCACATCCAGGTACAAGTCAGAAACGACCAGCAGGATTCCGACCGGTATCCAGACATACGAGACCATTGGCTCTGACTTTGGGGCGCCCTCTCCCTCCGCCTTGACCCGCCACAATTCGAGAGTGCCAAAAGGAACGTACCCCGAGAGCATCACAAAAATCCAGGTCGCAAAGGGTGGTCGATGTTCCGCGGTCAGCATGGCCCAGTCCGAAAAGCCGAAAATCAGAGCCGCGTCGACTATCAGCAGCGCCGCCAGAAGGCGACTTCCCGGCTGCCTGGATGCACTGTTGGAAGCCTCGTTTTTCCAGACGAAAACCAGCCCTCCCGCCCCGAACGCGAGGACTCCAAGGGTGGTCAAGAGAGGGTGGGGGAAGAACTCCCAGGCCTTTCCCCAACCCAACGCCAAAGCCAAGAAGAACACGGGGTTGAGGAAGAACACTGTAGGGGCGAATCTCTTGTTTGAAAGCACGCTCTTTCCTTGCTGTTATCGGCTGCAGTGGAGATTGACAAAAGTAAGCGAAATGTTCTTGGCCGCCAGCACGTCGTTGATCCCAGCGGTGTTTCGCCGCACGGAAAGGTCCGAATCAAAGAGACGGTTGGCCTCGATCGCGCAGCGCTCCTCCTGGGCGAACCAGTCACAGGCCCGGTCCAGCACAAAGCTCTCAAACCCGGCGGCTCGCTGAAAGGATCTCAGGGCATCCCACACCACTGTTGCCTGGGCGCCTTTCAGGATCCCCTTTATAATGTTGGCGGTTCCCGCTTCTGCGATTCCTCCGAACACAACCGAGATGATGATGGTTCCCCCGAGGTCAGTCCCCAGTCTCGTGATGTCCGCCACCGCCTGATCGTGCTCGTTGTCGACCAGAGTGTTGAACTCGGTTCCCGTCTGATTGAGGCAGTCGTCATACAATGCTTGAGCTGTCGTGACCGGCTTTTCGGGGAAGTCAAAGATTCGGAAAAATCGAGTGGTGGGACACGTGGTCAGGGTGAGGAAATTCACTTCGCTGGTGTAGATCGTCTCTCCCCCGGAGGTCAGACGCTGCACAGTACAGCTACTCACCTGGCAGTCGCCGATGGGAACGCCGCCGCCGCAAAAGGTGTCGTGGTAGGCGCCCTCGAACATGAACGAAAACCCCTGACTGATGCTGTCGCTGAAGGTGATGTTTCCGTAAGAATCGAAAACCACCATGCTGCTCTCCAGCTGGGGGTCGGATATGCCGTCCCCCGTTGCATCCCACTCCTTGTATTCAAAAGTGTCATACAAGCGGTATTCAGGATCGCCGTCCTGGCAGTCTAATCCCTCGCAGACCGGACGCGGGCCTGAGGCGAGACTCGCCACGGGTTCCCCCATGAGGGTGAGGTCGGTGACGCTGGGTTCCTGCTCGCGCCCCTGGCGGCGGTGAAGCAGAATCACCACCGATCCCGGCGCCTGACTCTGTTCGATCCTCAGAGCGCCCCTGAGCGGAACAGAGTGGGATGCCGGACCCTCACTCTTGGGGAGGGCGAAGTCCAGAAAATGCCGCAGATTCAGCTTCATTTCGGTAGTCGGTCTCAGTCGCAGCGGGGGCGTGATCACTCCCTTTTGGTCCCCGCGCTCGGGGAAGAAGAAAAGGCGCATCACCACCTCCCGGTCCGCGACATTCCGCAGCTGCAGGTAAGAGGCATCTCCTCCGCCCACTGACCACCTTATTCTGGGTTGGGCGGGCAGAGCCGTCAAGAGGAGCTGAGCCAAAGTGAACAATAGAACCATTTTTTTCATTTTCCTTTTCCTCCTGGATATGGAATGGACTTCAATAAGTGTTTTACGGAAACCTCTTCCAGCAATCGCTGTTCCGTCCTTCGATTCGGAGTTAATTTACTGTACACAAACAATTTAATTCATTGACAGTGGGCTTCTTGAAGGCGGAAAAGTCTCACAATCAGAGAGAAAGTCGCGCCGGGTTGTGACTCTTGGCGCGGATTGGACCGGGGAGGGGAGCAGGCCGGATTGTCGGGTTGGGACGGGCCGCTGACAGGGCACGCCAGCGACCCACCTCACACCGCCGAGCGGCCGTTGAGGGGATGACTGATTGCTGTTAGCGCCTTTGTGTCGGCCCTCCGGGCCTGTCCGCTGGAGACATCAGCGCCACCCGGCCCTTACGGACCGGGCTACTCGAATGTCGGCCCTCCGGGCCTTTGGCAAGGCCGCTTCGACTCAGCCAGGGACGCGCCTACACGGCCGCGGAGTCAGATGCCTGCTCAAGTCAGCTCGAAATTGTTTGTCCCATCCGCAACTTGACCACTTCGTGGACTTGCTTCAGGCTCAGGCGGCCCCTAGACTGGATGGGTCCTGACTTGGCCTGACTACGAGGTTGGAGAGAAACCCCCACATTGAGGAGGACCCCTTATGCCGGCGAACCCACCCGAAAACATGCCTCGGATCACCCCCTATCTCCTTTACGAGGACGCGGCGGCGGCCGTCGATTGGCTGGCGCGGACATTCGGCTTCAGCGAACGACTGCGGATGCCGGGTCCGGACGGCAAGGTGGCTCACGCCGAGATGGAGCTGGCGGGCGGAGTCATCATGCTGGGACACCCGGGCCCGGACTTCCAGAGCCCCAAGCGGCATGGCCATGTCTGCCAACTCGTCCATGTGTACGTGGACGATGTGGACGAGCATTTCGCCCACGCCCGGAGCGCGGGTGCCAGGATACTCTCCGATCCCGAGGACAAGTTCTACGGTGACCGAAGCTACTCGGCAGAAGACCTGGAGGGTCACCACTGGTTCTTTGCCCAGCACGTCAGGGACGTGCCGCTCGAGGAGATGCACTAGCTACTTCCCATCCCACAATTCTTAAATAGTTGTGAAATAAAAGCTGCTTTGTGTGTGGGATGGGAAGTAGGAATTCCGAGGACCAAGGGGCCAAACCTCAAACAAATCCCGAGGACCAAGCTTCAAGCCCCAAATCACCATCCCTTGCATTTGAGACTTGGGAGGTGCAATCTTGCTTGGGAATTGCAACTGGGATTTGGAAATTCGAGTTCCCTCCCAACCTCATAACCTACTTTTGTTCAACTCCTTACTCTTCCTGGGATGGGAACTGGCTCGTATTTCTGGCGACTTTGGCAGGGCGGCGCCTCCGACCGGCAAGTGGTGGGGTAGCCGGGTCTTCATCGGAATCGGGTTCGCAGTCGCTATTGCCGTCGATTGCGACGGCGGGGGACAATGCGCCTGATGTCGATCACCGATTGCGATTGCGATACCGATACTGAGCCGGAGTCTCAGCCTGGATCGGTCTGGTGCAGCGGGTAGCAGAGAAAGGAGGAGGCAATATTGCGGCAGCATCGCCTCAATCCCCGATGGCTTGAGTGGGGGGCCCGTTTTTGCAAATCAGGGGCCTTTCGAATATGCTCGTGCACTGGGTCTCCGCTGGAGGGGTGGAGCTTCCCACTTCACAAAAACTCATGGCTTCGGGAGGTAATGCATGGATTTCTTGATCGACCTTTGGCTTCCAATCTTGTTGGCGGCAGTATTTGTCTTCATTGTCAGTTCCATTCTGCACATGGTGCTGCCCATCCACAAAGGGGACTACCTCAAGCTTCCCGGCGAAGGGAAGGTGCTGGAGGAGATGCGCACCCAGGGTGTTCCCCCGGGCGGGTACATGTTCCCCTGCGCCGGTTCGATGAAGGAGATGGCTACACCGGAGATGATGGAGAAATACAAGAAGGGACCCGTGGGTTTTCTCACCGTGGTGCCAAGCGGCGTCCCCGCTATGACCAAGAACCTCATCCAGTGGTTCCTCTACTCGGTTGTCGTGGGCGTTGTCGTCGCCTATGTTGCCAGGTTGGGGCTGAGCCAAGGGGCCGCCTACATGGAGGTCTTCCGCATGACTGGCAGCGTGGCGATTCTCGGTTACGCCGTCAGCCACATCCCGGACTCGATCTGGAAGGGTCTCAGCTGGCGAACCACACTCAAGTTTATCTTTGATGGCATCGTCTACGGTCTGGTCACTGCGGGCACCTTCGGCTGGCTCTGGCCCGGTGCATGAAGTTGCCGCCTCCTCCAGGATTGCGGTCGTCCCGATGCCACTTTTCGGGACAACGACGGGCTGACCTCCATCGCTCGCCCTACCCCGAAGCTCCTCATGAGGCGTGGCAGGCTCACGTCTTCGCCGCTTGGCAACACCATCCTATTGAATCCCGCCGCTCACGCGGGTCGTTCGCCGCCTGAGGCGGCTCCCACTTTCCGATCTGCCGTCTCTTCACCTCTTTGCCAATGGCTGCGATTGGAAGGTGGGAGCGGCCTCAGGCCGCGAATTGACCGGAGGGTGAAACTTCAAGCTCTCGATCCTGAACACAACTATGATTCCGTCAAGGAGTTAGAGTTAGAAGTTTCCGGACGAGAACCAGGGCTAAGGGTAGCGAGCGACCTCACACCGCCGAGAAGGGGGCACACGAAGAGACAACGAAAACGGAGCCGGGAGCGTCGGCGACCGGAGGGCGACGGCGAGTTTGAGCCGTGATGCCCCTCCCTCACGGTCGGGGCTCCGTTACTTGATAGTGTAGATTGCTGCCCAGCGCACAAGTTGACTATTTTGTGAACTTCTTCTCGGGCTAGCCGCACTAGTGGACCTGATAAGTCACGTGATCGGAGCGGCCGTTGTTGTCGACTACCACGAGACGGTGGGTGCCCTGTCGGGGGGAGAGAAAGACCTTGTCGCCCGGCCTCCCCGCCGCCATCAGCAACCCGTCTCGATACCAGTACAGTTTTGTGGTGGCGGCCGCCGACTGGGCCACGAGGGCGATCTTCTGGTACTCGACGGGTGCCCCCGGGCGCAGGTGGTAGGGCGTCGAGGGGTCGGGAGAGACGATCTTGGGGGCGCCCTCTCCCAGGATCTGGCGGCAAGTCTGGCTCAAAGCGGGAAGGATGGGCACCTGACTTCCCTGACTGCGCCACCAGGCCACCAACTCGGGTGGGTAGACCGACACCACCTGCGGGCGATGGGGCCGAGACGACAGGCAATCCCCCCTCAACAGGGTTCCTTCCTCGATATCCACAAAGATGCGGCGATGATAGGCGCATTGAGGAAAATGGGAACGGCCCGGTAGATAACTCACCTCGATTCGTCTGGGGCAGAACGGTCCCGGCAGTTGGTGGCTCAGTTGGCACAGTTGGAGGGTTGCCGTCTCCAATCCCCTGGGACGGGGGAAGCGGGCGCCTCCCTCTTCGATGGCTCGAAAAAGGTCAAAAAGCATGGGCGTCGCGTGCTCGGCTCCGGAGATCCCTTTGCGGCCGTGTCCATCGAAGTTACCGACCCAGACGCCGATCGACATTTTTTGGGAGAACCCGACCGCCCAGGCGTCGCGATGTCCGTAGGAAGTGCCGGTCTTCCAGGCGACGGTGGGGGCACTGCGACTTCTATCCCACGCCTTGGGCAGATCCGGCCGCCTCAGTCCGGTCAGAATCCGGGAAACCCAAAAGGCGGCTTCGCGGGATAAAAGGCGTTGGGCGGCCGGAGCGGCGTTTCCCGAGAGTTGAACGGGCCGGTACAGTCCCCCCTGTGCCAGGGTGGCATAGAGGTTGGTGAGGTCCAGGAGCGTCACCTCACAGGCTCCGAGGACGAGCGGAAGACCATATTCGACAGCTGGTCCCTCCAGTGTGGAGAGGCCACCTCGGCGGAGCAGGGAATAGAACCCCTCCAGCCCGCTTCGCGCCAGCAGCCGCACGGCGGACGCGTTCAGGGAGCGTGTCAGCGCCTCCCGAGCCGTCACCCGGCCCCTGTACTGGCCGTCGTAATTCTGGGCCACATAGCCTGAGAAATCAGTTGGAATATCGAGCAGATAGGACTGGGGAACGACTTCACCTTGATCGAAAGCCCGGGCGTACAGAAAGGGCTTGAGCGTCGAGCCCGGCGAGCGCCGGGCGGTCGCCCCGTTGACCTGGCCCTGAAGAGCACTCTCAAAAAATCCGGCCGATCCCACCATAGCCCTGAGTGAGCGGGAATGATTCTCAATCACGACCACTGACGCATTTTCGATTCCCTGGTCCCGCAACTGCCCGATCCTGGCCCGCACCTGAGCTTCGGCGATGCGTTGAATCCGGGCATCCAGGGTGGTTTCGATCTGCTCTCTTCCCGGAAATCGATCTCTAACCATCTGGCTGAAGTGGGGCGCCAGGAAAGGGGGCTTTTGCCGCCGCCGAGGGAGGGGTTGGCGCCACGCCTCATCGATCTCCGATTGTGGAAACACATCTAGCCGCCGCAGCTGCCTGAGAACCTGATTCCTGGCTTTCAAGGCCGCTTCCGGATGGAGGAACGGGTCGTATTGAAGCGGGGAGCGCGGCAGCGCCGTCAAGAGGGCCGCCTCCCCCAGCGAGAGTTGAGAAGGGGTTTTCCCGAAGTAGAAATAAGAGGCTCCAGCAACGCCTTCCAGATTGCCCCCGTAGGGAGCCATGTTCAAATAGATCTCGAGGAGTTCCCGCTTGCTGAGATGCCAGACCAACTGCAAGGCTCGAAAAGCCTCTATCACTTTCGACTGAAGAATGCGGGGCTTCGGTTCGGCCATTCGGGCGATCTGCATCGGGATGGTGGAGGCTCCGGAAACGACCTGTCGCGCTCTGAGATTGGTCCAGAGGGCTCTCATCACCGCCAGGGGGTTGACGCCGGGATGATAGCCAAACCAGCGATCTTCGGAAGCGACCACGGCTTTGAGGAGCAGAGGGCTGATCTCCTCCAGCCTGGAGCGGAAGCGCCAGCGCCCGTCGGGGGGAAGAAACATCCGCAAAGCTTCGCCCTTGCTGTCGCGGACGACGGTTGCGGGCTGGCGGTGGAGAGCTGACGTGTCCAACGGGAACCACGCGTCCAGCAGGAGGAAAGCTGCCAGGAGCGAGCCAACGACGGCCGGCAGGATGAGAGCAGCCGCCCTCGGGCGGCTCAGGAAAGCGGCAGTTTGAACCCCAATTCGTTGCCTGGCGAGCGGCAGAGCTCGGCCCAGGGACCGGCAGCGTAAAGCCCTCATTTTCTCACCTCCACGTGCAAAGTGCCGCGCCGGCCGGTGGCAAGAATGGAGGGATTGTACATGGCCTCCACCTGCAGTGGAGGAAAGCGAAACGTCCCGGGAGTGACGGCGCGAAGCAGGGTGTAACTGGTTTGCCACTGGTTGGCCGGTAAGTCGGTGAAAAAGAGGACGCGATCATCCCGCAAGTCCAGATGAGCCGGCGCCAGATTGGCGTTGATCATCCAGGGCAAAGTCTCCGTGCTTTTCAATCTGGGGTTTTCGACCTCCAGACCGGCCGGCAGGAGAGTCTCGACGACGATGTTCTGTATCGGGCCCGACACGCTTCTGACATGCGTTCGCACCACCACCAGGTCACCCTGAGCGACGGTGAGACGCGCCAGCGGGACGCCCTCACGTGTCAAATATTCACGGCGTATCTCAAGTCCCTGCCGGATGGGTTGAAAGGAGCGATCAGTCGGATTTCCCCGAGCCGCCAGACTGTAGAAGGCGGCCCCTGCCTGGTAGCCTGGATCCATCCGTATGGTGATCGGGTCGGTCCCCTGGATGCCGGCGAACCGGGTCGTCTCGCCGCTGAAGCGACCGATGAGCCGGTCGCCCACCAGCACGGTGCCGGAATAGGGTCGTTTCCTCCCCTGGCGCCGGAACAACTGACCCAGGGCCAGGAAGGCAAAGGAGCTTTCCTGTGTGGTCCAGCGGCCGCGCCGGGCATCCCGTGCCAGGCGGTCAGCCAGACCGGGTACCCGCGGGTCGGCGCCATCCGATTCCAGAAAAGCCAGCAGAACGAGGGCCCGGTTTCTGACCGTCGAGTTCAAGTTGCCTCCGCTCTCCCGCTCCCTCTCCTCGGCGTCCGCCAACCCTTTGGTCAGCTCCTCCAGCATCTGAGCGTTCCCCGCCGCCGCATAGGCCGCGCCCAGCAGGGCCCGACTCACCGGTTGGAGCCGGTCTCTGTCGCGCCGACGGACAAAATCCATCGTCCCCAGGTCCGGTTGGCCTGCCCGGGCCAGAACATAGAGTCCATAGGCGATCTGTTCCAGTTGGTGGAGAGAGGGGTTGGGTCTGGCCTTGACTTCATTGGAGAGGAAACGGAGGGCTTGTTGATAGACAAAGTCGTCGACATGAAAACCGGCGCGGCGCGCCTCGGTGAGAAAATGGATGGCATAGATGGATCCCCAGGGGTAGACGGTCTGGGAATCGGGCCAGAGGGAGAAGCCCCCATTGTAGAGCTGCATGCGGATCAAGCGCCGAATCCCCGCCCCCACCAGCCCCCCGGCGTCGCTCTTCTGGAACAACTCGGGATCCAGTTCCCGGGCAAGATCGTTAAAGTAGACGAGTGGAAAGGCGCGAGAAACGGTCTGCTCCAGACAGCCGTAGGGATAGCGGAGCAGCTGGCTCAGTTGGCCCGCAAGCTGGACCAGGGGGTGAGGGCTGATTCGCACTTCCCGGCGCAGCGTTTCGCCCCGAAAGTCGCCCTTCTGCTGAAATGGAAACGTGGTGGAGGCCTCTGTCACGCTACCGGCCTGATAGACCGTACGCGGGGGGAGATCGGGTCGAATGAAAAGGCGAGCTTCCAGGCTGGTTTTCTCCCCGTTTCCGTTGGCCCGCACACTCAGCCGCGTCTCCCCGGGAGAATCTCCTGTCTCCAGACCGAAGTAGACGGTCTGCTCCGCGGCATTGGGTACCTGAATGGAAAGGCGGTCCCGCTTTTCCAGGCCAGCTGGGCCGCTCGCACTGAAGTTGAGTTCGATGTTTCCTGGGCGACCGGTATCGTTTCGGACCGTCACCGGAATGAGGACTTTTTCCTCAAAAGAGAGGAATCTTGGAAAGGTGGGTTGAAGCACCAGAGGGGAGCGGACTCGTGTCAGTCTCTCGGCCGACCCGAACCGATTTCCCCTGGAGGCCACCGCCATGAGGCGAAGGGCGCCCTGGAACTCGGGTATATCGAATCGCACTGTGGCCCGGCCCTCGGCGTCGGTTTTGACCAGCCCCGACCAGAAGGCGATCGGATGGACCCGCCGAATGCCCTCCGTTCGGACATATTGGGCCAGGTCGCGGGCGGCCGCCCCGCCCCCCGCCTGGGAGAGTCCCGGGAGCGGAGGCACTTCGGGCAGAAGGAGTGCGAAGATGTCGAAGGTTCCCACCTGCAAGCCCAGCTTCCGGAAGAAGTAACCGAATGGGTCTGGACTCTTTTGGGCGATCAGTTGCAGGATCCCCTCGTCCACGGCAGCCACAGTGACGCTTCCGTTCTTGACGGCGCGGACTTGGATCTCCAGAGTCGAATGGGGACGGATCTGCCCGGGTGCTTCGATCTGGACCTGGATCCGGTTGGAGGAGCGGTCCACATTCAAAGGGACGGCCCCAAAGGCCCTCGCCACAGCGCCGGCTTCCAGACCCCGGGCCGAGCGGACCAGTGTGGCCGTGACATACACATTGGGTCGATATGAGGCCCGAATCGGAATGCTGATGGGGGCCGTGTTGCCGCTCAAGGTGTGGAGCTGTGTGTGGAAAACCCGCTCCCTCTCGACCGTCACCAGTAACTTTCCGGCAAAGGGCGCGCGCACCTGCACGGTAGCCGTCTCTCCCGGCCGGTACTCTGCTTTTTCCAGCTCGAGTTGCAGTCTTCCCGGATTCTTGATGGCCCAGGGAGAGTAGCCCCAGCCACTGGCGTAGAACTGCACTGCGGAGGAAGCCCCCGTCTTGGTGTCGGTGAGGACGACGCGGTAGCTGCCGAATTCGGGAGGAGTGAAAGAGAACGTCCCCCGGCTGGTGGCGTCCAGGATCGAGCGGCTGTCGACCAGTTGCGGATCTCGCGTCGTCTGGTAGCGGAAGTTGCCCGAGGCCGTTCGCCGCAGCACGGTTTGCCACCGATCCCGGAAGAATTCTGCTTTCAACTCCCCTGCTGGCATCTCGCGTCCAGCGGGAGCGACCGCCACATACTCGAAGAGGACTTCTTGACCCGGCTCTGCGTAGCCCTCTTCAACCCGGTGAATTCCAAGGTAATAAGGATAAGGATGGACGCGTTGTCGCTGGACGGCGGTGACTCCACGCCCCCCCTGTTCCCGCACCCGAGCCGTGATGAAAGCCTGCAGGGAGGATGGCACCCGCAGTGCCGGGGGGACCGCTACCTTGAAACTCCTGGTGCCGTCCGCATCAAGCTTACTCTGCTGGGTAAAGATCTCCCGGCTGTTGAACTTGCGGTCGACATTGCCAAAGGTGAATCCCTCGAAGCCCGGGGGAGCGAAAGGAGCGGAGACGAGCCGAACACGGGTCTCCAACTGCAATCCGGCCGCGGGCGGACCAAAGAGATAGGAGCTGAGAACCTTATACTCGAGTGACTGGCCAAGATTCGTTTCCGGTCCTTCCGTCTGGATTTCCACCTTGATTCGGTCGGGTACGAACTCCTCGACTTGAAAGCGGTACTGGCCGATCACCTTTTCCGCCACCAGCAGTTCCAGAATGTGATGGCCGGTTCGTTCATAAGGGGGGATCTCCAGACTGAACTCGGCCAGACCCTCCCCGTTCATCTTCAGCGCAAACGTCCCCCGCGCGCGCCCTTGCGGGTCTTTGTGGCGCATCAAGAGGGGCATGGTGGGGGGTGGTCGCAGCCGGGGATCGCGGACAATGGCCAGGCCCTTGACCGTTTCCCCCGGACGATAGATGTTTCGCTCCCCGTAAAGGTAAGCCTGGTAACCCTGGCCGGAGGTCGGGGCACCGGCCACGTCCAACCCCACCTTGTCGACCGCCGACCGGTTCAGGAGCAGGAAACTGTGATCGTTGCCCCGTTCAACCGTAATCAGGTAGGGGTGGTTCCCCTGGAACGGCTTGGCGTTGCGGGGAAGATGCCAGAGGCCCGCCCCGTCCGTCCACCCCTCGGCGATGAGCTGGTTTTGATGACTGAGGAGTCGAACCTGGGCGCCGGAAACGGCTTGCAGATCTTTGAAAGAGGAGACCCAGACCAGAAAATCCTGCTCTCCCTGCTTGGCCACGATGCCCAGATCAGTCATCAGAACCCAGCGCTGCTCGCCCCGGTAGGAGTTGGGCCGGCGGATGGCTACCCGGTAGAGTCCCGGGTCCTTCTCCTTGATGTATTGGCCGAGACCCAGTGATCGCCTGACCTTCCGGTTCCGCTGGCCGTTCAGACGCAGGACCTCCTCGGCTAGACGGTCTCCCAGCGCCTGTGAAAGCCGGGCATTGGAATAGCTGGTGTGGCGGTAGAGGTATCCGTAGTACTGGAACAAAAAGAAGAGATTGTTGAGATAAACCCTGTCGACGGTAAGGACCACGGTGTCCACGTTGACGGCCTCGATTTCCAGGTTGCGGTAACCGCTGGCCGAAAGGAACATCCCCTCGCTTCGGAAATGGACCAGCGGCTCCAGGTCCGGCACGCTGATCCGCTGGCGATAGGGGCTGGAAAGGGTGGATTCATCCAGGGCCGGCAGACCCTCCTCCACTTTCAACTGGTACGATTGGCCGGGACGGAAGGCGCCTCGCAGCAAGAGTTGATTGCGCTCCCCGGAGAGTCGATACTTCACCTGGGGTGAGACAGCGACATACTTGGCGGCGGTTGCCGGACTCACCGGGGCCGAAAGTCGAATCCGGATGGTGGATTCCGCTTCGCCCGAAGTCGCCGAGGCCCCCCGCACCGTCAGGTGAATATTGGAGCCGAGCGGGATCTCCTTTCGGAAGTCGGATGGCAGAGACACATTGCCCCGGGCGGGGGTCAGATCGGAGAGAATCAGGAGTTGGAGCGAACGCTCCCGCCGGCTCTTGGCAATGGGATCCGTGCGGAAGGCGATCACGCGGTTCTGATAAGTCGTTTCAAAGTGCACGACCAGGGGAGAGCCGGCGCCCCGCTCCGGGTCGATCAGTTGCAGCTTGGTGGCCAGTTCGGGTGGATTGACCGGGTAGTTGAAGCGCAGTTCTCCCCGGATCACTACCTGGTTGCGCCTCTCTCCCGCCGGCTCCTCGAGGGTGTTCACACGCTCCACCCGAAACTGGTCCGTGATGATCTTGAAAGAGCGCTCGCCCTTGAAGATCTGAGAGGGTCGGAGAACCTGGGCGGGCAGGATTGTGACCTCGTACTCCGTGGCGGGAGAAAGGCGCTGGCTGGCTTCGAAACGGAGCACGTTGGCCCCCAACCAACGCCAGATCCCGCCGGTTCGAGGGGCGATCAGGGCCGGGTTCCTGCCCAGGATCTCCCCTTGTTTCGTCTCTCCCAGGGGCTTGTCAAAGACGATGTCCAGAAAATGCATCCTCTCCCGATCCAACACGACGTCAAGGACCGACACCGGCTCTCCGGCACCCTCATCCTTTTCCAACGCCATCAATTGAGGCAGCCGCTCGGAGAGGACCATCGCCCCCAGTACCATCACCAGCAGGGAAAGCAGCGCGATCGCGATGTTGCGCCAATCATTTGCAGGGATTCTTGCCTTCATGGTCTTGTCTCCTGTGAGCGTATTCGTGGCTCGAGGTGGGAGGCTGGACTTACGAGTGCAAAGGCGAAACAACCTCCCGGATCAGGGTTGTCTCAGAACTCCGGCGGCGGCGGCGCCACCCTCCAGAGGCGAGGGAAAGCCGGTTGGATGGGAATCGATGCACCCACCCCAAAGTGGGACCTGAGCAGTCCCCTCAAGATAGTAGTACAGTTTTCCCCTGATTTGTTCCCGAAGATTCTTCCGAGTTGGAATTGAAACAGAGCCTGGAGCGCAGGCAAGAAGGGCACTCATCTTAGATCTAACCGAAAATATTTGAACCTTAGGGCTGGCGCAAGAATTTCCGATGTGGACGTCGTCGATCTCAGATCCTGTTCGCCCACTCTGGCCATGGTGGTGGCGGCACGAGGCCGGATCCTCTATGAAAAGCGCCCGGGCATTTTTGCGACCTTCTGCTCACTG
>JBHHYX010000038.1:0-21244 GCA_046757765.1 Acidobacteriota bacterium | reverse complement strand
CGGATGATAACGGCGCCGCAGCAGAAAGCTGGTGAATAGTCCGGGCTAAGGCTAAGGGGTTGTGTCTCGCCTGCAGTCAAAAGGTTCGCCCGGGTTTCTCAGACTCAAGGGATTCTGGCTGGGGAGAGGCTATCCAACATCTACCGCGTTGCAGCTCGGTTGGGCTCCTCGACCGACTATCCAGGGCCCTCGGTCACGACGTCGCGCATCTCCCCCCCGCTACGATTCCGTGTGACACCCCACGCCTGGAGAAGCACCCACGAAATCAGGGGGAGCGCGGATTGACGGCGGCGCCATCGTGGATGCTGTCGCTGGGGTAGACGATCAGCTCCTCTCCTTCCTCGAGACCGGACAGAACCTCGGCCAGCAACCCGCTGCGATGCCCAATTTCGACTGGTCGAACTTGGGCCTGGCCGCTCTCCACTACAAAGACGGCCCAGGCGTCCTGGTGACGGAACAGACTGCCCGTGGGAACCGTGAGAACCTCTGCTCCTTCCCAGATGATGATCCGTACCTGGACATGATAGCCGTCGCCCAAATCGGACCAGTTCGCCTTCGGACCCTCGAAATCGATAATGACATTCACCCGCTGCTCTTCGACGCCCAAAGCGGAAATCTTGGTGAATCCGGAAGGCTCGATGAGGCGCACGCGGCCAGGCAGTGTTCGGTTGTCGCCCCACTGCTCGATCAACACTTTGTCTCCGACCCCAATCTTCACGGCCTCCGTTGAAAGCAGATCCGAGACAATCTCGAGGTCCGTCGGATCCCCGACTTCGAGAATAGGGGTTCCGGCCGGAACAACGCTCTCACTCTCGCGAAGTCGACGCAGAACCACCCCGTCAACGGGCGAGCGGAGAAAAACCGGCCGCCGGCTGCCTCCGGGTGGGTCGGAAGAGACGGTCGCTTGAGAGGTCTGGAGCAGGCTGGCGCGCGCCATTTCGAGCTTGTGCCTGGCGCTGGCCACCGAATATTCTGCCGCCCGAAGCGACTCTTCTTTCATCTGGGCTTCCACTTTGAGTGTCTCCAGCTTCTCCTTGGAAATGACTCCTTTTTCTTCCAGCGCCTGGTATCGGCCCAGCTCGGACTGGGCAAACTCCAACGCGGCCGCGGCTTGCCGGCGAACCGTGCCTGCCCGGCCAAGTTCCGCCTGGGCGGCCCGGACTCTGGACTCGGCTTCCTTCCAGCTCCGCACATCGAGTGGCACCGGATCTGCGGGCAGGAAGCTGGCCACAATCGTGCGGCCTGCTCGAACTGGATCTCCAGGCTTGAGCCGGACACGAAGGACGCGTCCCGCCACCGGTGCCGAGACCACAAAGCGGTCCCGCACGCGGGTTTTTCCCTCCTCCTCGATGGTGACGCGCAGCCTACCCACCTCCACAGTGGCAATATCGGCCGGCAGCGGCTTGGGCCGCATCGCCATGAACAGGATGAAGACGACCAGCAGAACCAGAGCCCAGCCTACAAGGCGCTTGAGTTTCATCCTCTTCACTCCCGGCTTTTCAGAACAGCGATCAAGTCGAGCCGATTCAGTCTGTAGCGCAAAGCCAGGCCCGAAAAGAGACCTGCGGCCAGAACAGTGGCGGCGGCAAGAGCGTAAGTTCGGGCCGTGATGACCAGGGGAATCCGGTACAATTCGGTGTCCAGGTCGGAGACATAGAGAGCCGCCAGCCCATACCCCAAGACGAGCCCCAGAGGCACCGCCACCACTGTGAGAACTCCCAGTTCGCTCAATAGAATCGCCGAGATCTCCCGCCGTGTAAAACCCATCACGCGCAGCGTGGCCAGTTCACGAGTTCTCTCGGAGAGGGCAATTCGTGCCGTATTGTAAACGACTCCGAACGCAATGATCCCGGCGAAGAGCAAGTTGAAAAAGATGAGAATGTTGAGGTTCTGGAGGAGAGTCGATTTGAAGCTCTCCAGGAGGGCCCGTTTGAGAACCACGCCGGCCACGGCCGGCATTCTCTTGAGCCGACGATAGAGTGAAGCCAGGTGCGCGGCATCCGCCTGGACAAAAGCGCCGGAGAGACTTTCACCTTCCCTCATGAGGCGGTGGAGGGCTCCGGCTTCCATGTAAGCGTTGGTGCCGAGATACTCCTCGACCAGATCCCCAACTACCACTTTTCTCACCGGCCGAGCTCCCTCCAGCACTTCGACCGTCACTTCGTCGCCGCGTCCAAGAGCCAGGATTTCGGCCAGTTTGGTGGAGAGCACCAGACCCTCAGGCGGCAAGCGCCGCGCCGCCAGCGAAGAGTCAATAACCCGATTGAGGTGTGGCGCCGCTGCCAGCCCAACAATGGCGACCTGCCGAGAACGGTGGCCGAAGCGCAGTCGGGCCGGGATGCTCCTCATCGTTTCCGCATCGACGACCCCCGGCAGGCGTTGGACCTCATGGAACGCTCGAGCCGAGGCGGGTTCTACGAAAGTGATGGTCAGGTCCTGCCGCTGGACAACATTGAATTGAACGTCCATCAAGGTGTCAAGCGCGTCGATGAAAAAGGTGCCAAAGACGAGCATTGCGGCGGAAGAAGCGATTCCCACAATGGACAAGAAAGCCCGGCCCGGTCGGCGTTGCAGGTTTCGCAGCGTGATTCGCCCCGATTGCGAAAGGAAGCGTTTCAGGCCCAGCCGCTCCAGCCAACTCTCCCGATAGGCGGCAGGCGCCATTGGGCGCATGGCTTCCGCCGGAGGCAATCGCACCGCGCTTCTGACGGCGTTGAACGCCCCCAGCACCGCCGCCAGCAGGCTCACCAGGACGCCTCCCAGGACGACCGCCGGGGGCAATTCGTAGGTCAGGGTGGGAAACCGGTAGAACTGATTGTACATATTCGTCATGCCGGAACCCAGCCAGGTGCCTCCTCCGGTCCCCAGCGCAGCGCCGCCCAAAGCCATCAGCAGACTCCATTTGATGTAATGAAACGCCAACTCTCTATTCGAATAACCCAAAGCTTTCAAAGCGGCGATCTGCTCACGCTGCACCGTCACAGTCCGGCTGAGGACGATATTGAGCAGAAAGGCGGCCACGGCCAGGAAGATCAGGGGCACGATCAGCCCGATCGTCTGCAGCTGGGTGAGTTCGGAATCCAGATACCAGTGGGAAATCTGCAAGGCTCGCGGGATTGCCCCCAGCCCACCATAGGGCTTGAGCAGGGTGTCAATCCTGCTGATGACATCCCTCGTCTGTGTTCCGGGAAGAAGCGTCACTGCCAAGTCATTGAAGGCGCCCTCCATGTCAAACGCCGAAGCCAAGGCCCGGCGCCCCATCCAGAGGACTCCAAAGTGAGTGCTGTCGGGGATGAGTTCCCCCGGCTGGATGCTGTAAACGTACTCGGGCGACAGGGCGACCCCAACAATCTTCAGTCGGCGTCGTCTGCCGTTGAGCACGGCCGCCAGGCGATCGCCCGGCTGCAGCCCGTGAGCCAGGGAGAAGGCCTCGCTGACCAGCACCTCGTCCCGATGACCGGGCTCAATATAGCGGCCCTTGCGCAGGAAGACGTCATTGAGGATCTTGGTGTGGCGTTCAGGAATGGAAACCAGCCGCCCCACAGCGGGTTCAGCCATCCCTTCCAGATGAAGGCTGACCGCCACCACGATGCGGCCGGCCAGCCGGCGCACGCCCGGAATCCGAGCAATTTGGTCTTCCAGGCGCAGCGGCGCCCGCTTCAGCGACACAAAGACATCGGCGAAACGATAGTGATCATAGTAAGCAGCCTGTGTCAGGCGCAGGGAGTCAAAGGTGCCCAGATACATGTTAAACATGCTGACCCCCGCACCGATGACGAGACTGATCGCCAGGGCCTGGCCCCTAATGTCCCAGAGGTCGCGCAGAAGCTTGCGATCGAGCACGCCCATCAGCGCTCCTACCAGTGGAGTTGTCTCGGACTGATCTTCTCCGGGTTGAGGCGTTGCGCCACCAGCCTGCCGTCCGCCAGGCAGAGGACACGATCGGCCATGTCCGCCACCACCGCATTGTGAGTAATGACTGCTGTCGTCGTGCCCAGCTCGCGATTGACCCGCTCGATAGCTTCCAAAACCACGACGCCGGTCGAAATGTCCAGCGCCCCCGTCGGTTCGTCACAGAGCAGGACGTCCGGCCGCTTGGCAATCGCGCGCGCAATAGCAACCCGCTGCTGTTCACCGCCCGAAAGCTGGGAAGGGAAGTGATTCATCCTGTCCTCCAGCCCCACCAGAAGTAGAGCCTCCGCGGCGGTCATCGAATCCTTGGTAATCTCCGTCACCAGGCGGACATTTTCCCGCGCGGTCAGGCTGGGGATCAAATTGTAGAACTGGAAGACAAAGCCGACGTGATGCCGGCGGTAGCGAGTGAGTTCCCGTTCTCCGGCGGCCGTCAAATCGCGGTGGCGGTAGAAAACCTTGCCGGAAGAGGGCAAGTCAAGCCCGCCCAGTATGTTCAGAAGAGTCGATTTGCCGCTTCCCGAGGGTCCCAGCAACACGACGAATTCCGATTCATAAAGCTCCAGATCCACACCCCGCAGGGCGTGAACATCGACCTGGCCCATGTGGTAAACCTTGACGACTGCCCGTGTCTGAAAGACCAGCTGGCGCCCGTCCTTCTCCAGAGAATTCGTCTCCTGCGCAGGCGTTTTTTTTTCCATGCCATTTCCGTCAGCCTGACCCATTCTACCCTAGCCTGGACTTCTCACAGGATTTCGTCGTGAAGCGCCGGTGCCGGTCTGAGGCGGAGCCCTCGTCAGCTGCTTGCCGCGGAATCCTGAGAATTTTGCTCTCAGATGCCGGATGACGGTTGTGGGAAGTTTGGGCTCAGAAAACACGAACGCCCTTGGCCGTGGTCAGAACCTGACGACCGGAAGCAGCTGAGGGACCCATCCGTAGGACGAGGTTCAAGGTTCGGTTCCTCTGCCAATAGCATAGTTCAGCTCAGCTTCCGTGATCTTGTAGTCGTAGAGGAACCCCGCGTACTCGTTTTCGGTTCGGGCCAGATTCAGATTGGCCTTGGCCACCTCCAGCGAATCCTCCAAGCCGACCCGGTTTCTAATTTCGGCGCCCTTGGCGGCTTTCCGGGCCTGGACCAGCAACTGCTGGTAGATCCCGGCGGACTCGATCAAATCGAGCAGTTGGTAAAAAGACGTTTCCACCTGAAGCCGGATTCTCAGGGAGGTCTCGTCGCGCTCGGCTCGGGCTCTCTCCAGATCGCGTCGGGCTTCCTCAACTTGAGCCCTCAAGTTTTTGCCGGTGAAGAGTGGCATCCGGATTCCAAAGCCCCCGAAAAGGAAGTTTCCGATGGCCACTCGAGAGAAGCGGGTCCAGCCGCCGCTGAAGAGTCCCATGATCCGGGGCCTCAACTCAGCCTCGGCTTTGTGCAGCCAGGCTTCCCGGGCCGCGATCCCGGCATCCACGGCTTTCAACTCCGGGTGGCTGCGAGTCGCTTCTTGAACCAGCGGCCCCAGTGGACCCGGAGACCGCGCATCCAGGGAAGGCTCTTGGAGCAGGTAGCGGACTGAATCAGACGGGATCCCCATGGCATTTCGAAGCCGTGCTCTCCCTTGTTTCTCGGCACTTCGGGCGTGCGCTCGGTCCAGCCTGGCTCGGTCCAGCCCGGTCCGGGCCAGCGCGACATCCAAGCCGGATCTGAGCTGAGCGTTGTGAAAAGCTTCCGCTTGTTTCAATGCCAACTCTTTTTCGGCAATCGTCCGAACCACCAGTTCAATCTGCTTTCGGGCCTTTAATAGCTCGAGATAGGCGGTTGTCACGTCCTTGATCACCAGGCCTGTCTCGACACGAGTTTCCTCGACAAAGAAGGCCAACTCCCAGCTTCGAGCTTTCTGGGCCGAACGGGTGCGGCCGAAATCGAGCAGGTCCTGATAGAAATTGGCCGAGACGGCCAGGTCGTCAGGGTTGGGGGACGAAGCCAGGCCTTTGAGCCGAAAAGCGCCCCCCGACCCGGACAGTCCCTGCTTGGCAACTCCGCCCGCATCGATCTGTGGAAAAAAGGTGGATCGAGCCTGGGTGACACGGGATCGGGCCGCTTCCACTCTTTGTCGCGCCTGGCGCAGTCGTGGGTGGTTGTCCAAGGCCAGTCGAATCGCCTCTTCCAGCCTCAAAGTTGTGGCGGGCGCAGACGTCTGCGTGGCCGCCAGGATGACGAGGAGAGATGAGACCAAGACTCCCGCCGCCGCACTCCACTTCATGATCGATCCTCCCTCGTTCCTTCTGGGGCGAGCCTGGAGCTCACCCGCGTCCCGTCCTTCAAAGGGTGGTTGCTCTGCGTGACCACCTCCTCATCCCCCCGCAGACCCCTGGTAATCTCAACCGTGATCCCATTATCCAATCCCGTTTCGACTTCGATCTTTTTGGCAAGACCGCCCTTGGCGATGAAGACAAACTTCGCGTCGAGCTCGCTTCTCAAGGCGGTTACCGGAACGGTGATGGCGCCGGCATGCCTCTCCAGAGTCAGCGAGACGCTCCCGTACATCCCGGGAAACAATCTCCTCTTCCGGTTCAGAATGTCGATCTCTGTCTTCATGGTTCGGGTTTCGGGATCGAGTGCGGAGGCGAAACGGGTCACCTCCCCAGCAAACTCCGTCCCCTTCAAAGAATCCACTCTGATGACGGCCGGGTCTCCACGACTGACGAACGGAACCTCCGATTCCGGGACGTCGACGATGACGCGAACCTTGTCGATCCGTGCGACTTTGACCAAGTTGGATGAACTCCGGCCGGAGGCGCCGGATTCGATGAGAGTGCCCCTATCCACCATCCGTTCAGTGACAATCCCAGCGAAGGGAGCCTCGATTTCCGCATAGGCCATCAGTGTCCGAAGCCGACTCAAAGCGGCCTCTGCTGCCTCCATTTTGGCGCTGACCTGGTGGACCCGACTTGTACTGAGTCCAAGACCCGCGGCGGCAACCTGAAACTCGGCTTCAGCTTCGTCCACGGACTGCTGGGAGGCCACTTCCGGTTCCTCTTCCCGAACCTGCCGCAAACGCTGGTAGGTGATCTGCTTGAGTCGATGCTCAGCCTTGGCCCTCTCGACCTCCGCCCGAGCGTTTTCCAGGTCGGCATCCAAGACGCGCATTTTCGCCTGCGCCTGCTGGTATTCATCCTCCATCTCGGGGACGGAGATCCTGGCAATCACCTGGCCCTTCTTCACAGCGTCGCCGATGTCGACCCCGATCCATTCCAAGTAGCCCGTCACCCTGCTGTACAAGGTCGCCTCTTCATAGGCCCTGATACTTCCGGGTGTCTGAAAAGTGCGGTTCAGATCTTGACGCTCGGGTTTGACCGTCTGAATCCGAGTCACGACGTCCGCCGGTTCGCGTGGAGTGGCTTCAGTTGCGGGGGGATGGCCGTCTTCTTGAGACCGAGCGGTGTTTTGGGAGCAGCTTACGAGTCCACTCAAACACAGCCCCAGCACAATGCAACTCACCCTTGGGCTCCAGTTGTTTTTCCTTCCCTGTCTTTTCATCACTCTTGTCTTGCCCTCGGTTGGACGGCGCCACAGGGGATCACTGTCAGCTTCATAGAATCCGTTGGGCCGGATGGGGAGACCGTTTCAGCATCACATAGAGGCAGGGGACCACAAAAAGGGAGAGGATCGTGGCCCCCAGGACTCCTCCTACGATGGCCCGGGCCAGTGGGATATTGGCATCGCCCCCTCCAAACCCAAACGCCATGGGCGCCAGCGCCAACACGGTGGTCAGGGAGGTCATAAGGATGGGACGGAGTCTTATTCGCGCCGCCGAGGTCATTGCCGCCTCGAGGGTCGTCCCCCCTTTCCGGAGTTGCCCATTGGCGAAGTCCACCAGGACAATGCTGTACTCCACCACAATTCCCACCATCATGATGATTCCCATAAAGGATTGGATGCTGAGGTGGGTGTCGGTGAAGAAGAGAAGAAAGACAACACCCACGAAGCCGAGGGGAACGGTCAGCAGGACGACAAAAGGATCCAGAAAGCTGCGAAACTGCGCCACCATGATCAGGTAGACGAGGATGACGGCAATCAGAAGGCCGTTCCCAAACTGCGAGAAGGCCTCCCTCATGGTGCGCATCTCTCCGCTGATTTCGAAAGCGTAGCCCTTGCCTCGAAATTCGGGTCCTGTC
This sequence comes from Acidobacteriota bacterium, assembly GCA_046757765.1. Taxonomy (GTDB): domain Bacteria; phylum Acidobacteriota; class UBA6911; order RPQK01; family JBHHYX01; genus JBHHYX01. The sequence continues at coordinate 13,162 of JBHHYX010000038.1, read as the reverse complement.
ACTTCATAAGCCACTCCGCGCTCGGTCTGGCGGGGAGCAGGTCCCAGTTCCGACACTTCCTGAAGAGAGTTTTCGATGGATGCCATCACGGAACCCGCGTCATACCCACGGGCAACATTCGCATAAACGTCTACCACCCGGGTGATGTTGCGGTGGCTGATGGTGGCCGGCCCCGTCGTGCGTCGAAATCGGGCCACGTTACGCAGGGGGATGGCTTGTCTGGAGTTGGCTCCAGTGATGGGAATGTCCCGCAGGGTCTCCATGGAGAGGAGATGTTTCTCCAAATACTGAGCACCGATGAAGTAGTGATTCCCGTTGCGATGGTCGATCCAGAAGGCCGGATCGAAATTGACGCTCGAGTTGGTGGCGGTGACGATGTTTTTGACCACGTCTTCCACTGTCAACCCCAAGAAGGCGGCCTTGGCACGGTCGATATCGATATCCACAATCGGGTAGTCCAGTCGTTGGGCAATTCGAAGGTCCACCGCTCCCGCCACCTTGGCCGCCTCCCGCCGGATGATCCGGGCGACTTCAAGAGAGGTCTCCAAACGGCTTCCACTCACCTGAATGTGGATGGGAGAAGGCTCGCCAAAATTCAGAGCCGAAGTCAGCATGCCGCCTGTGGAGAACGCGAATTCCACCCATGGAAACTCCTCGCTCAAACGCTTGCGCAGTTTATCAGCATACTCGAAGGTTCCCGGTGAACCCTTTCTCCCCTTCAACTGTACGAGGACAAAGGCGTCCATGGGCCCACTGTTGGGGGTGTAGGCCGCGGGCCAGTCGAGAAGGACCCCGATATTGGAGATCAGGACACGGAGATCCGACTCTGGATGTTCCTCCCTGGCGGGATACTCCGGGTCGGGCTTGCCGATGACTTCCATGAGGGTCTGTTCAATCCGGGCCACGGTCTGCTCAGTGGCTTCAATGCGGGTGCCGGAGGGAAGTCGAACAAAGAGCGTAAACTGCCCGGCGTCCACTCTCGGGAACATCTCCGTACCCATGTGGGCCAGCAGGAAGAGGGAGAGGACGAACAGAGCGGACGCCCCCAGAACAGTGATGAAACGCCTCCTCAAAGTGGCCGCCAACAGGAGGCCGTAAGCCCTGACAAGGGGGGGCCGTGTCCCCTCCTGAGATTCCGCCCGATCCGGTTTCAGGTACCTGGCACAAAAGGCAGGAATGAGAGTGATCGCGATGAAATAGGAGGCGCCCATGGCGAAGGTGGCGGCGAGTGCCAGGGGAGTGAAGAGAAACTTCGCCAGGCCGGAAAGGAAGACGACCGGAAAGAAGACAACGATGAAGGTAATGGTGGAGATGAGGAGGGGAAAGGCCACTTCACGACTCGCGTCCAAAGCGGCCGAGAGGGGTGCCTTCCCCTGGCCGAGATGCCGCATGGTGTTTTCCAGCACTACGATCGACTGGTCGACCAGTATGCCAACCGCCAGCGCCAGTCCTCCCAGTGTCATCGCATTGATGGTATCGCCCGAAAAGAAGAGGCCCGTGAAAGCGGCCAGAAGGGAAAGGGGGATGGCCAGAAAGATGATGAATGTGGAGCGGAGACTGCGAAGAAAAAGGAGCACAACCAAAGCCGCCAGGAGGGCCCCCAGCCCGGCTGCAAGTTGAAGGCCTTGGACGGATTGCCGGACGTAAACAGACTGATCCATCACCAGTTCAAGCTGAAGCGTCTCCGCCCTGGGGTCGAGTTCCCGAAGTCGCTGCAGAATCCGCTGCAGGCGGTCCCGGATGGAATCGACAATCTGCAATGTATTGGCGCCGGGCTGACGATAGATGGGAATGTAAACCTGACGCTTCCCGTTGACTCGTACGACGTTGGTTTGAATCTGATGGCTGTCCTCCACCCGGCCCACGTCCCGGATGAAAACGGGAGCTCCCTTCACGATCTTGATGGGAATGAGATTGAGGTCCTCGACCCGGCCGGCATGGCATTGGTGAAAATCTGGTAATGCACGTTGCCGAATTTGGCATCGCCCGCGGGAATCAGCACGTTGGACTGCCTGAGCGCCTTCACTACGTCAGTGGGTGAGAGTCCGCGGGCCTGCAGTTTCTCGCGCTCGACGTAAGCCAGAATGCGCCGCAGAACTCCGCCATAAACGGCGGGAGCGATGACGCCTTGAATCGACTGCAGTCGGTTGCGCAGTTCGAAGTAGGCGACGTCGTAAAGCTCCTGCTCGTTCATGGTCGTGCTGGAAATGCTGACCAGGGCCAGGGGCACGGAGGCCGTCGGGTCGAAGGGCATGACCATAGGAGGAATGGTTCCAGGGGGCAGATAGAACATGTCGGAAACCGCGTAGGAGGTGACCTGCGACATCGCCGTCTCGAGGCTGATGCCTTCCCGGAAGAAATCCTTGACGACACAGACTCCGAGCATGGCCTTGGCTTCCTGGTGCTCGATGCCAACAGACTGCCCTGTCCACCGCTCCAGACGGGACATGATGTCTCGTTCCATGACCTCAGGTGGCATTCCAGGGTAAAAGGTGACTATCTGGACGGCAGGAGTCTTGAAGATAGGGAGAAGATCGGCGGGAAGTTCTCCATAAGAGACGATGCCAAGCACCAGAACCAGCAGGGCAACGACCACAACCAGATGGGGATTCTCGAGAGCAATCCTAGTCATGACGGTTCATACGCTACACAGGGTGCCAGGGGTAACGGCATGACAAGTGCGTGTTCAAGAGCGACCAGCCCCAGCGACTGCTCCAACCTGCCCTGTATTTCTCACGAGCTGTCTACGGCGGCGCCGGGATCATCCGCCCTTCGACTTCGTAGCGCGACCTCGGCTCCTCGACTTCTGGCCCCACACGAATCCGGCCGTAACGCCGTGTCAGCAGGGCTCTTCCGGCACCTCGCTATACGAGAAACGGTGGCGAACACACTCGTCTTCGGGGCCCCGATTCGACAGCCGCTCCCACAGGAGGCGATGCAGAATCCCGGAACGCGAGGGCAACATCTTAGGCGCCCCAGGTGACATGTCTCTGAAGCTTCCATCTTGATACACCCGACCTCGGGGTTCAAGCCGCGCCCAGCAATCGCCTCCCGCCGGCCGCGCCAAACATGAGGCGGGATGGCAGCCAGCCACCCGCCAGCTGCAGGCTCGCTGTATCCGGCCGCCATGGTGGATCGGTGAGAGGGGAGTAGGTGCTAAACTCTCTCTTTCAAAGCGGAGATCATTACATGCACCAGCAAGATTCGTTTGTCCGGAGATCCCTCAACTGGATGCAAGTGGCACAGCGGCGCTCGATCGTGATGCGTTCCCTTCGCGTTTCACTGGTTGTGGGCACCATCCTGGTCGCCATCAACTACGCGGACCGGGTACCGGACTTTGACCTGCATGGGTCGGATCTTCTCAAAGTTTTTCTCACCTATTGTGTCCCCTACTGTGTTTCCACCTACGCGTCGGTGTCGGAGGTCCTTCAAAACCGCGGCTAGGGCCGCTAGGTCGCATGGCCGATAAGGATGAGCAGTCCGGTCAAGATTGTGACACCTGGACGCCATACCTTTGACTGAAGCTTCCTTGATGCACAAGATTGGTTTACAACAAATTGTGCTAATTTCTATCTTGTGACGAAAATCACAACAAATTCGCCCGCCTCTTCGCCCCGGCAGAAGAGCTGGCATCGGCCTTGCTTGTAAGAAGATGATTCCTGCACCGGCCAAGGTGGTGTCAGGTTGAAAAGCCAGAGGGGACGCCTGTCTCAAGGGGGACCGGCGTGAGGAAGGGGAACGACATAGGCTTGAAGAGCGGCGAGTCCGGATTCACACTTTTTGAGCTCATTCTCACCAGTGCCGTTGGGATGCTTCTACTCGGAATAGGGCTCCCGCTGGTCCAAGAGTCGGTTCGTCAGGCTCGGGCCGATGGGGGCATGAGTCTTACGCTGTGCCAATTGCGCCTGGCGCGGCAGTTTGCAGTCTCTCAGCGCCGCACCCAACGCGTTACGTTCATCCCACCCGCTACCATCCTCCTGGAAAGACAAGAACTGGGTGGAAGCTGGACCGAAGTGTCGAGACAGCCTCTCCCGGATCCAATTGAGTTCAAAGTAGAGCCGGGAGTCCCTCAAACCATGACGGAAACACCGGACAGGTTGGGAGCGGCCGACGCCATTTCCTTCGGCGGGTCGACGCAGGTTTACTTCGACGCTCAAAGTTTCGCTACCGACGCGGCCGGAAACCCGACCAATGGCATTGTCTACCTTTCCGCCCCCGGTGATCTGGCAACAGCTCGTGCGGTGACCCTGGTGGGGGGCACGGGCAGGAGCAAGAGCTGGTCTCTCAGAGAGGTAGCAGGCGAGTGGCAGTGGAAGGAATGACAGGGGCAGGCAGGCTCCAGGCTTCAGGCTTCACTTTGATTGAGGTCTTGGTTTCCATGCTGGTGCTCACCGTGGCTCTGGTAGGGCTGCTGTCGGTCTTTACCCAGGCCATCGTGGTCACCAGTTTTGGCCAGGATGACCTGATTGCCAAGCAAAAGGCGAGAGAGGCCCTGGAGAGCATCTACACGGCCCGAAACACGAATCAGATCAGCTTTTCCATGATTCGTGGCGTCTCCAGAGGAGGCATCTTCGTGGAAGGCTTCCAACCACTCTATACACCGGGTCCGGACGGTCTTCTGGCGACGGTGGACGACGCTGAACCCGAGACAATGGTGACGCCGGGAAGCGATGGGATGGTGGGCACCCCGGATGATGAGATTCGATCCCTCAACGCCTACCAGCGTGAAGTGGTCATCCAGGAGAGCGGGGAAGACTTGCGGAAGGTGACCGTCACCGTTCGTTACCGGGGGGGACGGGGCATCCCACGGGATTATCAGATTTCTTCCTTTGTTTCGCGTTTCAGGTAAAGGAGTTATGGGAGAGGCAAAGAGAGAGAAAGGCTACACTCTGGTGGAGCTATTGATCTCCGCGGTCCTCGGACTGGTGGTGGTAGGGGGCGCTGCAACTTTGATGAGACAAGGGCTGTACGTCAGTTCATCGCTGGGACAAAGGGCCGAGATGCAGCAGAACGCCCGCGCCGCTCTCAACCTGATCACCCGCGACCTCAGTCTGGCTGGGATGGGCATTCCCCTGGGAGGCATCCAATTGCCCGATGGAGGTTCCGCCGGTGAGAGTCGGTTCGCCTGCGATTTCGACGACTGTTACGTTGCCAACAACGTCTATGCCGATCGAAGGCTTCACTCGGTACGGCCGGCCGATGGACTGGGGCCCTCGGTTGAAGGAGAGGCGACGGATATGCTGACGCTCGTGTACAGGGATCTTGACTCGGATCTGGACCAGCGCGAACTGGCCGGGATCGCGGCCGATGGGACCCGGATCCAGTTCGACACAGCCGTGGCCTCCGAGGTGGCCAAGCTCTCAGCAGGCGATGTGGTGGTGATCTGCAACCTCAACGGTTGTGCAGCTGCAGTCGTTACCGGCTTCAGCGGGACATCGGTCAGTCTGGAAACGGGCGATCCTCTGGGAATGAACCAACCCTTGGCGGACCTGGGAACTGTGAGGTCCTTGGCCGACCCGGCCCCACTCGAGGGTGTTTATCCCCCCAGCCGGGCGTTTCGTGTGGTTGTGGTGACCTACTATCTGGAGTCCGTCACCAGCCAGCTGATGAGGCAGGTCAACGCCCATCCTCCCGCGACTGTGGCTGAAAACCTGGACGACCTCCAATTCACCTACGACATCTTCGATACGAGTACGTCCACGGCTACGGCGGCCCTGCCGGATGCCGGAGGGCTATCCAATCAGATCCGCAAAGCGAACATTGTGTTGCGGGCGCGATCTCCTCGGCGCGCGCTGTTTGAATCGACTTATCAGCAGATCGCCCTCTCGACCTCTGTCAGCACGAGGAACCTCACTTTTCGCGATCGTTATGAGTAGTGGCGCCACCTCGGACAGCGCCAAGCCATGAGGACCGGAGCACTTGGGTCCGCTCCCCGGTCAACGGTTGTTCTTGTTGCGAACTCGTACCGAATTGCGCCAAGGGATGGTTTGTGAGCAGCGTTGCGGCCGCAACGTCCTACAGGCCCAACATTAAGGAGGAGAAATGAGTGCTTCCCACTGGGGCCAGGAAGGTTTCGTCCTGCCCACGGCGCTGTTGCTGGTCATGCTGATCTCGGCCATCGCTCTCGGACTCACGTTGGTCGTCAACACTGAAGGGATGGTGGCCGGGACCGACCTGGAGAACACGCGCGCCTATTATGGAGCGGAAGCCGCCATGGAAAAGATGGTGGTCGACGTCAACCGACTTTATGTTGAGAACCTGGCCCCGACCGTGGCCCAGATCGAAGCGCTGGCCGCCAACCCGCCCGAATTGCCGAAAGTCGATTTCAGCCAATACAGCATTACCGTTGAGGGCACCGTAGACGGCTTCACTGTGGCCGAAAATCGTCTCATCAGCGCCGGTCCCTACGAAGGGATGAGCGCCCAGATCGTCCCCATGACGCTGACCGCTACTGCCCGGGCAGTTTTTGGAAATGAAGTGAGGATGTCACGAGACATTGAGGTCGCCCTCATACCCGTGTTTCAATTTGGGATTTTTTCCGAGACCGATCTCAGTTACTTCCCGGGTCCCAATTTCAATTTTGGTGGGCGCGTCCACACCAATGGGAATCTGTTTCTGGCCACCAGCGCCGAACTCAAGTTCTCCTCCAAGCTGACCGCCGCGGGCGAAATCATTCGGGCTGAGCTGGCGAACGGCATCGGCACGGTTGAGGGCGGAAGAACAGGACCCGTGCTCATTCCGACGGCTTCTGGAGGGTGCGACGGCGGGCAGACGGCCTGCCGCGACCTGGGCGAAGATGAAGGCAGTCGGATGGGCGGACCCGCCGCCATCCCCAACCCCAACTGGGCCAACCTCTCCACCAGCACCTACAATGGGATGATCTTGAACGGAGAGACGGGAGCCCGGGTGCTGGAACTCCCTTTCGTCACCGAAGGGGCGAAGCCCGTGGATCTCATCCGCCGGCCTCCTTCGGATGAAGATCCCACCTCCCTCCTGTCCAAGTCCAGGTATTACAATCGCGCCCAGATCCGGATCTTGCTTTCCGACGATCCAGTTGAGTTGCCTGACGACGCGGTGCGTCTGGTCAACCTGTTCCCCTACGTTTTGCTTGCTGGCCCCTCGGACCGGGCCACCCTCTGTCATGTTGGCGGAACGACCCCTCGCACCATCGTTGTCGGCAGTGATTTCGTTGCTTCACACCTGGGTCACGGGGACACCATCGGCTCTTGTCCGGACGACGAAGGCGGCGCTTTCTCAGAGATCCGCGCCACCACGGCGTTGGCAGAGGGAGACGACCACGTGGACTCCGACTTTGTGCGACCCGCCGGGACGGTCGAGGGCGAACGGTGGTCCCTGATTGACGGTTATCTTCTGGTTCAAGCGCGGCAGTCGGCCGGGTGGGCCAATGTCACTGCCGAGTGGCTCAGCCTGGGGGTTTCCCGCCAAGATCCCAATGCCATCCTCAAGTTTCAAACCGCCAAGGATCCTTTCTCTGGGTCCATTCAATTTGGCGATCCTCTGAGTTTTCTTCCCATCAATCTTTATGACGCCCGGGAGGGCGAGGTTCGTGATGTGAGCCTGGGATCAGACAACTCGAGCTGTGCCGTCGGGGGTCTCATGAGCGCGGTGGAACTCGACGTGGCCAACCTCAATCTCTGGCTCAACGGCGACCTTGGAGCCAGCGGTGGCCTCGTAGACAGTGCCTCTGAAAATGGCTACATTCTTTACTTCTCCGATCGGCGCGGCATGCTGGCGGGAGCCAGCGGACAGAAAGAAGGCCAATATGGCTTTGAGGACGTCATCAACCCGGCCACGGCAAGCGGCCTTCCCGATGGCATTTTGGCCGACCCCGAGGATGTCAACGGAAATGGTCTTCTGGAAAGGCAGGGAGGAGCTAATCTGGGTGACGGGTTTGGGGTGGTCGGAGACCCGACCGCCCGTCTGGATTGTCGCGGGGCGGGTAAGAAGAACAGGGTCTCCGGAGCCAGACACGCGCTCAAGCTGGTAAATGGTTCCCTGGGGAATCTCCCTACCCGGCCCGACGGTAGTGGGGGCTTTACGGTGAGCAGTGAGAATCCGGTTTACGTCCAGGGCAACTACAACGCCGATTCCGGAGGCTTTTCCGACCCTCACGCCGCGGCTGCAATCATTGCCGATGCCGTGACCCTTCTCTCCAACGACTGGGAGGACTGGCAAAGCTTCGACGATGCCACCTATGTCGGCGGCGGAACCAGGCGCACCGCATCCGAAACCTGGTATCGCACCGCCATCGCGGCGGGCAAGAACAAATCCTGGCCTCACCCTTCCTGGACGGCCGCCCAGGACTACGGGCTGGACGGCGGCACCCATAATTTTCTCCGCTACCTGGAAAACTGGAGCAGCCGAGCTCTCCACTACAGGGGGTCGCTCGTCAGCCTCTATTACTCCCAGTACGCCGTCGGAATCTACAAGTGCTGCAGCACTGTCTACAGACCGCCCGTACGCGACTACCAGTTCGACACTGAGTTTCAGTATCCGGAAAAGCTTCCCCCGGGAACGCCTCGCTTTCGTGACATTGTGAACCTCCATTTCAGACAAATCCTGTCGCCGGAATAGACGTTGCCCCGCCCATCCAAGAGCAAATTTGCCGGGTCACCGACGATGAGCCAATGGCTGGAGCGATCGGTATCTGCCAGAATGGCCACAATAGCTCCTCCCCTCTGAGCCGAGAACTCCACAGGATAATGCTTGGACAGGCTGCTCTCCAGACCAAAAGGGCTGTTGACCACCGGAACCTTCCCTCACTAGTATGAGTGCAGCCATCAGGGGAGAAGCAATGGACTTGGAAGACCTGACCATCGGGATCGAAGAAGAGTATCAGATTGTCGACTCAGAAACAGGTGAGCTGACTTCCTACGTCTCGGAATTTCTGGAACACGGGGCCACGATCTTTCGCGATCAGGTCAAACCCGAGCTTCTTCAGTCTCAAATCGAGATAGGAAGCCATGTCTGCCGAAACATCAAAGAAGCCCGCCAGGAGTTGACGCGCCTTCGAAGAATGCTGGGAAAGATCGCGGAGCCGAATGGTCGCAGAATCATTGCCGCCGGCACCCACCCCTTCTCCCGCTGGCAAGACCAGATCATCACCGACAAGGATCGCTACAAAACACTGGTGGCCAGCATGCAATACATTGCCCGCAGACTGCTCATCTTCGGTATGCATGTCCACATCGGTGTGCCAGACCGGGAGCTTCGAATCGATGTCATGAACCAGCTGGCTTACTTCATGCCCCATGTCCTCTGCCTTTCCACTTCTTCACCTTTCTGGCTGGGCCAGAACACGGGTCTGCGGTCCTACCGCAGCGTTGTCTTTGGGGATCTCCCTCGGACTGGTTTGCCCGAATACTTTCATTCGGCCAGCGAATACGATCAGTTTCTCGAAACTCTGGTCAAGACCAACTGCATCGATGAGCCCACCAAGATTTGGTGGGACATCAGACCCCACCCCCGCTTTCCCACACTGGAGATTCGGATTTGCGACTGTGTCACGAAGATTGAGGAATCGATCTCGATCGCGGCGCTGCTGCAGGCCCTGGTAGTGAAATTGATTGAACTGCGCAAGAGCAACCAGACGTGGCGCCAGTACCGGCGCTCGCTGCTGGCGGAGAACAAGTGGCGCGCCATTAAAGACGGCATCGATGGGCATCTGGTCGATTTGGGCAAGGAGACGGAAGTGCCGGTCCGCTTCTTGATCGAGGAATTGGTCGAATTCGTGGAGGATGCCGCCGACCGACTGGGAACCCGACAGGAACTCGAGGGAGTCAGAAGGATTCTGGAAGAAGGAACCAGTGCCGATCGGCAACTGCGAACCCACCAGAAAACCGGAGACCTTTGCGCCGTGGTGGATCGTCTTGCCGATGAAACCGCCCTGCTGGGGTGGTGAGGATCGGCGCAGTGGGTGATGAGGGGGCAATGAGGAACGGGCGAACGAGAGAGAAGGGAAGGCGCCTTCGGGTCGACGAGCGAACCCTGCGGTCCTCGATGATGAAGTACCCTCTCACATTGAACGCTCTTCTGGGGCGGGCCGAGAAACTTTTTGACTCAGTCGAGATCGTTTCGCGTCTTCCCGACCGATCCCTCGACCGCGTCACTTACGGGGATTTTTGCAGACGGGCCAAAGCGCTGGCCGAGGCCCTCCAGGCCTTCGGACTGAGACGCGGCGACCGGGTGGCCACACTTATGTGGAATCACTCCGCTCATCTTGAAGCCTACTTCGGCGTTCCACTGGCTGGGGGGGTTCTCCATACCCTGAACCTTCGACTCGCCGCCGCCGACCTGGTCTATATCATCCAGCATGCCGGCGACCGCTATCTCATCGTTGACGACATCCTGCTGCCTCTCTTCGAGAAAGTGGCCGATCAGGTCAGCCTGGAGCAAGTCTTCGTCGTCCCCTGGACTGGCCAGCCGCTGCCGGCAAGATATGAATCTTATGAAGACCTGCTCGACAAGGCTTCCGGCCGCTTTTCCTACCTGGATCTGGACGAGGACGAAGCGCTGGGCATGTGCTACACCTCCGGCACCACGGGCAAGCCCAAGGGCGTCGTCTACTCCCATCGGGCCGTGGTTCTCCATTCACTCGCGGAGTGTCTACCCGACGCCCTTGACGTCTCCCAAAGAGACGTTTTGATGCCCGTGGTTCCCATGTTCCACGCAAATGCCTGGGGCCTGCCTTTTTCCGGAGCAATGGTGGGTTGCAAGCTGGTCTTTCCAGGACCGTATCTCGACGAGGAAAGCCTGCTTGACCTGTTCGACTCGGAAGGGGTGACGTTGACGGCCGGTGTCCCCACCGTCTGGCTCGAGGTTCTCAAGGCGCTGGAAGCAAACCCCGACCGCTGGCGGCTCACCGCGGGCATGCGCTTGATCGTTGGGGGATCCGCCGTCCCTGAGTCCCTGCTTCGGGACTTTGACCGGCACGGTCTTGAGGTGATCCAGGCCTGGGGGATGACGGAGACCACTCCCCTGGGCACGGTCAGCCGGCTCAAGCGACATATGCTGGATCTGCCGGAGGAGGAACAATACCGCTACCGTGCCCGGCAAGGCCTGCCGGTGCCGTTGGTGGAGACGCGATCCGTGAACGAGGCGGGTGAAGTGCCTTGGGACGACCAGACGATGGGGGAATTGCAGGTGCGGGGTCCATGGGTGGCGTCCAGCTACTACCGGCAGGAGGAGGCGCAGGACCAGTGGACGAAGGCCGGTTGGTTTCGCACCGGAGATGTGGTCACCATCGACGGCGAGGGCTGCGTGAAAATCACTGATCGAACGAAGGACCTCATTAAGTCGGGTGGTGAGTGGGTCAGTTCTGTTGATCTGGAGAATGCTTTGATGGGGCACCCGGCTGTGGCCGAGGCCGCTGTCATCGGCGTCTTCCATCCCAAGTGGATGGAGAGGCCCTTGGCCGTGGTGGTCCTGAATACAGGGTGGCAAGCTTCTGCTGAGGAGTTGCGTCAGTTTCTGGCGCGGCGATTCGTCAAGTGGTGGCTACCGGATGGCTTTGTCTTCACGGAGAATCTTCCCCGCACTTCGACGGGTAAGTTTTTGAAGAGCGAGCTGCGTAAACGCTTCCAGGACTACAAATTCTCTTCCCAAAAAGATTGATTGCCACGGCCACCGCGACCTCCCACCGCCTGTCGCGCTTCAGGTATTTCGGTGCCTGGTCTTGGGGAAAAGGGCTGAGTCGCTGCTGGAACAATTGAGCCCTTTCCAAGGTGCATTCTGAAAATGGGCGGTAAACCTTCCGTCCGGTTCAGTCGATCTATCAGTGGTGTGAAAGGATCATTCCATGTTTGGAAAAAAGCCGCCCAGCGATGGGAGGGTCATCTTTCGGGACTGGAAGGTGAAGACCGTTCAGACGGATGGTGATTGGCCTCAGGTCAGCCGGTCTCCCGAGCAGGCAACGCTGACGCTTGCGGACTTCCTGCGGCAATTCGGGAAGTACGCTTTTGACCTTGAAGATGTGACTTCCGAGAGCACCCGTGAGAAATGCCTCACCTGGGCGCGCCACATCCTGAAGGGTGGACCCCCGCCCGGCGCAGCCAATGCCCGTCAGCCTGGCGCAACAGAGTGGAAATCAGTTCGTCTCTTCGTGACTCAGCACCGGCGCCACGAGCACCGCTTCGTCACCCACAGCTTGAGTGGCCTGCGCCAGGTCATCTGGACTTTCGTGCAGGGGGTGAGCAAGGCTTTCGTCGAGGACAGGCAGACGGACGATCAGGTCTTCTCCCATCTGACGCGGCTCAAGAAAGCCGTCCGCAACGATTCTGTCGACGCCCTCAAGACTGAAGTGCTGGAAACCGTCACCTGTATCTCGGGGGCTTTGCAACAACGCAAAGAACGCCAGCGAGACCAGATGCGACAGTTGGGGAATCAGCTCAGGACGATGCGACACGAACTGGTCGAGGCGCGGCAGAAGATGGCCCTCGATCCCCTGACCAAGCTCTACAACCGAAAAGCCTTCGACGATCAACTGGGCCGGACCGCGGACCTCAGCCTTTTCTCGGGACAACCGGCCTGTCTGTTGATGCTGGACATCGACCATTTCAAACAGGTCAACGACAACTATGGTCATCAGGCGGGAGACACCGTTCTCCGCGAAGTGGCCAACTGTTGCATCAACAGCTTTCCCAGAAAGACGGATTTCGTTGCCCGCTACGGCGGGGAGGAGTTTGCCATCATTCTGGGCGACGAGCCACAAAAAGTGGGGTCCAGACTGGCCGATCAGCTGCTGAACAGGATACGCCAGGAGACGGTCCCGCACGAGGAATCCGAGCTTGCCGTGACGGCCTCGGTCGGCTTGGCTGAAATCGCGATCGGAGAAAACGCCGCCTCCTGGCTCAAAAGGGCGGACACTGCCCTCTATGAAGCCAAAGACCAGGGCCGCGACCGCGTAGTGGTGTCGGCCGGGGCCTGAGACTTCGAAGTCGAGGCTCTGGTTTGCCTGATTTCCGTTCCCCTCTCTCGACGGCCCTTTTCGTCGCTGGCGGCATTGTTCCTCCTCGAAGTACGAAGTCAAAAAAAACCGAGACCTGGTGAGATTTGAGCTCTGGTTGTTGCCACTTCCTTTGGAGGGTCTCGTAAAAGGAGTGGTCAGCCGGTGGGAGTGCATAGCAAGCAAACCCGGGCAGCT
>JBHHYX010000037.1:0-21307 GCA_046757765.1 Acidobacteriota bacterium | reverse complement strand
GGGGGATTGCCCCTCTTGGCGAGAAAGGGCCAGGCTGCCCTCAATCCACTCCATTATTTCAGGTTGATGCGTGGAACTGGCACTCACCCTGGCATGGTTGACCGGGACAAGCGGAACATTGGCAGGCTCAACAGCTCTGCCCGGGAAATGGACCCACTCGCCCCTGCTCGGCCTCCGCCAGCAATGGCACACATCAACGGTAGCCCTGAATCGAACCGGTGAGGCTGGGTCACTACTTCCGGGGGCCTACCTCACCCCCGGGGCATAATAGCCGCTACGGGATCGCGCCACCAGGCGCGGCCAGCCTTGGCGCCGGTTGATCTTCAGGCTCAGTTTCCGCCATTTGCCATCGCGGGTGGGGTTGGTCGATTGGTAGCCGAGGATGTACTGCCGGTGGAGCTCAACGGCGATCCCAAAACAAATGTTGACCATTTCTCCGGGGGCTCGGGGGAAGAAGGCCTGTCCGCCCGAAAGCTCTCCCAATTCGCGTAGCGTATAAACGGAAGACTGGGTCATGTCCCGACCCAGGATACCGACCGAATAAATCTGGACATCCGATTCTCTCGCCAGATCTCGGACTTCTTCCAGCGTGTAGCGACTGGCGGTATCCGCCCCATCGGTGATCAAGAGGATGACTTTGCGTCGCTCGGTGCGATATCGACTGAGCTTGTCCAGCCCCAGGTAGACGGCGTCATAAAGGGCGGTTTTCCCGTTGGACTTGACCGCCTCCAGAGTGCGGCGCAGAACTTCATGGTCTGAAGTGAAGTCGATTTTGAGGGAGGCCCTGGAACCGAAATCGATGAGGAAGACCTGGTCGTCCGGGAGGCTGGTGAGGACAAAATGCAAGGTGGCGGCCCGGGCCCGGTCCATTTTGTAGTCGTGTCCCATGCTGCTGCTCGAGTCGAGCAGCAAGCCGACGGCCAGCGGCGTCTTGTCGGGGATGAAGTAATCGACTTTCTGTTCCACCTTGTCCTCGAACAATCGGATATCGTCCCGGTCCAAATCGGCCACCGGGCGCCCCAGGCGATCCGTCACGTTCACACTGAGCCGGACCAGATCCGTGTTGACCCGGAAGCTCGCGGTGTCAGATCCCGCAGCCGTCATCGATTCCTGGGCCTCAGCCTCCCGTCCCCAGCCCACCAGAAACAGAAAGCAAAAGATCAGGAAAACAACTGATCCCGGCGTCAACTTCTGACTGCGCATGGCTGCCTCGAATCCGACCCCCTCTCGTTTCTTTGGATGTGCTAAAGTTTGTTTCGGCTCAAGATCAGGGTTGGAGGAGAGCAGGAGTCGTCTTCAATGGTTCGAAAGTCGACTGAACGTTCTGCCTTCGGCCCGTTCTCAGAGCTGGCAACTGGCAGTAGCCGAGTGACAAAATTTCAGGCAACACTGTAAACTGAACCGAAGCGTCAGCGCCCGGCCCAATCCGGATGGCCACTCACTTACGTTCGTGGTTCAGTGACTGGGCGCCAGAATCGCTCAACCTGGGAACCAAAATTGCAAATATTTTTGGTTAAGGTTAGCCTGGCGCAAAGTATCCCTTGCGGTAGAAGGTGTGCAGGTGCCCCCGTTTGACCTTGACCCGAATTTTGCGGAAGCCTCCATCATTCTTGGAGTTGGTGGGAACGTAGGCCAGGTTGTACTGGTTGCGCAATTCCTCGTTGATGGCCCGAAAGGCGGAGGTCAACTGGCTGGTGGAGTAGGGGAAATAGGCCCGGCCACCGGTCCCTTCGGCCAGTTGCTTGAGCGCATTGTCGCCCTCGTGGTCGATGTCGGCTCCGAACCGTGTGGTGCTGATGGCATAGATGGCGGCTTCGGCTTTGAAAGCCATCTTGAAGGCCTCTTCAAAGGTGTAGCGACTGGTGAGGTCAGCGCCATCGGACAGAATGACCAACGTCTTGCGCCCCCTCTCATTGAGCATCTTCTGCTCGGAGGCAAGATAGATGGCGTCGTAGAGGGAAGTTCCTCCCCCTCCCCTCAGCTGTTCGATCTCAGCCACCAGGTCATTGGGATTGGAGGTGAAATCATGGAGCAGAGTCACACCCGTGTCGAACTCCAGGAGGAGGGCCTTGTCTGAGGGACGCATAACGGAGTAGAGGAAGTCCGTGGCCGCCTCCTTTTCAAACTTGAGCTTGACCCGAACGCTGGAGCTGGTATCCACGCACAGCGCAATGGTCAAAGGGAGATTGGCCTGCTGAGAAAAGTTGGTGATCGTCTGCAGTTTCCCGTCCTCACGGATCTCGAAATCACCAATCTCCAGATCGGTGACGAACTTGCCGGTCTTCTTGTCGTGGACGGACACCAGGACGTTGACGGCTTCGACTTCCACCTTGAAGCGCTTCTGCTCGGGAGACGCGTCGTCCTGGCCAGCCGCGGAAAGGAGCGTCAACAACCCTGCAAGCAAGCTGGGGAGCACCGTTGAGGTCTTCATTCTTCCGGTATTATTCCAAACACGACAGCAGGCGGGCAAGCTCCCGAGGCAACGTTGATTCAAAGGTCACCCGCCCCCCCCTCCGGGGGTGCGAAAAGGAAAGCAACGCCGCGTGCAGGAAGTGCCTGTTCAGTCGCTTCACTTCCCTTCGCCTCAATGGGTCACAAATGCCTTCATAGCGCTTGCCCCCATAGGTGGTGTCTCCCACCACCGGGTGTCCCAGATGTTGGAAGTGGACTCTGATTTGATGAGTCCGGCCCGTCCGAAGTCTCACCTCGACATAGGAACAGTCGTGCAAATGACGAAGGAGACGATACTCGGTCACGGCCGCCCGTCGTTTATAGCTGCGCGTCGAGATCTTCGTCCGGATGCGGGTATCGCGGCCGATCGGTAGGTCGATTACTCCCTTTTCCTCTTGCAGCCGACCATAGACCAGGGCCAGGTAACGCTTTTCGACTTGGCGGCGCTGGAACTGCCGGGCCAATGCCTCGTGGTCTCGCTTCGTCTTCGCCACTACCAGCAGGCCCGACGTCTGCTTGTCCAGGCGGTGGACGATGCCGGGCCGAAGGGTCTTTCGGCCGCCGAACTGCTCAAAATGAAAGACCAGAGCATTGGCCAGAGTGCCACTCGGGTTCCCCGCCCCCGGATGCACCACCAGCCCGGCCGGCTTATCGATGACCACCAGGGCATCATCTTCATAAACCACCGACAGAGGGATCGGCTCCGGCACCAGTTCCACTGGAGCAGGCGCGGGGGGAAGCACCTGAATCTCGTCTTCGAGCCGGACCGGATGGCTGGGCTTGCAGACGTTCCCATTGACGGTGACGTGGCCCGACTCCATCCAGCGCTGGATGGAACTTCGACTCACATGCCGCAGATGATCGACCAGAAACAGATCCAGTCGCTTTCCGGCATCTCCATGGCGAACCCGAACCCACACGGCCCCAGTCTACGCCATTTTCAACTTTTGATTTTGGTGGGACCAGGAAGTTGCGAGTCGGGAGTCGGGGGTTACCCCCCTCTATTGCATTTCCGCTTTCAGCTTGCGGAGAACCTGGCGGGCTACATCGGTCAACGTCTCGCGGACGCCCTGATTGAGGGTGGCCACGGCCTCATAGATCGGTTCGCTATTGATCCGTAACTCCCGAACCAGGACCTCCTTGTCATGGATCTCATCGAGATCCCGCTTGTTGAGCTGAAGGACGTAGGGGATTTCCTGAAAGTCGATGTTGTAGACCTTCAGATTCTCCAGCAGATCACGGATCGCCTCCTGATTGGCATCCATGCGATCTTTCTGGGAGTCGGCCACGAAGACAAGACCGTCGCTGCCTTTAAGAATCAGGCGACGGCTGGCCTCGTAGTAGACTTGTCCCGGAACGGTGTAGAGGTGAAATCGGATGTTGAAGCCGGCGATCGTTCCGAGTTCCAGAGGCAGGAAATCGAAGAACAGGGTACGGTCCATCTCGGTATTGAGGGTCAGCAACTTGCCACGAAGGTTGGGATTGGCGTTCCGGAAAACCTGCGTGATGTTGGTCGTCTTGCCCGAGAGACCGGGGCCACAATAGACGATGCGGCAGTTGATCTCCCGATTGGCGTAGTTGATGAAAGACACGCTAGCTCCTAGAACTCCTCGGTCACCTCGACACGTTGGGTGCATTTGCTGAGAATATCCGCCAGCACCAGCACCGCCTGCTTCAGGTTTCGGGCATCCAGGGTTCGCTCGTTCTTGACCTCGATCACCAAGAGCAGGAGGGCATATTCCCCAGCCGGAGTGACCAGTACTCCAAACCTTTCTCCCCTCTGGTAAACCCGTTCAAGATCAGTTTCTCCGACCAGGCTGGTCAGTCCAAGAGCCGCCGCCAAATTGCTGGCTGCCAGAGAGGCGAGCGCCTGGACATCCAGTGACGCGGCTTCCCCATGACGGGCAATCTCCTGACCGTTGCGGTTGATCAGAAACACCGACTCGACCTTGGAATTTTCACAGAGCGAAGAAAGGATTCGAAGGATTTTTCGGTAAGCGTCCGCCTCCAGTTTGAAATTTGTTATTTCCATCAAGCACTTTCACCTTCGCATCGCTCTTGCCCCGCAAACCCCCGCTGGGCGAGACCGACCCGCCCCGGAAAGTTTCGACGGAAACCAAGGTAGGGGCCCTGGCGTTTGCTCGTCTTGAGCCGAAGAAAATTCGATCGTGAAGGGCGGAAATTACAACCAAGGTCACGCGAGTTTTATCGGACCGACTCAAGCCTTCCTTTAACCTGAGTTGAGCGATTCTTGCGGAGGAGAAGCGCCAAGATGTGCTGTTCCCGCGGGTTGGAGAGACCGCAGGCATAGCCAAAGTTAACGAGGCTCCGCCTCAGACCGACGAGTGGTGTAGTGGCATTGTGGTGATCTCCAACCCCACCGGCCCTGTGCCGGTGGTTCACCGGTTTGAATACTACAGACCCACAACCAGCAATCGCCTCCTTTACCCTGGCCTTTCCCCGCCAAACGCCCTCGGCTGGCGTGATGCTAACCCTTTCGGGGCCGCTTCCGATCATTGCTCTATCCCAGGCGAAGCGTTGGAGAAGCGCCTCGACGCCTTGCCTTTACGGCCATCGGGGCAACAGAGGTCAGCCCAGGACACCGCCCTGGGAGGTGGGCTGGTCGAGACCAAAAAGCCTGAATGGCGGCATGGGGGAGGACCACAGTCTCTCAGCAAACTCCTCATCGTGACTCAGATTCTGCGAAAAATGGGGAAACTCCTGCCCCAGGTTTCGGTAGTGGGGTAGCCCCACTACCCAGGTTTCCTTGACTCGGTTCGAAAAGTTTCTATAATGGTTGGCTTTCGAACGAGTTTTCCGGAAGCGAAAGGGAAGGATTGAGGTCTCAGTGAGCAAAAAGAAGAGTACAAAGGCGACGTACCGTCTTTATGAGGACGCCCTCAGACTCCTATACGAAAAGAAGTATGATAAGGCGCACAAAGCTTTGACGCGGTTTCAGAAACAGTCAGCAGATCGCCTCGAGATCATGCCCCGAGTCCAGAGCCTGTTGAAGGTGTGCGAAAGAGGGCTGGAGTTACCCCCAAAAACAGCCGAGGAGATGTATGACCGGGGAGTGCTTTGTCACAATCGGGGGGACTACGAGCAGGCCCTGGAGTACTTCAACTCGGCGCTGAACGAGAGTGGCTCGGAGCAGGACCATGTCTATTTCGCCATGGCCGCAACGGAAGCTCAGCGCGGGAACGCCGAACTCGCCCTTGACAATCTGAAGCGCTCGATTGAATTGAACGAGATCAACCGCTTCTCGGCGCGATACGATCCGGACTTCGAGCCGGTTTCCAGGCAAGACCAGTTTCGACAACTGATCCAACCCGGATCGCCGGCCCGCTGAATAGAGCCCTGGCGGCAAGATTACAACCAGGATACCTCCTTCTTGATGCCAAACCCGGCGTCGTGCCGCCAACTACTTCGAGTTGCTGAAATGCCTTGGGCCTTCCGCTACACCACTAGGGTGGCGGTGATTTTTAGAGACGGGGACACCCGACCCCTTTCCGGTGGTGTGGTCGGTCTGAGGCGGAGCCTCGCTAGTGAAAAGGGAACAACCCGTGAACAGGAGACTCAGTAAGAGCGCGCGTGGTGAGCGTTACGCCCTGGTCCTGGCCGCCGGCAAAGGCAAGAGGTTCAAATCGGAAAAGGCGAAAGTGCTGCATGCACTTTGCGGCAAACCGCTGATCGCTCACCTGCTCGATCGCCTGAAAAGTCTCGCCGTGACCCGGACTTTTGTCGTGATCGGTCATCAAGGCGAAGCCGTGCGGGAAGCCCTCCACGAGTATCAGGTTGAGTTCATCATCCAGGCGGAGCAACTCGGAACCGGCCATGCCGCATTGGCCGCTGCTCCCTACCTGGAGGATTGTTCCGGCAACCTGCTGGTGCTCTATGCCGACGGTCCCTTGATCACCGAATCCACCCTGCGGCGGCTCTTTGAGACCCAGGAAGCCGGGGGCGCTGATGAGGTCGTGCTCACGTGCAACGTTTCAGCGCCAACCGGATACGGGAGGATCATCCGGGATTCGGAAGGTCGAGTAGCGGACATTATCGAAGAGAAAGACCTGACAGCGCAGCAAAAGGCGATTCAAGAAATTAATCCCGGCTACTATTGTTTCCACATCCCCGCCCTCCTTGGCGCCCTTCCCCAGATCTCTCGAGACAACGCTCAAAAGGAGTATTACTTGACCGATCTGCCCCGTATTCTCCGCCAGGAGGGCAAGAGGGTGGTCTCGGTGTCCCCGGACTCCACAGAGGAGACCCGCGGCATCAACGATCGATTTCAGCTCTCCCAGGTGGAAGAGGATCTCCGATTCAGGATTGCCAGGAAATGGATGTTGAACGGCGTCACCATCTTGAATCCGGCCACCGTTTCCATTGATGAGACCGTCGAAATAGGTCGCGACACGGTCATCTACCCGGGGGTGTTGCTGGAAGGCCGATGCCGGATCGGTTCGGATTGCACAATTCACGGGTACTCCTACCTGAAGAACGCGGAATTGGAAGACGGGGTCATTGTCGATCACTGTTCGGTAATTCGCGACAGCAGGGTCAAAGCCAACAGCACGGTCGGGCCCTTCGCCCACCTGCGGCAGGGGACCCTCGTGGGCCCCGGCAGTCGAATTGGGAATTTCGTTGAAGTCAAGCAGTCGACTGTGGGAGAGGGGAGCAAGGCGGCCCACCTGACCTACCTGGGAGATGCCTCGATCGGTCGCGGGGTGAACATTGGCGCCGGCACCATCACCTGCAACTACGACGGCACCCGCAAGAACAAGACCATCATTGAGGATGGAGTCTTTGTGGGAAGCGACTGCCAGCTCATTGCTCCGGTCACAGTGGGCCGGGGCGCTTACGTGGCGGCGGGATCCACCATTACTCAAGACGTGCCGGCCGGAGCCCTGGCCATCGCACGGGGAAAACAGGTCAACAAGAAGGACTGGGTTGGCAAGAAGAAAGAGCGGCTCAAGCCCGGCCAGTGAGTCCGAAACGCCGGAAATGGAGACACCGACGGCCACAGTCTTCTTCTACACCCGCCCCAACTGTCACCTTTGCGAGGAGGCTCTAAGCGGGCTGGAGCAACTGCTTCAGCAGTATGACTTCCGCATCGAAAAGGTGGATATCTCCACCTCAGCCAAGCTGGAGGAGCGCTACGGGACTCGCACATCGATCAATCCCAGGACGGCTCGTGCTCAATGTCTCTGCACATTCTGAAGGCGCCGTCTCAACTTCGGCTCCTCATCCAGTACTCGCGGAAGGCCTCCAGTCGTGGCAGCGATTCTCGATCTTTCCTCCGGCCGGTCGCCTTTTTGCTGGCGATGATGTCGTCGATATGGCAGACGGGGAAGCCCTCTACCTCCACTCGCCTCCGCCAGGCATCGTCGAAGCGCTCCAGGCCATCGGGTGCAAACACCAGGTCGAGATCGAAAGGACCGTTTTTCAACTGCACGAAATCTTTACCCCTTTCGATCTCGGAAGCCTGATCATCAGTGAGATCGAATCCCAAGTCCCGCACGGCCAATATAATTGCGCGGCAGTTTTCAACCGATTTCTGGGCGAAAATGTCGGCGTCCTGGGTGGTATCGGGAAAGCCGAGGAGGATGGCTCCGGATTTCCCCAGGAACAGGTAGCGGACACCATGCTTTCGCATCGCATCTCGAATCTCCTGCGCCTGGCGGTACTCAAACGCGCCCATAGCCCAACCAATCGGGGAGGTTCTCTTCGCACCAACGGCGGTAATCTGCCGTGGTGTCAAAGGCCCGAAACGGCGCGTCGTCCAAAACGGGCTTGTAGGTTCGGATGAAAGCGTATCGAAACCGGGTTTCCAGCGAACGGCGAGCCGCGGCCTCGAACTCCTCGAGCCACTCGGTGGGAATGTCTGCGTATGCGTGTGGAGACGCAGCTTTCTCTTTCATTCGCTCGGAGAGATCTTACCGGGATGCCCCCTCGCTCGTCCACCTTCCGGGTAACATGCTCAGGTCTGGAGCCGAAGGAGATTCGGAGCGTCCGGAAAAAGCTCCTCCACCACACGGACTGCTGACAGCAGGGCAGTTTCCTGGCTGTCCACTTCCTTGGTGTAACTTCCAGCGAACCAGATACCAGCAGTGCCCTGGAAAGCTTCCAGCTCCCGCTGCGTTTGGATGAAGTCGGGAGTGATCAGGGGGTGGAGGAAGGCGCGGCGAAAGACTTCCTCCTGGGGCGGGGCCGGTCGGGCCGTGGCCCAGCTCTTGAAGAGGCGAATGGGGGCTTGCCCGGGCGGGACCGGTCGCAGGACGCCCAACCAGACGGAAGCTTCACTATGGCCATCGATCAGGTGGGGATTGTAAGCTGACCAGAACAAGGGGTTTTGGGGCATGTAGATGGGGTCGCGGTGAATGGAAATTTCGGTCTTGAAGTATTCGAATTGCTGAAGAATCCGGGCCGCACCGGCGAGTTGTGGAATCTCCCCAAGCAGCCGGCCGGTGACGTAGGGAGGGCTGGCGAAGATCACGATATCGACGTCGGCAAAGATGCCGGCGCGGTTCCGTAGCCTGTAGCGGCCGTCTGGAAGGGGCCGGACCCGGATTAAAGGAGCGTTCAGGTAAGTCGTGAGAGTTCCCGTATCCTCACTCAGACGTTCCGTGTTGCCCCCCAAGCCGATGAGACTGTTGGAGTAGAGAAAGGGATCCAAGGGGTTCTCGGGCAGCGCGCAGGCGACGAAGATCACCGCACTGCGGGCCGAAAGCCTCCGGGTCTGCTCGACGGGAGCTCCCACCATGGCGGCAAGCAGGGGCAGGATCAGCTGCTCCCTTTCTTCTTCGCGGATAGGCAGTGATCGCAGCCAATCGTCCAGGGGAAGGAGATAGTCGCCTTCCTGACACAATTCCTTCGCCGCTTGGGAAAACGCCAGGAAGGCCAGGAGACCAGCGGTGTTCCAGCGAGCGCGAATGGGCCAGCGGCGGCTGGTCGTCGGGGACACGAATCGGGGGAGTGGCTGTCCCTCCTCAGTACTCGTTATGCTCAGTTCCGCCTCGATGGTCAGATCATGGTCGGGGTCTTCCGGCGTCAGCAGTCCCAGTACTTCGAGCAGCTTGAAATAAGTAGGATGGGGCCCCGGAGCCACGAACTGTGCCCCAACGTCCACCAGAAGGACTTGATTCTCGACTTCTACCGGAATCGTATGAGTATGTCCGCCGAGAGAGGGCCGGTTCTCAAAGAGAAAGGTATCCGCCACCCCATCCAAAAGCCAGGCGGACGAGACTCCGGCCAGCCCGCCTCCAACGATGCCGACTCTCGGTTTTGGATTGGCCAGCAGATTGCGCCTGGCCTCAATCGAGAGACCCACCAGCGCGGCTGTGCTCTTTTTCAGGAAGGACCTGCGGTTGTCAGAACTCGCCATAATAAGTCGCCTCAACAGCTGAGATGAAGTGCTAGGACCTGGAGACCGTGCGGTTGGCAGCGGTCGTCCAGCCCCACCGGCGACAGGCCCGGTAGTCCCCTGGTTTAACTACTATAACTGAGGCAACCCAGCACACCCCCCACCGGCCCTGCGCCGGTGGAAGCCCGGTTTGACAACTACAACTCAGACAACCCGGCGGGGGGCTCTGGCGCAGCCATCCGCCGTAAGTCACTCGTGGCTTCAGCGTCTAGTTGCCCCTGGAGCAAGGTCCTGACGCCCCGGCACAACCCCCTCTCCCCCGTACTTTGGACTCGGCAATCACCGCTGGAACTCATACATTATCACGGCCGGTCGACCGAACGCTAGAAAGCACTGCGTCTCGGCGGTTCTCGAGCACAGCTTGTCTCCCATCGGGTCAGGGGGATATGATCGAGGGGCGCACGACTTCATAATGGACGCGCTCCAGGACGATCGCCATGAACGTCCTTTGAACTCCGCGACCATCTCCCCGGACGGACGTTGGCTGCTCCTGTCGCCCGGGTCGTTTTCAAGAACCTCGAAACCTTGATCTCGGTGTCTGCTGCAGACTTTCACAAGACGTGGTGCGTCTCCTCTCTGATGGGAAAAAGATGAACGAGGAGGAGAGCCGTCTCAGGGTTATCACAGATACAAGCGCACTACTTCCGGTACCGGCATTACTCTTTCTCCGCCCCGCTTCCTGGGCTTTTTGGAGTGGTTGGAGACTCCCTCAGACTGGAAGATCCAGTTCGCGCGCGGCCTGGTTCTGGGACTGGTCGAGACTGACGAAGCGCGTCAATGGTGTGCGACGGTGAAACCAGAGCGCAGTTCGCAGATGTCCCAGGTCGAGCGATCGAGGCGTGGTCACCGCTGGAACCTCCCGACCGGAGCAAAGATCCAGTGTGAGATCCCGAAGCAGCAGGATGTCCAGATCCTGGTCCACGCGCTGGAGACAACGGATGAGATCCGCCGCGTTGACGTGTCCCAGGCGGGCCAGCCGAATCAGGTTGCGGTTGGCTTCCAGGACAAGGAGCACGCTCGATACGAGCTCCGCCCCCTCGATCTCGGCCATCAGCCGGCCGCCGCCGTCTTCATTGAGGAGGACGCAAAGATAGGCGGATGTGTCGAGGTAAAATCGCCTTCTCTCACTCTCGACGGCCATTGCGATCTTCCTCGAGGACCTTCAGATAGGCGCCCCCAGACCCTGTTTTGAGGGCAGGTTTCAGCCTTCCGGTTCCGAACCGGCGACCCTCATGCACGCCCATTCCTTCGGCGGCGGTCAACTCTACGACCGGCTTGTTGTGACGGGTTATCACGACTCTGGCACCGGCCTCAACCTGTCGAATCAGATCGGAAAGTCTCCGTTTTAGATCGTCTATCCCTACTGTATTCATCTATAAACAGTATGGAAATCAGATCCGAAAGTCAAGGGCTAGTCCTTCCAGGCCCGTCTCCACCATGACAGATTGAGGAGGCTGAGCTGGTTGGCACGACTGTCTGTTTGTCGGCCTTCCGGGCCTATCTCTGGAGACACCGGCCACCCGGCTCCAGCTTGGTTCAGTGTGCCGTCCGCTGCGCTTTGCGGACGGCAGAGACGGTTATCAACGCGGTCGCCACAGCCACGAAACCGACGTAGCCAGCCACCCAGGCAGTGACGCCTACAACCGGCAAAAGGGCCGGAAAAACAGCTGTCCCGAGTGCCATTGCCAGCAGAAACCCCGCCACCGTTCGGAACACCGCCGTCGGCCTCCCGAAGCGCATTGCTGACCAGGCGCCAAGCGCCAGCACCACTGCCGTCACAATGAAAGTCATCCATACAGTCGACATTCGATTCTCCTCCCCTTCCGGTCGGCAAGGGAGTGGCGGCTTTCCCCGCCCCTGTCGGCCTCCTCACCGACTCGATCTGGATCTCCCAGCGTGTGCGTGTACGTGGGACGGGTACGAGCCCAACCCATCACTGCTCGACCTCTCCCATTCATACCCGGAGATTAACCCGGCAATCGCCTGCGCCCGTATTTGCTGTGCATACAAGGCTTCCCCACGGGCAGCAATCTCTTCAGCCGTATAGTGTGCGTAGGGCATGCAAACATTCTCCTTGCTGCAGAGTGGGCAGCAGGGCCCCCGGTGTTTACAGTATTATACATGGCTCGTTGTGCTGTTAAACTCGGTGCTCTATGGGCAGTGGCCGGTAGGAGAAACTCGGCCCAACGAAACAAGGATTCCTGTGGCGCGTAGCCGACACACAACCCCGGGTTGAATTAGGTCCCCGTGGCAATTATTGGCCGTCTTGTAATGAGGGTCACAGCTAGAAAATTGAATTCTCAATTCTCAAGCGTTGACCCCCTTGGCGTCTTGGCGTCTCGTGCACCGGGATCTACTGAAACCTGGGTCGGACCGGTCGGACCACGGTAAGTGGTTTGATCGGAGTCAGATAGGTCTAATGGGCTGTCAAACCGGGCCTTAGCTGCGATTTTTGGGGACTGATTTTCGAGTTTAAGTTCAAGGAGCAGGGGGAAGCCCTTGGGAGCAGGATGAGCGAGCTTGTAAATGGGGCATGCCCTCAGAATTGAAAGAGTTGGGGAGAGTTGGGGACGGAGGTTTTTTCGACTCCTTGTCACTTTACCTGTTCAGCCGACAGGATACTCACGGTGTCCGCGGCGGCTTTTGCCGGGTCGAGAGCCGTGTCGGCTATGCCGGAGACGACTTTGGTGATGTTGTGGTCGGTGAGGCCGACCCGGGACCATGTGGCGGCGGGAGAGTTGGTGATGTAGACCGAGAAGGCGTGGTGCCCAGATCCGGGCCTTTCACCGATGACGTGCAGAATCGCACGCCTCCCCTGCCTGTCCGCAAAGAGCATTTCGCCAATGCGGTAGCCCGCCCGGACACGCCCATTCTTCACGACGATGTGCTGGGGTGCCGGTTTGTATCCGGCAGCCCGCAACTCGGAACGGAGGGCGGCCAGGTAGGGCCCGAGGTGGCCGTCATCAGTGAGCGAGTAGACGTTCAAGCCGTCGGAGATGACCAACTGCACGTCGTACCTGCCTCTCTGTTTCGCGGCCAGGCGGCGGATCGCCGCAGCTGAGGACGCGTTCAATTCTTCGCCCGAGGGCGGATGCAGAATGTAGTCGTTGCGGTCCTTGGAGCGGCTCGCGACCGCTATGGACGAGGGAAGCCCGGCCATGAAGTTTTTCGGCAACTCGGCCCGGATGCTCCTCTTCGAATCCTGGTAAAGATAACGGATTCGCTTCTCAAGCCGGGGATCAAGATCCCATACTTTATCACCGTGACCTTCCGCTATGAAGACTCCTCGCGCCCGCACTTCTTCGATTCGTTGTCCGGCCTCCGCCAGGATCAGGTCTTCCGGGCGCGTGTCGCCTTTTCTTCGCCGGTACTGTAAGTAGACCCAGGCTGGAGTGCCGAAATGCTCCGTCGGCTTGCCGTCACTGTCGATCACCTTGAGATCCTGGAAGAAGCGCCACATCGCGTCATTGATCTTGTATCCGAACTTTTCCCGCACGCGGACATGGTCCTGGAATCCCGTCGTCAGGTAGCTCAGCATGGGATCGTTCTTGGTGGGCAAGGCCATCAAGTAAGCGGGGTTGGCGGGCATCACCTGTTCGATGCACCAATCCAGGTCGTCGAGGTCGATCTCCATGTGCAAGGTGGAGCAGATATCGAGTCCGATCGTCAAACCGTGAAGCTTGCCCATGACCGTGTCTTCGAGGCAGCAGCGGACGAGCTGTTCGCGCGTGCGGAAGATCTCCGGGCCGATAAAGCCGGCGACGTCGTTGAGATGCACCCACGGCGCCGGGCTGCGGCCGGCATCCCGCTGCGCATCATTCACCTCTTGCCGCAGCGCCCGGGCGAAACCGTACTTGCGGGCCTCATGGATGACCATGTCGAAGCCCTTGCCGTGACCGTTGGTGGCATCGGCGCCTTGGCCGGTCTCGAAGTAGAGTCCGTATTTCCCGCTTCGCCGTGCGGCGTGGGCAGCCATTTTCGGGACCGACACGTCGAAGGTTGTATTGGCGTCTTCAACGCCGGCCAGACTTTGGAACCAGATCCCCGTCGAGCCGGGGCTGCGCCTCTCCGCCTCGGCCTGCACGTCGACGTGTGAGAGGACGCAGTGCGGCAGCGTGTCTTCCAAGCCGAATGTCTTCAGAATATCCGCCAGGGCATTCTCTATCGCGGCCACCGATGCGACCTCGCTGGACACCGGGTTTGTGCCCAAGACGACATCCCCAACGGCATAAGACCATCCATTGAAGACTTGAAATTGGATGTCGTCCAGGTTGTCGGTCGGAGAGTTGGGCTGGATGCGGGCGCCCATGTAACCCCTGGCGCCGATGTTGGAGCCCGGCAAAGGATTGAATACCTTACGAGCGACCGCGATCAACTCCTCGTTGCTCATCAGCTTGACCACGCAGGCGATCACGTCACTGGGCAGACCGGGCATGATGCCCTTGATCGAATCCTCGTCGCCGGCTAGCAGGAAGTCCTTCAGTTTCGACAGCGTCCAGCCCGAGAGCGTTTGGGTAACCTTCGGGTCGACGAACTTGTCGATGTAGGACGATACGGCGTCCTCGAAAACCGGATGGCCCATCAGGTCGCGGATCCGCGTATTACCGAGCAATGTGCGGGCCCGCTCACGAGAAGCGGCATCGGGCGCGGCCACGCCGATGACCTGGTCGCCTTCCTTGAACTCGTTGGCGGCGCCGAGCAATTGGCGATAAAGCGTCCCATCGAAGCGGCCCTTCTTGCGAGAGATGTAAGCGAAAATGTCTTCCTCGTCGTTGCCGAGAGGGATTGGGAAAGTCTCCGCGCGTCCCGCCTTGGCGCCGGTTGCAAAGGCCCAGAGTGATGTTCCCGCAAATAGGCTCCAGAGGAAGCCACGGCGAGGCAATGCCGGACTCTTGCGGGAAGGCGGCGAAACCGTCGCGGCTCGTCGGGCTGGTGTCGTCGTGAGCATGTCGCCGTCCCAGAATCCGATTTTCGAAGTTCGATAGTCGATGTCTGATTCGACGTTGTCGGGGAAACTACATCAACTTCGCATATCGAACATCTCACTTCGCACGTCGCACTTCAAGCACGAATCCCCCTTTGACGGCTATTTCCCCTTCTTGTTTTGACTTTCGTTGCCGCCACGGGACATCATCCTCGACCCAGTACTCCAAGGGGGAGGCGGATCAGTTTCAGCTCCCGATCCCGTCGGGAAGTCCCTTGTAATGGCGAAAGCCCTCGACGGGCTTGCCGTTGCGTCTCAGGACGCGCCTCAACCGCCCCTCTCGCAGTTGTTTCTGCTCTTCGGCCGAGAGTTCCGGACCCGTGTAATTGGACCAGCCGGAGCTGAACTGGCTGACATACTTCGCCGCTGCGTTGAGCTTTTTCTCCAGCGTGGAACTGATGTCGACCCAGGTGTTGACGTCTTCCTTCACGCCGCCGAAGAAGAGATATTCGGGTACCTGAAAGGCCTCCAGCCCCTCGTGGATGACCTGTCCTTCGAAAAGGAGTCTCCACATGGCGGCGCGGGCGGCGTCGGCTGCCAAATAGGCGGCGGCCCGGTGGTCGGACTTGTGCCAGCGCTGGTAGCCTTTCCCGGGATCCCAGGCAAACAGCACGTCGGGCCGGATCTTTCGAATCAGCCGCACCAGACGCTCCACCACCGACTTGCGATCCTCGAACTCGACCAGGCCGTCATCGTAACCCAGGTTGACGTAATGATCGGCGGCGACTCCGATTTCAGCCAGCGCCGCCAACTCCTCTCGGCGCCGGACCTGAGCCAGCCGGAAGCGGGACATGTTGGGGTCCTGGGTTCCCACATTGCCGGTCGTCAGCAACGCCACGTGGACTTCATTGCCGTTGTTGCGCAGCAGCGCCAGAGTGCCGTGGGCCCGAGAGTCATCGTCCGGATGGGCCGCGATCAACAGCACGGTCTTTCCCGTCCACTGCTCGACGGGAGTCTCGGGCTGACCGTACAAGCCCGTTAAGCACAAGCAAAGAATGCAAAGCAAGCGAAGTTTCACTTTGAGGCCTCCTTTTCCGTTGGTGAGAAGAGGATAGCAGAGTTGGGGAAATAGTCCGGGCTGAGGAGGGCCACAGGCCAGGTTGAGGATGTTTTGGTCCGTGATCGGCTGGACGGCACGAGTCCGCCCCAAGGAGGGCCTATTGTTGGAGAACCTCTCGGATAGCTTCCTCACCTTGAGCGAGTTCTGTCTTCAGGTCACCTCCAGTGAGAACGCCATGGACGCTCGTCCAGTAGGCTTGCGAGACCTGGTCGTACTTGCTCCCGGCGGCGGCGGCGGGCCGGACCACGACGTGTCCCAGCGTGTCGTCAAACTCTTTGAAGAAAGGCACGGCGCTGAGAACCTCCGGGGCCGAATAGAGGGATTGAATGGTGGGATTGAGACTGCCTTCGATGGCGCGGTGCTTCTGCTCTCCTTCTCCCGCCAGAAAGCGCACCAGCTTGACCGCCTCTTCCGGGTGGGCGGAGTACTTGGAAACCATCAACTCCCACCCCCCCAGAACCGCGGCGCTGCCTCCCTCACCCCGGGGCATTCTGGAAACGGAGAACTTGTCCGCTATGGCCGGGACTTTCTTGGAAAGTGAATAGGCATAGGACCAGTTCCGCATAAAGGCCGCGTCGCCCCGCTCCCAAAAGGATCGAGAGTCTTCTTCATCCCAATCGGTGATCTGGGGCGGAGAGATGGAGCCCAACCAACCCGCGGCCCGTTTGAAAGCGGCCTCGGCCTTGGGATTGGTCATGGAGGGTTGCCCTTCAGAGCTCAGGAAGTTGCCGCCACCATTGGAACTCTGCCATTCCAGCGCGTTGCAAGTGAGGCCTTCGAATCCACCACCCTGCCAGATGTAGCCCCAGAATCCCAAATTGCCGGCCACGCGCTCCCCCTCCTGAACCTTGCCAGCCATCTGCTCCAGCTCATCCCAGGTCTTCGGAGGCCCCTGAAAGCCGTATTTCTCAAGAAGGTCGGTTCGATAGTAAAGCACCGGGGCATCGGTGAACCAGGGCAGACCCACCAGCTTTCCATCGGCTTTGGCGTTGTCCAGGATCACCGGAAAGTGCTTTCCCAGCTCAGAGTCCGAAACGTAGCTGTTGAGATCGAGGGCGTGCTCGGCCATTTCCCTCACCCAGACCACATCAATCTGAAACACGTCAACGTCCGCGGAGTGGTCAGCCAGCAATTCATTATACAGGGCCAATCGCTGATCGTAGCGGTTCGGGACAGGCCTCACATCCACGCGAACACCCGGGTTTTGGGCCATAAAACGCTGAATCCCGGCCACGGTCAAATCGAGTTCCTGGCCTCCGGCAGGTCCTGCCAGCGACAGCGCGATCTCTTCCTGCGGCGGTTCGAATCGACAGCTTGTGAAAACAGAAGCCAGAATGACGATGAGGGCGACTGCCAATGCTCTTTGTTGCATTCTACTCCTCCCCGGGAAGTGCTTGGATCATGGGCGGCTCAGATCCCGGATCCCGGTCGCACCTTCCTCCTGATCGACGACTCAAGGAGTTCAGAGTATACAAGATGGAGGCGACGGTCAAGCACTCTCGACCACGGCAAAGTGGGAAGCGCTGGCAAGCCTCGGGTCGTTCCGGCAGCTCTCTCGCGAGCAAATGGCAGCCAAAGGGAATCGGTCGCCAATCTACCGTTTGCCGGACTCCCGCCGGGCTCTTTGGTGGCAGCTCCAGTCAGGGGCTCAGGGGTGGGCCGGCGCCCTGTAGATCACCCCGTCTTTCATCACAAAGCGGACCCTGCGGAGGGCCTCGATCTCCTTTGTGGGATCCCCTTCCACAGCCGCCAGGTCAGCTAGAAAGTTGGGACGAACGCGGCCAAGACGTTGCTCCACTCCAAGAATGACCGCACTGACCGCGGTGGCGGCTCGCAATGCCTGGGAGGGCGTCATTCCATAGCGCACCATCCACTCCAGCTCTCGAGCGTTGGTTCCGTGGGCGAAAACCCCGACGTCGCTCCCCAGACCGATCGTCACACCGCTCTTCAAGGCCCGCCGAAAAGCCTTCTCCGCCTGCAGCATCCCTTGGGTGGGTGAATCGCGCCCCGGCACATAGCCATCGAAGTATTCCGCATAAGCGGCCTGGGCGGCCAGCGTCGGGAGATAGGCTACTCCATGATCCGCCATCAAGCGAAACACTTCCTCCGTACCGCCGTAGCCATGTTCAATGGTCTCCACTCCGGCCAGAACGGCTCGTCGCATTCCCTCCGCGGTGGCGGCATGGGCAGCCACTCGACGTCCCGCCGTGTGGGCCTCTTCCACCAGAGTGCGCAGCTCTGCCTCCGTAAAGGTGGGGACCGCCTCTCCAGCGGGACCGCGCCGGTAGTCGGCATAAACCTTGATCCAGTCGGCTCCGTGGCCTGCCTGCTCCCGCACCGCCTTGAGAATCTCGGGGCGGCCGCTGGCTTCCTGGGCTCCTTTGGGGAGATCAAGGGAGGGCGCGAAGCCCCGCGGCCCGGGCCCGTAGCTGGCCGTCGCAACGATCGCCCGCGTGGCCACAAAGAGACGGGGGCCGGGGATCAGACCTTCCCGGATCGCCCGCCGCACCGAAAGATCCGCATAGCCGGCGCCTTCCGTTCCCAGATCGCGCAGGGTCGTGAATCCTGCCAGCAGAGTGTCCCTGGCGTGGAGTACCGCCTCGATGGTCCGATAAGCCAGGGCTTCCTTCAGGACCTGGTCGTTCCAGAGAGTCTCGTTGTAAGGGTGCAGAAAAATGTGGGCGTGAATGTCCATCAGCCCCGGCAAAAGGGTCATGCCCGGCAGTTGGATGGTGCGAGCCGTCTCCGGCGCTTTGACCCTGTCGGCGGGTCCGACCGCCACAATTCGGTTTCCCTTCACCAGTACCGCCCACCCTTGATGGGCCTGCTCGTTCTCACCATCGAAGACTCGCGAGGGGAGGAGAAGCACACCCGCTTCCGGCGCCTTCGCTCCTCTCGGCTGTGGTTTGGACAAAGTCTCCGCCCAGCGGCCCCAAAGAGCGAAACCCAGACTGAGCAGTAACGTAAACCGTGTCAGACTCCTGCGTGACCCTTCCAATTCCGACCTCCCCTGTGCTCCCCACCCCGAGTGTTTCCGATGACAGGGATGAATCATCCGGGGCGAGCGCGTACAGAATCGCTCAATTGGAGTCAGAACGCAAGAGAGTCGGGGGGTGTCCACTGGTATCCGAGATCTCAGCTCGGCTCTTCGACATCTCGGTAACTGAGCGTGAATCGGTGGTAGAGCCCAACGGCACGACCCGGTGATCTCGGGCGGAAATCAGTGGCCTTTGTAGCTGGATTCCATCAGCACATTCTCACTGACCGCGCGTTCAGCCCTGCTGGATGTTGATGCCATGACAACGCCGGACCTCCGAGGTGGAGGTACCGCTCTGTTGGGACTCCCGGCGGATTTGCCACTTGTCCCGGGCGGACAGCAGGACCTGCAACGATTGCCTGTCCCAAGGCTCCAAGGCCCCAAATCTCAAACAAATCCAAGGGACCGTGCTCGATAAACATAAGGATGCGGCAAGAACCAGCCTGTCCCTATCTGGCTCTTTACCCCTTTTCGATGAAAGCGGATTCGACAGGGCTCTCCTGACTCTTGTCTATCGGCTCGAACGATACCTCGAAGCCAAAGCCGGCCAACTCCCTCTTCAACGATGAACCGTATGTGCCAAGAAGAAAATCCCGCCCCGGCGCGAGCAACGAAAAATCCAGATCTTCGGAATACCGGTCGAGCCCGTACAGAATGCGCAGCGCACTGCCGCCGTAAAACGCGGCCCGCTCAAAGAACTTGCTGCGCCACAGTCCCAGTAGCGCCAGCTGCTGGAGGATCTCCCGAAGTGCGGCGAGGTTTTCTTCAATAGTGTCGCCGGAGTACCCTTGGAGCATGCGTTGAATCGCGGGATTCATCGACCCGTACCCTCCGCCTGGCAAAGATAGTCGCACAGCAAGCGAATCTTCCTCGATCCATACTGCTGCGCGATGCGGTTGAGCAGCTTCCGATCGATACCGTTCAAAGCTGCGGAGCCTATGCGTAGATCCTCGTGTAAGTACGCGCGGAAGTCCGCTGTTTTTCGTGGAGTAAACCGCTGGTCCGTCCAGATCTTGTCAGCCAGGGCCTTGGCTGGTGTTGCGATCAGGAAATGCTGCTCGGCTCCCAGTGCACGCTGATCGATACCGATGGAGTACTTGCGATAAGACAGGCTTCGGTACGTAAACAACCCCACGGGCGTCTCGAATTGGCGCGATCGAGACAAGGTCACGGACGTCATCACCAGGACTCTTTCTGGAATGAATCCATAGTAGCTGAGGGCGTAGTCGAGGCTGATATACGAAGGTCCATAGATCAAGTTCGCCAGAATCTCGCGAGACCAGGGGCCACGTCGGTAATTCTTTCCGAAAACGTAAATCCCCTTCTTTACACGGACGATCGCGCCGGCCTTCAGCATGGCGCGAATCTTGTCCCGTGGCTTGGCGTAGTCCTTGAGACAATCCATAAGCTGTTGATAATCAAGCACGTCTGTATCGACGACTCGACGAATGTCAGCGATAGTGGCCATTTGCCTATTCTGTCAAAATTCAACATATATGTCCACAATAACTGGACATAATTGCATATTTTTGTCCTCTGCTCATTCCGGCCCAGTTGGCGGAAAATAGCACCCCTGAGTTGAGCTATTGTGGTGGATGGGAAGTGCCCAGATGTTGTGTTCCCGTGGGTTGCGGAGACCGGCAGGCATACCGCCTGCGGTCTGTCAAGGATGTGTGCCTGGCATGGGCGCGGAGTAGGGGAACGGCGGTAAGAGCCGTGACCAAGTCCTCCAGAGTCCCTGATCGAGGGGAACCCCAACTGAAGTGACAAGGGAACTGGTGCGGAAAACCGGGCCTGAAGCAGGTGACGCGAAAGCGCGCCACACCGAGTGGCCCGTGAGGGGTGTCTGGTGGAAGTCGAAGGTGCAGTGATGAATCGAACGAAAGTGAAGCAGATTTCGTAGCGTGCCGTCTTGATGGAGTAGTGAGGCGAGGAAAAAGTCACGGCCACTTCTCGTGTACTCTTCAATACGAGAGATGGCCATGAGGATGTGGTCCAGATAGACGCGGTCGTCCTTCACAGGCGCACAGCCTCAGCCAAAACCTGTTTCCGCAACAGGGGGTTGAGGCTTCTCACAGTAATGACCTGGACTGGCTGGCCCAGCAGCGTCTCAAGCTCAGCAATAAGGTCCCAGGGAACCAGGGGCCGCGATTCGGACCCACCGCCACCAGGATGTCGACGTCACTGGACGGATCGGCATCACCCCGCGCAGTCGATCCAAAGATCCGGATCTCGGTTACCCCATGACGCGCGGCGATTGCCAGAATCTCATCGCGCTGGGTACGCAGATAGTCCAGACCGATCATCGTAGCGCTCCCGCCCTCTGCATGAGTCCCATTTTATCACGGCCCGAGCACA
>JBHHYX010000036.1:0-21336 GCA_046757765.1 Acidobacteriota bacterium | reverse complement strand
TTCTCGGCGTCATCGAAGTAGACGAGAGCGCGAACCGACTGGGCGAGGAAGTCGTGATGATCCGGGAAGCGTGCCTTGCATGCCTCCAGCACCGCGGCGAGCCCGATTTCCTCGCACACGACGTAGAGGTCGAGGAAGTCCTTCCTGGCGCCGCGCCCGACCACGGCGCTGACCTTCATCGTTGCGATGTCCCTCACGGAGGCGACGGACAGTCTACGCCACTCCGAGGTCGGGTCGAGGAGGCGATAGCGGTACCGAAACAGGCTGACGTTCGTCTTTCCGAGCAACAAGTGGCATGTCCCATCCTGGCTGTCGAGGATGCTGAGAGGACCGGATCGAGCTAGCGCCTCGAGGAGATCCTGGCGTTCCCCGGCAGCGAGGACGTTGGTCGAGGAGAAGAGATCGAGGTCCAGCGAAACGCGATGCCCCAGCCACAGAGCCAGCCCGGTGCCGCCCGCGAGATAGAATTCCGCGCCCACGACATCGGCCAGGCGCTCTGCTGCCGCCCTTGCATCCTTATCCAGCACTTCCTCGCGCCAGCTCACCTGTCGTGCCACGGGGAGGTGCCCCTCCACGGCGGGGTTGGTCGTGGCCGGACTCCCAGGTAGAGCGACCAGAGGCGCAGGCTGCGCGGTGAGAGCTGCCGCGAGCCTTCCGCCTCGAGATAGCGGGCTATGGTAGGAGCCCCGTAACGCTGGAGTGCCCACTTCGCGTCCTGGAGACTACCGGCTTCGAGCACACGCGACAGGATGAGATCACGATCTCGGCCGACGTTCAGTTGCGCCACGTCATGCTCCGGAAACAGGCGCTGCAGGCGGGATGGCATGGGTTGTGCGGTCATCGGGCTGCGGGACAGGCGCTCGACGGAATCCCGTTCCACCAACCATCGGCCCAATACCTTTCCCGCCGGCACCAGGTCTCCGGATTCGAGGTATCGGTACACCTGGCGCCGCGACCGCTGGAGCACCTGGCAGGCCTCGGCCACCGTACAAACTCGCCGGGTTCCTCGGCCATCGGCGCGGAGTCGCCCCCCCCCGGCGCCCGTTTCCAGGAACACGGTTCTATATTTCATGACATATATTATGTCATAAGGAAACGCAGACAGCAAGCCGCCACACCCCCTCACTCTCTTCGTGAATAATCCTGGCTAGAACTTACCGACATGGCTATCGGTGAGAGTGTTCGCGACTCGATCATCTGGCCCGGATTGTTCACAGGGTTTCGTGACGAAGCGGCGAAGGCAGCGGGCTGAGGCCTTCCGCTTGTCATGTAGGCCGCAGTTCCGAGGATGACACCCATGCGAGTGGCATCTCGACGACCAACACCTCACCCGCAAGAATCGCTCAACTCATAGGTCAGCCCAGGGCAACGCCCTGGGTGGTGAACTGCTCAAGACAAAGAAGCCCTGAAGGGGCTGCATAGGGTGTTCCCGAAGCATGCCACACTACCTCGCCAGGGTGCTAGCCCGCTCACACTCGATCGTAGCGAGGCGGTGGAGATGCCCGTGGATACAAGGCGTCGCGACCGAGGGCCCCGCAGTCGCACTGGACAGTACGTCGAGGAGCCCGATGGAGCGCAACGCAGTAGCCGCAGGTATATCCGCCGCCGTAGTAGATTGGGCGTGAGAAATGCGGGCTAGGGAGTGACCTCTCTGCCCTTCGCTTGCGCTTACCGTTTCACTGCTGACCATTACGATCCACGGAACGAAGGGTCGGGGTGGTGAGAGTGGCATGCACCACTGGCGGGCAGGTTGGGAGGCCGACGGAGGCCCCCTGTCATCCAGCAGTGGCGTCTCCCGTCGGCAAAACTTGCGTTGGGTGGGTTGGCCCGCATTCTCACAGCCAGTCCGCCGCAGTCCCGGAAATCCTCCCTGCTGACTGCATTGCCCGCCCTCCGTCTCCTCGATGTAATGCACTACCACTCCTCCGGGGTCGCGCGTAATGCCTTGTCATCACGTTGCTTCCATCCCTCCTGCGACCCGTCATGGAGACCCGGGTGGTTGGTGTTTCCCTCTTCCATCGCCAGGGACTTATGCGCCTTTGAACCGCCGCAGCGTTCAATGGCATGGCGCGGGGAGGCTGGCATTCGAGTTGCTCTCCCTTGCCGGTATGAGAAGAATCACATGTTTTGCAGTTGTTGGTTTCGGTCTTATGTTGGAGAGTTGGGGAGGGAACGGCAGAGCCGAATGTGGGCGCCACCTGGTGATCTGCCTGGATGGAGTGAGTTATGCCGACTTTCACGCCCTGCAGTCAGAGGGGCATTTTCCCTACCTCAAACCGGCTTCCAGGCTGATCGCTCCCTTTCCTTCCCTGACCAACCCGGCCATGGTGGAGATTCTGGGTCCTGCCGGGGCTCCGCCTGCCCAGGGCTACCAGGATCATTACTACAGCCGCCGGGACAATGCCTTGAAGGGAGGCATCCGCCAGCGCCTGTCGTCAGATTTCGTAGGGGGTTCCTTCAGACGAATCTTCGACTATCATCCCACTGCCCTCCGATCCAGCTTTGAATATCTCGCGCCGCCCTATTCTTGCCGGGCATCGGCGCGCGAGAACCTGCGCGATGGCTTGAAGGCCTTTCGCCAGGGACGGGAGCGGTTCTTCACACTCTACATCGGACCCACCGACTGCGCCGCCCACACCGGAGGACGACATGACTTGAAGCGCCTGTTGATCTTCATCGATCGAGAACTGGCGAAACTGGCGGCCGAGAACCTTTCCAATCGGATTTCCCTCTTTTCCGACCACGGCAACGCCTATGGCCACTACCGGAGGCTCGAGCTGGACGGGGTGCTGGAG
Source organism: Acidobacteriota bacterium (assembly GCA_046757765.1). Taxonomy (GTDB): domain Bacteria; phylum Acidobacteriota; class UBA6911; order RPQK01; family JBHHYX01; genus JBHHYX01. Next base: position 18,541 of record JBHHYX010000036.1, on the reverse strand, counting down.
AAAGGAGGCTACCGGGTTGAAAAGAAGATCGAGTCAGAAAAGAGCGTTGTTCTCCCCCTTTTTGGGCTGGTCGGATCGGCCGCAATTCACGCTCATGCGGAGCAGGCACTCGCAATTGCCCGGCTTGTGGCGAGAACGGAAGGCGTTCATCTGGCCTGTGTCAAACAAGGCGATACGATTTTTCTCTACAGCGGCGAGGGCGAAGCCCGCATTCAGAAGCAGGGCAGGCTTCTCAGCTACACCCCCGGTCCCTCCGACCCGCTGGATCTGCGCGGGTACGCTCTAGGCAGTGTGGAAGAGTGGTTTGAGAGGACCCGGGACCACCGCTATCCCGACGCCGTCAACCGGCTTTGGACTCAAAGCGAGGCGGCCGTCGTCAATCACGCCACTGTCCTCGTCAGCTTCAAACCGGGTTTCTACTCGGGAAGCCGGCTGCTCGATTTCTTCGTCAGCCTCAAGGCGACACACGGAAGCCTCGACCGGGATCAGTCGCTTGGCTTCATCGTCACGTCGGATCGCACACTTCCACGCTGGATCCGGAGTCAAGAGGCCTGGCAGGACCTGTTGAGGCTGGATGGGACTGTCCGACGTCCGGTCGATTAGGGCCGTCCCAACCCGATAAGAAGTCCACTAAAGGTAGCGAGCGACCTGCGACCACCGAGCGGCCATTGCCGTGATGACTGGGTTGCCATCACCGTTCTTGTGTCGGCCCTCCGGGCCTGTCGGCGGGAGAACACTGGAGCCCCCGGCCCTCACGGACCGGGCTACTTGAATGTCGGCCCTCCGGGCCTTTGGAGTCCAGCGCCGGGAGATGCAGAGGGGGCCTCCCGTCGCCTCTCCGGCCCTCTCGGGAGCGAGGTCCACCTCCAAACCTTCAGCGCCGGTGGAAGTGCTTGGCCAGCGGGCCGGCGCGTTGCTTGGGCTCGGTACCGCTATCGCTATCGGCGATCCACATCAGGCCCATTCCCCCCGTCATTGCAGTTGACCGCGATTGCGATTGCGCACCCGATTCCGATACCGATGAAGAGTCGGCCAACGACCCTACTCACAGTCGAGGTTCTTTCGCACCCATCTCCCAGGCCCGAAGGGCCGACACCGAGGCGGTGGTGGCAAGCGGATCATCCCGGTTGAGCACTGCTTCCCGTTCGAACCTCCCTTACCGGGCATGAACCCGGGCGACCGAGAATTCGGAGTCTTCCCCGTGGCAGGCCCCACAGGCTTCCCCGAAGGGCGCGATCTGCAGAAAAGCGTGGGCGGCGGCGGCGAGTTCATCATGGCAAGCCAGACAGGCCGCCGCGTTCGGCGCGATGGGGGAGAAAAATTCGCGCTCAGCCACGGTGGGAAGAATTCCCTTTGAGGGAACGAAGTAGCTTTCCCCTTGGTGGCACTTGGCGCAGTTCCTGCGGTCGCCGGAAAAACCCTCCTCATTGAAGTTGACCGCCCGCCCGCCGAAGCCGAAGACGGTGAAATCCCGAGTCAGATCTTCACCCGTGTGAATCCGGTGGATCAGGAACTTGAAATCGATGGTCTGGGTGGGAAGCTGATCGGCGGGCCGCTCATCCCCATCCTGGGCCGCCGGCTGGTGACACAAGACGCAGTATTCCGGATCGTGTCGGATGCCCCCGTGCAGGGCCAGATTCCTGTGACAGCCTTCACACTTCTCGTCCAGGACCACGGTTCGTCTGGGGGCCGGTTCCGGATCGGTCACGGCAAAGTAAAACACCGGGTTCTCGGCACTCTCCCGCTGTGAGAATTCGGCCGTGGTTCCAGGATTGAGGAGCACGTCGCGGAAGGCCTCCGAGCCCATCGCAAAGGTGCCAGTGGCATCCGCCGGAATGGGGGTTTCGAACGTGTAGGTGAACCCATCCTCAAAGGGCACCGATTTTTCCATCGCCGCTTCCCGGGCCAAAAAACTGTAATCGGTGGTGGGACCTGCCATCACCAGGTTGAAAAAGGGCAGGCTGGAAGGTTCAAGGGTTTCTCCGGCGTGGTTCCTCAGCCAGAAAAAGACGGTGGGATTGGCTCCGGGATCCGCGTTGGCGACATCCACGATTTCGATTTGAATCCCCTCCAGTTGGCGGGAAGCCTCGGGAACCGTGTGGGCTCCGATGATCGAAGCGTCGAATTCCAGTTCGCCTTCTGGAAAGTGGCAGAAGGCGCACAAGTTGTTGGAAATCTGGGGTCCGCCCGGGTGGTTCTCCCCGCTGCTGAAAACGACATCGTCGTGGCAGGAGCCGCAGGCGGCCATGTTGGGGCGCAGCAGATAGGCCTCAGCTTGAGAAGTCGCTCCCGGCTGATGGCAGGTGTCGCAGTAGCGGATGTCTTGAGGGAATTCGATATGACCGAAGTCGTTGACGCGCTGTTGGAACCCGATGATCTGGAAAGGTTGCCCCGCCTGCACACTGGGCAGATCCCCGCCCCGGTGAATGCGGTGAATCAAGACTGGAAAGTCAACGCTCTCTCCCGTATCCGGATCGATCTGCCCGGGGTTGTGGCAGAGAACACAAAGTGCCACCTGGCGGCGAAAGCCTCCGTGCGCCTCCAGAGGGTCGTGACACTGGTTGCAGGCCTGTGTGGAGACCACATCTCGAACCTTGTTCACTTCTCCTCCCGAGGGAAGGAAATTGACCACGGTATTGGCGACTTGGCGATCGAGACCGAACTCGCTCAGATCGCGGTCGGCATAGACCCCCACCGAGTGAGTGGCATCGGGGTCGAAATCCGGCGGTAATGGCGTCCCGAAGGTGTACCGATAGGTGCCCTCATCGATTTTTTCAAAAGTTCCGCCCGAATCAGCGGCTCCCTGAACGGCACTGACATCCGTAATCGGACTGGTCACCTCTTCCGTTGTGTCGGTCACATACTGGTCCTGGTCGCCCGGGATATGGGCCAGAACGAATCGGGCCCGGATCGGTCCAGGGGTGAAAACACCGTCCAAATCGAGCGGCAGGCCGCGTTCGTCGCTTACTGAAAAGGTCGCCGACACGGAGCGATCGGCTGCCACGGCGACGCTCTGAATCTCGAGTTCAAGGCCGGGGCGGACGAAAGCGATTTGTTCTTCCGTCAGGTAATACTCCCGGCTGAGTTTCGAATCACTCCCCTTTTGAAGGGTCACCGCTGAAATCGCAACCAGGCCCAGGCCCATCACGACTCCCAGTCCCCATTTCGACAATCGTCCTTTGCCAGGAAAGTACATTTTCCCTTCTCCTTTTCTCCAGCCTACGTCGTCAAGGCAACGCCGATTCTGCCGCCAAGTCACTGAACACCGAACGTAAGTGAGTGGCCATCCGGATTTGGCCGGGCGCTGACGCTTCGGTTCAGTTTACAGCATTCCATGACATTTTGTCCCTCGGCTGCTGCCAGTCGCCAGGCTCTGACAACGGCGTAAAGGCAGGGGTGAGGGGGCACACATCGCCAATGCAAACCGACGACGGGCCTCCTTCGTCTTTGCTGACCCACTTGCGGACAACCGTCCTCGGATAAAGGCATTTGAAGTCTTCCCCTCCCCGATTGTCAAGCTCTCTCAACCAGGGAAAGGGCAAGAAGCGTTTGGAGCCATGCAGGCCAAGCTGTTACGTGTCATAATCGTTTTGCTTCTTGAGCTCCAAGGCAGGGTGACGGGCACACCTGTGGAGAGTTCAGGAGAGGGTGAAGGATCATGACACAAATGTTGGTGAGGGCCGGTAGTGTCCAAAGCGTGCTCAAGAAGTTGAATCTCGAGGAGGTGAATCCGGGTGCTTGCACGGGTGCCGACGCTTGGATCGAGGATCCGGCAGGAACGGAGCTTGTTTCCTACAACCCCGCCACTGGAGAGCCGCTTGGAAGTGTCGTACAAGTCGGTGAGGCGATCTATGACGCCGTAGCCGAGAAGGCGGTGCGGGCCTTCGAGACCTGGCAAACCGTTCCGGCTCCGCGGCGGGGCCAGGTGATTCGGGATCTGGGTGATGTCCTGCGCGAGGCCAAGGAACCCCTTGGAGAACTGGTCACCCTGGAGATGGGCAAGATCCTGGCCGAAGGAGTGGGTGAAGTTCAGGAGATGATTGACGTCTGCGACTTTGCGGTGGGATTGTCGCGCCAGCTTTGCGGGCAGACCCTGCACTCGGAACGCCCCGCGCACCGCATGTATGAACAATGGCATCCCCTGGGCCCGATTGGAATCATCACGGCTTTCAATTTTCCTGTCGCAGTCTGGTCGTGGAACGCGGCTATTGCGGCCGTCTGCGGTGACACAATGCTCTGGAAGCCTTCCCACACGACCCCCCTGACCGCCATTGCGGTTCAGCATCTGGTCAATCGGGTGACGGCGGACTACGGCCTGGACGGTTTGTTCAATCTGGTGATGGGTGAGGCCAGAGTGGTGGGTGAGAGGATGATCAACGACCCCCGGCTGGCTTTGATCAGCTTTACAGGTTCCGTTCCCACCGGCCGGCACGTCGCCATTCAGGTGGCGCGGCGGTTGGGCCGCTCGCTGCTGGAGCTGGGAGGGAATAACGCCATCATTGTGACAGAGGACGCTGATCTTGACCTGGCGTTGCGGGCCATCCTCTTTGCTGCCGTCGGCACGGCTGGACAGCGCTGCACCACGGCGCGGCGGCTCATTGTACATAAGACGGTGGCCCGGGATCTGGTGGCGCGCCTCATCCAGGCTTACCGGCAGGTCAGTATCGGCGATCCCGTCTCGCCAGACACACTGATGGGCCCGCTGGTCAACCGCCAGGCGGTGGAGAAGATGATGGAAGCTCTGCAGCGAGCGAGGGGAGAAGGAGGCGAGGTGGTGGTGGGCGGAAAACGCCTGGCGGAAAAGGGAGAGTGCTTCGTTGAGCCCACCATCGTCAAGATGCCGGGCCAGAGTCCTGTGACCTGCCAGGAAACTTTTGCGCCCATCCTTTACGTGATGGAGTACGAAACTCTGGAAGAGGCCATCGCTCTTCACAACGGCGTTCCGCAGGGACTCTCCGGCGCTATTTTCACCACCAACCTGTTGAAGGCGGAAAGATTTCTGGCCTCCACCGGCTCCGACTGCGGAATCGCCAACGTCAATATTGGGACCAGCGGAGCCGAGATCGGCGGCGCCTTCGGAGGCGAAAAGGAGACGGGCGGAGGCCGTGAGTCGGGTTCGGATGCCTGGAAGGCCTACATGCGCCGTCAAACCAATACCCTCAACTGGTCCAGCCAGCTTCCTCTGGCTCAGGGCATCGAGTTCGGAGCAGAGAAGTGACTCGCCCGCTCTCGATTCCCCAAATCTCAGGTACCAATTCCCAAAGTTGATTGCGAATACGGAATCTCAAGTGTCTGGGCTAAACATGTACCAGGGCAACGTCCTGGGTGATGAGCTGGTCCAGACAGAAAGCCTTGAAGGGGTGGCATAGGAGGATCGATCCTGGAAACCTGACAGAGTCCTCATAATGGCCCAGATTCTGCGAAAAATGGGGAAACTCCTGCAAACATTTTCCGTTTGATCTTTCCCCGGCCAAGGATTATGCTTCGCACAAGTTTTGGCGAAGGATTGAGCAGACTCCCGCCGGACACACGGTCAAACGGGCCATGTTGACGGGCAGTTGAGGTGAAGTTTCCGCAAACGGAACACGGCTGCTTCCATGGGTCGACTTAGGTTCCCATGGGCGCTGCCGTTGGCGAACCCAGTGTAGTCTTTGATAAAGATGCGAGTGCAGGCCTTAGGAACAGAGAGGCTTCAAGATTTCCTGGAGTCCCTCAACTTGCACCTGCCGGCCTGCCTTCCCTTCACTCGTCTCGAGGACGCTGGCAAAACGGCCCTTCACTTGACCCGTGTCTGCCTGGGCTACGGCGCCGGCGCTCTCCTCGTCAGGTATGAACACCGGGAGCCGGTTGTTTTGGCCAGTCATGGGGCGGATTGGAGGGGCACTTCTGACGAGAAGGGTCTCCTCAGTTTCCTGTGGCGGAAAGGCCATCTCCCCAGAGTGCTTCGAAGCAGCCAAATCGATCTTGATTTTGCCCGCTCGTTGGATCGGCTGGGGCTGGGAAATGTGCTCCTCTCCGCTCCCGTCGTGACTGGGGGCCGGCAGAAGGAATCCCTGATCGGTCTGGTCCTGGCGGCGCGCCCCGGGCACGATTGTGCGATCGAGACGGACCTGATCGCCTTGCAATTCATCGCCAGCTTCCTGGCCGCGGCAATGGCCTCCTGTGTCGGCGTCCCGGAGAGGCGGGCCCGGGACGCCGAGCCGAGGAAGGACGAGAAGCGGAGCGGGGAAGACCAGCAGCTGTTCCGAGCAATCTTTGAGGAAGGACCGCTGGGTATAGCGCTGGTGGGCGGGGATCGCCGCCTGATTCAAGTCAATCCACGATTGTGCCAGATGCTCGGTTACTCGGCGGCCCAATTGACCGGACTCGCATTCACCGACATGACTCATCCGGACGATGTGGATATTGATCTGCAACTGGCTTGCCAACTCCACAAGGGAGTGATTCCTCACTACAGCATTGAAAAACGTTATATCAAGCAGGACAAGGAGTCTTTGTGGGTCAATCTGACCGCCTCCCTGATTCGAGACGAAAAGGGGAATCCACTCTATGGCTTGACGATGCTGGAGGAGATCACGGAGCGAAAAAGGGCCGAAGAGACGCTGAAACTGGCTCACTTTTCCGTCGATCGAGCCGCTGATGCCATTTTCTGGGTCAAACCGGATGCCCGCTTCTTGTATGTCAACGACTCGGCTTGTCGTCTTCTCGGCTATTCTCGGAAGGAACTTCTCTCGATGCGGGTCCATGACATCGATCCCCACTTCCAGCCAGAGAGGTGGAACCAACAGAGGGAACTCATCAAGAAACGCGGTTCATTAGTTTTCGAATCTCGTCACCGCAGGAAGGATGGCTCCCTCTTCCCGGTGGAGATATCGGCTTCCTATCTGTTGTTCGGTGGTGAGGAATACAGCTGCACCTTCGTCCGCGACATTACTGAGCGCAAACGAACAGAAGAAAGGCGAGCCCGGATGGAGACCCAGATTCAGCAGGCCCAGAAGCTGGAGAGCCTGGGTGTACTGGCCGGTGGGATCGCCCACGACTTCAACAACCTGTTGATGGGGATTCTGGGCAACGCCGACCTTTGCCTGCGGGAACCTTCGCTGACCTCACCCGTGCGGGAGCGAGTGGAGCAAATCGAAAGAGCCTCCATTCGAGCCGCCGAACTGACCCGACAGATGTTGGCCTATTCCGGCAGAGGGAGTCTCGAGGTTCGCCCTGTCGACCTGAGCGATGTGGTCAAGGAGATGACCGACCTGCTGGCGACGGTCATCTCAAAGAAGGCCGCCATTCGCTACAAACAGGGGCAGACACCGGTTATCCACGGAGACGTCACTCAAATCAGACAAATCATTATGAACCTCATCACCAACGCTTCCGAGGCGCTCGGAGACAAGTGCGGTGTGGTGACAATCGCTACGGGTGTCATGGAGAGGGTTGATCAATCCGAGAACTACCTGGATGGAGGATTACTCGGCGGGCCCTACGCCTTCCTCGAGGTCTCGGATACCGGGAAAGGGATGGACAAGGCTACGAGAAGCAGGATGTTCGACCCCTTTTTCACAACCAAGTTTGCTGGAAGAGGGCTGGGACTTGCGGCTGTTCTGGGAATCGTTCGGGGGCATAAAGGGGCGATTCGGGTGACCAGCGAGCCGGGGCTGGGGACCAACATCAAAGTGATTTTCCCCATCCACGGCTCCGGAGCCGGAGAAGCGGCCCAGAAGCCGGACCCTATGGAAGCGTGGAAGGGGACCGGAACCATCCTGATCGTGGACGACGACGAGGCCTCCCTGGCGGTCTGCGAGTCCCTTCTTCAAGCCCTCGGCTTCCAGACTCTGACGGCCGGCAACGGCCATGACGGCTTGCGGATTTATGAGAGGAAACATCGTGACATTGAGCTGGTGCTCCTGGATAGCACCATGCCCGTCCTGGACGGGGAAGAAACGTCGCGTGAGATGTTTCTAATCAACAGCCGGGCTCGAATCCTCCTCATGAGTGGTTACAGTGAAGAGCAAGTGACTTCCCGCCTTTCCGGCCAGGACGTGGCCGGGTTCATCCAAAAACCTTTCAGGTTGGCGGACTTGGCCGCCAAGGTTCAGGGAGCTCTGAAGCACTCGGGTCGTTGAAGCCGGGCCGAACTCAGAGGCCCGTCAGTCTGAAGCGACAGTTCTGAACCCGGTATCGCCGATTGGCCGCAATGGCCATCACGGTCATGGCTTCCAGGCATCGGCAGTAGCGAAGTGCCCCACCGTCCAACCAGCGCAGGTCAGGGATCCGTCGAACCACCTCCATCACCCTTCTCCTGGCTTTGGCGGAGTCCGAACAGACCCATTCATCGCAGTCCAGCCTGGACCCGAGATCGCACAGCAGATGAGCCGGCAGAGTCTTGAAGGCACCAACCAGAGGAACACCGGGCGGCAGTCGCTTGAGGAGGTGTTCGCTTCCGGAATCCTCCTCCAGGCCGAGCAGGCGAGGGCCCTTCTCGAATCCCACGGGGACCGTCACGTCAACCAGAGTGTGCTCCGATTTGAAACGGTGGTGGTGCTCCTCCAAAAGTGGGCCGGCATGAACAAACGGCACCGTCAGAAAGAGTAATTGGCAGGTTTCAATGAGGCGTCCGTTTTCCATGCCGCGGATCGCTGTTGAGCCGATTTGACGGTTGAGTTCCTCGGCCGTCTCCCGGGCACGGTCCCGGCGACGGGATCCCAACCCAACCTCGAATCCCGCGGCCGCCAGGCGCAGCCCGATCCCCTTCCCTTCAGCCCCGGTCCCTCCGATCAGCCCGATTTTCACTTCTTGTCGCCGTCCCTGTTCCGCCGCCAGCAGAGCCGGAAGGACCGATTTCGGACCCGTCATGGTACCCTGTCGGAAATGGTCATTCCCCCCTCACTCACCCAAGCTCCGGTCTGGAAAGGCAAACGGAGTCTCTTCGCCAAACGGCGCTGCCAGCGACGATCCGACTTGACAAAGCGATCGACCCAACGGCGGATCCCTTCGGGCTGCAACTCCAAAAGAGAACAGACCCAGAGCAGGCTCCCGGGAAGGTCGTCATCACGGAAAAACCAGTCCAGAGCGTCTCCATGCCAGCCTTCGCGATCGGCCACATCGCGAACCGCCTGCAACAATATGCCCAAGGCCAGACGTCTTTCCGGCGCCAGCTCTTGATCCGGCTGTCCATACAGCCCCTCACTCCGGAGTGACCTGCGAATCATCTTTTCAATTCCTCGGCTGGGTGGAATGGATGATCCATGAATTGTCCGCTTGGGCACTTGAGCACGCGAGCAGGACGACCGCAGTTTCGGTGTCAAGGCCCGATCTGGACGACACATCGAGTGCTTCACGCCGACCCGCCCTGAATGACCCGGGCTGCAATGGATTTAACTCCATCAGCAACTAAGTTACAAACGAAAATTCGTTTTTGCCAGCCTCCATCTTCCATGGCGGGTCGCGGCGAAGGACCGGAAGCGATGTGAGGACAGGGCATTATGCCCGAGGACCCCAAGAGGCGTTAATGGTGCACTATACCGGTTGCTTTGGGGAAACCAAGCCGCCGACCTCAAACGAGGTTGGCCGGCTCTTTCCCCAAGCAACGCGCCTGCCACTGGCCGAGCGCTGGTGGAGAGGTCGGATACTCGACCACTTGGCAAGAAACTTCCCCCGGAAAATCCTCCACTGGAGGCAGACACCGCTCTCAGTCGTCGGCTATAATCTCACCAGGCTCTGCCTCAGGCAAACGAGCGGTTTCTTGACCGCTGGGCCTTGGGTTGGCGGCAAAAGGGAGCCAGGTGCGCGAGCAATCGGTAGGATACTGAGCCATTCACTCCGGCTGCCATCGTCTGTGGGACAAAGGCTTTCCCGCCGCAAACTGGACTCAATTGTAAAAATCCTCATGTGCTGCGGCCTGTCCGGGAGTGGATTTCGACAAAGAGCTTCGGGAGTTCCGTTTTCGAATGATCAGTCGGCAGGAAATTGACCGTCGATACCAGAACGTTCGAGCCCGAATGGAAGCCGATCGGGTCGATGCCCTTGTGGTCTGTGGGAGCGAGTATTCGGGTTTCGAGGGTGCGGTGCGGTATGTTTCGGGTTTTGAGATCGTTCACCGGCATGTCTATCTCCTGTTGCCTCTTGAAGACGAAGCTACGCTGGTTTTCCCGCGCGAAGCCCGCTGGATCGGAGACAAGAAGAAAACTTGGGTCCGGGACCAGGTGTGGCCCGATGTTCCCGGCCAATGGCTTCGTGAGCGCGCCCGCAGCCGGGACTGGAAGCGACTTGCGGTCTACGGTCTGGATCACGTCATGGCGGTTCGCGACTATCGGGAGTTGACTGGCGGACCTTTTGAGATCGTGCCCTATGATTTTCAGTTTGACATGGCGCGAGCTGCCAAGAGCGACGAAGAGATGGGCAAGATCCGAGCCAGCATGCGGGTCATCGAGGACGGATTCCGAGTCCTGCTGGAAGCTTATGAGCCGGGCAAGACCGAGGCGGAAATCATGGCCCCCGCCGTGAGCCGTTTCTTTTGCGGTGGCGCCGGTCCCCGAATGATGAACATCGTGTTGTCGGGGACCCGGGGCGAAGCGGAAGCCCATTTCAAGGTTCCCGGAAACAGGCGTGTCAACGCCGATGATCTCATGCTCTACTCGCTGGAGATCACGGGCCTGGAAGGCTACTGGGTGGAGTTCTCGCGAGCTTTGATTCAGGGCAGAGTGAGCGCTCGAACCCAAGCCATGATCGATCCTTATCCCGAAGCTCTGGAAGCAGCGCGACGGCAGATGCGCGCCGGCCAGCCGGCCAGCTGCGTTCATCGGGCAGCTGCTGACATCTTCGCCCGTAATGGTTTCGGCCTGGGGCATCTGTCGGGCCACTCCATCGGGATGACGATGATCGAGCACCCGGCCATCGGCGCTGCGTCCGACGTTCAGCTGGAGGAGAATATGGTATTGTCGTTCCATCCACAAGTGGTGGACGCCGAGGGTCAGGTTTGCCTCTATACTCAGGACACCTTCAGGGTGGGCAAGGAGTGCGGAGAGAACCTGTCCGAGATTCCATGGCGTGTCTTCAACGGGCAGGAGGACACTGGTGGCTGGTGAGAGTACAGGGGTTCCCGAGTCGTGGATTTCACCCTCGTTGCCGGAGCCTACTCCCCCGGCCCTGGTAGCGAGCGGGCCGCTCTCGACTTCCCTTTCACCTGAGTCCGGTTCCATCTGGTCTGCACTGCTCAGGCGGTAGCAGGAACCTGTCCGGCAGGTTGGCCGGGAGATTTGACAATGGAGATTTGCATTGTCGGTTGTGGTGCCATCGGCAGCTTGTTTGCCGCCCATCTTGCTCGCCTCGAAGAGGTGCGGGTGTACGCCTACGATATCAATGAAGAGCATGTCCGCGCCATGCGGGAAAAAGGACTCCGCGTGACGGGCGAAGCGAACTTTACCGCTTCGCCAACCGCGACAACCGATCCCAGGCAGTTGCCTCGTTGTGACTACGGAATCGTCGTCACCAAGAGCATGCATACGGGTTCCGCGATTGAGGCGGCAGCCCATGCTTTCGATCAGGACAGTGCCGTCTGCTCGATCCAGAATGGCGCCGGCAACGAGGAGGTTCTGGCCCGGCACGTCCGATTCGTGATCCGGGGGACGACCTTTCCGGCGGCTCACCTGGTGGGGCCGGGTCAGGTCTGCTTCGACATCAGCGGTGACACTTGGATGGGGCCTTTTGAACCGACTCAGACGCCGATGCAAAAAGTCCGAGAGTTGGCCTCGGCGCTGACTCGAGCCGGGTTGAAAACGAGAGCTCTGGAAGATGCCCGTGGGGTGCAATGGACCAAACTGATCTTCAACGCCTCGACTAATCCGGTGGGAGCTCTGACTCGACTCCACCATGGCGCTGCCAGCTTTTTTGAACCGACCGGTCGCCTCTTCGACCAGTTGATCGACGAGGGGATCGCGGTGGCAACTGCCAGTGGCATCCAGCTGGAGGGAGATCCCAGGCAAATGGTCCGCCAAGCGGCTCAGGCTCCCGGAAAACACAATGCCAGCATGCTTCAGGATGTTCTGGCCGGGCGGCAGACTGAGATCGACTTCATGAATGGAGCAATCGTCAGGGAGGGAGAGAGGCTGGGAGTGCCCACACCCCTGAACAGAGCCATGTGGGCGCTGGTGAGGGGCTTGGATCACTCCCGCACCAACCCATGACCGAAGAGATCGGGTGGGCGGAACAACCGATCGACTGTGTGTAAGGGAGACTGGGGCTCATGCTACGAAGCTTTTTTGCCGTGCTGCTGGGTGTGGTTCTGGGAGGGCTTTTTTTCAAGGGGGTGGTGGAAACGGGGCATTTTATCTACCCGGGACTGGACTCCTCCGAGGTTGTTTTTCTGCAACGGGCTGTGGAAGCCGCTCCGGCTGGCGCGCTCCTGGTTGTTCTGCTGGCCTGGGGTGTGGGAAGTCTGGGGGGAGGTTGGCTGGCCGCCCGGTTGGCCTCGCGCGCTCGTGTCTTCCATGCCTTGACGGTGGGTGGGCTCCTGATGGTGGTCGGTATCTTGAACCTGGCCCGGATTCCTTATCCACTCTGGTTCTCTATCCTGGGACTCCTGGTTTTTCTCCCCTCCTCCTACCTGGGCGCGCTCACAAGCGCAGACCAAGTCCGGCAGCCTGCGCGGCAGGAAGTTGATTTGTTGCCAAAGCGGTAGTCACAAAGGAGCGGCCATGGTATATGACGTGATTGTTCTGGGCTCCGGTTGTGCGGGTTCCACCGCCGCAATCTATGCGGCCCGGGCCAACCTGGAGCCCCTGGTCCTTGAGGGCCACGAGCCAGGAGGACAGCTCTCCTTGACCACCGACGTCGAAAACTTTCCCGGTTTTCCAGACGGGATTCAAGGACCCGAACTGGTGGGGTTGATGAAAAAACAGGCCCAACGGTTTGGGGCCACCTATGCGATGGAGAGTGTCAAGAAGGTCGATCTGAAACACCGCCCGTTCACCCTGCAGACGAACAAAAGCCACTACCAGGCCGAGAGCCTGATTATCGCTTCGGGCGCCTCAGCCAGGCTGCTCGGACTGGAATCGGAAAGACGGCTCATTGGCCACGGTGTCTCCACCTGTGCGACCTGTGACGGATTTTTCTTCCGCGGGCAGACGGTAATGGTCGTCGGCGGCGGCGACACCGCGATGGAGGAGGCACTCTTCTTGACCAAATTCGCGAAACAGGTGACAATCGTTCACCGTCGCGACCAGCTTCGCGCCTCCAAGATCATGGCGGACCGGGCCATTGAGAACGAAAAGATTGACGTCCTTTGGGACACCGTTATCACGGAAATCCTGGACCCGGCCAAGAAGAAGGTAGAAGCGGTCAGGCTTCGGGACGTGAAGACTGACAGGGAAGAGATCGTTCCGGTGGACGGAGTGTTCATCGGGATCGGCCACCAGCCCAACACCAGCATCTTTCGTGGCCAGCTGGAAATGAACCCGCTTGGCTACCTCAGCATCCACGACGGATCCAAGACCAGTGTCGAGGGCGTCTTTGCCGCCGGGGACGTTCACGACTTTGTCTACCGCCAGGCGGTCACAGCCGCCGGAGCCGGCTGCCGCGCCGCCATCGACGCCGAGAGATGGCTGGAGATGCCCCGCCGCCACACCTCTCGGTCCGAGGCGTGAGCCTCGCTATCCATAGACCGGCTAGACTCCGTAGGCGCCAAACAAGGCGTAGCTTTTCTTGATGCGCCCCAGAAAGAAGCCGCAGGAAAGCAGAAACTTATCCTTGTGTCCCGATTCCGAGCGGCGATAGGCATCCACCGCGGCCCTTACCAGCAGGAGATCGTACCCGGAGCCCATCTGACCGTCATTCTTGGCGGCCAACGTGGCCAGCGACTGAAAGAGCCTTTCTTTCTTGGACTCACCCATCCCCAGGATGGCATGAACGGCTGTTGCCGAAGCATAGGGATCGCTATGGCTCACCACGCTTCTCAACGTATTCAGTGCGTCACGAGGATAGAGTGTTTCATCCATTTCATTCAGCCGACGGTTGGCTTCCCCTTGACGGCTGCGGGCGGAAGCTCGGTGCAGGAGGGCGGCGGCCAGCATCAAGACATAGCTTCTTCTCTCCGCTTCGACGGAATCCAGGAAGCGCCCCGAGAGAAAGCTGAACAGGAAGGCGCGCATCGGCCAGATCCAGGGGCCGGCTTTGGAATTGGCAATCGACTGGACTCCGGCCAGTGAGAGGGCTTCGACGACCCCTTCCAGCCCCACACCGGAATCGGCCATGGTATGGATCGTCCCCACGGCTTCACTGCGGCCGGGGCCGAAAAGCAGGACTTTTTCGAGTTCCGAATAGAGCGGTTCTGGAAGGGCGCCCTGGTTTTCCAGCAGCCGCCTGGCAGGCTTCCTTCTCCATTCCTCCTCCACCCACTCGGAGAGTTCAGACTCCCGGGGTCCCATCACCAGGAAGTGGAGCGGCGCCAGAAGCATCTTATCCAGAGACTGCCCTTCCAGGATTTCGGCCAATCGCCACACCTGGGCCAGATAGAGGAACTTGAGGGCCCCCTGAGCGGTGTCCACCATGGCGTGCGTAAGTGAGCACCGACGGAAGAGTTCGCGGTCCTCCTCGTTTTCGAGCAATCCTCTTGCCAGACCCACCGCTTGCTGAAAGTCCCGCCTTTCGACTGCATCCTCAAAGCGGCGCCATCTGGCCTCCCCGGAGCCTCCGTTTTGGACGGGAAAAGCCCCGAGGTCGAGGGGACTCCGTTTGCGTTCTCCGGCCGCGAACCAGGCTTGCTGGACCAAAGGCCACCAACGTCTGCTCTCCGGGAACAAAGGCAGGGAATCGGCGGCGGCGGCCAGGCCGAACAAGGAGTGCGGCGCCCCATCCTCGTAGTAATGTTCGTAGAGTCGCGGCGGCAGGTAGGCAGCCGCCTGTTGCAGGAAGTCCTTGGGATCGTCGAACTGCTGCTGGTATTCTTTGAAGAGTTTGGCGAACTCTTTAACTTTGGTCGTGTGCAATAACTGATCCAGAGCCTCGCTCAAGCCACACCTCCATCTTGCACTCCCGTCGAGCTCTTCCGAGCAAAGCCGGCAGGAGAGTCCGAGCCATCATGATACGAGATCCCTCCGGCCACCACAACGGCCAGTCGGGATTTCCCCCGGTCCCATCGCGGCAGGCTTGAAGCGAATCCGTGACAGACCGTCCAACCCGGGCAAAGGCCGTCGGACTGCCTGAAAGCCGATCCGGGGTTCTGACTGCGCTGCCCGCTCTCGGCCTCCTCGACGCAGTCACCACTGCTCCTCCGGGGCCTCGGTCGTAACGCCTTGTCAGCGCTTCGCTTCCGGCTCTTCGCCAGGACCAGGTGTGAGAAATCCGGGTTAAGGTCTCCCCTGACTGGGTCGATAACGAAACCGGGCTCCGGAGATTCCTGTTGCCGGCTCAAGGAGGGGGAACGCCGGGAACCAGCGCGATGGAACAAGGGGAGCAGAGTCAATGGTTTAACCCGGATTTCTCACACTCGATCGTAGCGAGGCGGTGGAGATGCGCGTGGATACAAGGCGTCGCGACCGAGGGCCCCGCAGTCGCACTCGACAGTACGTCGAGGAGCCCGACGGAGCGCAACGCAGTAGACGCGGGCGTATCCGCCGCCGTAGCAGATTGGGTGTGAGAAATGCGGGTTAAGTTCAAGATTCTGATGGCAGCAAGAGAGACGGCGATTGCTAGACACGCGAGGTCTTGAAGCTGGTGAACTTTTTTGCCGACAACGTACCGCGGAAGGCGAGATTGGTCATCTGCGCCTTTATGGCACTGGGATTGCCAGTCCTTCTGTACAGTCTTCTCGAGACTCTATATTCTCCCAATTCTGGCTGGCTCATTATCGCCGGACTGACGGCTGTGGCCAGTTTCTTCCCGGTGCACCTCCCCTATCTAAAGAAAAAGCCCCAAACGCTGACGTTCACCGCCAGCGACATCTTTGTTTTCACCGCCATCCTCCTTTTTTCACCAGAAGTCGCCACCACGATTTCGGTGATCGATGTTGCGGTGGGGATCCGGACGCGAAAACCCTACAGGATCGGCTTTAATGTCAGCCAGGGAGTGCTCGTCACGTTCCTGGTGGGTCACTTATTCTACCAGCTGCAGGGACTGAAACCGCCGCTCCATCCCGAGGACGTGCACAATCTCCTCGGTTTCTTCTTGAAACTCTTTCTCTGCGCCCTCCTGTACTTCATTCTGAACAGCGGGGCGATTGCCTTTGCCGTCTCTCTGGTCACGGCCAATTCCGCCAGAGAAATCTGGACACAGAACCTGCTGTCGACTGCCTTGGCCAACACGGCGGGCGCCGTGGCCGCGGCGGCTATTTTTTTTAACTTCGAGCAGGCGCGATTTCTTGCTGTCAGTGTCGCGATTCCGGTGGTTCTCCTACTCCACTACGCCTTCCAATCGAATCGCCACAGGCTGGAGACGCTGCGGCGATCCAAGCTCTTTCTACAATCCACCCTGGACTCCCTTTCCTCAGCCATCGCAATCTTGGATCAGACTGGGGAGATTATCGCCACCAATGAAGGATGGAGGCGGTTCTCAGGCAACGACCGCCTGTTTGGAGCTGGCCACCAGGTGGGTATCAACTACCTCCAGGTCTGTGAATCCGCCCCGGGGGAACTCGCCCCCCATGGCCGGACCTTGGCCGGTGCCGCACATCGGATCATGGCAGGCAAGAGCCCGAATGGCTTCCATCTCGAGTACAGCTCCTCGGAACCCGAAGGGACGCGCTGGTTCACCGCCAGAATCACCCGCTTCGAAGGAGAAGGGCAGGTCCGTGTGGTGGTCGCTCACGACGATATCACAGAGTTGAAAAGAGCTGAGGAGGCTCTTCGTCAAAGCGAGGGGCAGCTTCGACAATCGCAAAAGATGGAAGCCATCGGTCGCCTGGCCGGAGGTGTGGCCCACGATTTCAACAACATGCTGACCGTGATCCTCGGACATTGTGATCTCTTGCTGGGCTTGTATGAGGAACGTCCGTTGAACGAAAGTCTGGAGGAAATCAAGAAAGCTTCAAGCCGCGCGGCCTCCTTGACACGCCAACTCTTGACCTTTGGCCGCAAGCAGGGCATTCCCGCCAAGGTCGTCGACATGAACGCGCTTATCGCCGACACTGAGAAAATGCTTCGCCGCCTGATCGGAGAGGATGTCGAGCTGACTGTCACTCCAGAACCGCGGCTGGACCCCATCCGCGCTGACCCGGGGCAGGTCGAACAAGTGATCGTCAACCTGGCAATCAATTCCCGAGACGCGATGCCCGAGGGGGGTCGAATCGACATTCGGGCAACCAACGAGTGGATTGACGAATCCTACGCCCGCAAACACCACGGTCTTCACCCGGGTCGGCACGTCCTGCTGGTGGTGCGCGACACAGGCAGTGGAATGGACCAAGATACGCTGGCTAGAATCTTCGAACCCTTCTTTACTACCAAAGACGTCGGAAGAGGAACGGGATTAGGGCTTTCCACCGTCTACGGTATTGTCAAGCAGGCGAATGGCTACATCACCGCCTCCAGCCGGCCTGGACAAGGGACAACTTTTCGCATCTACATTCCTTCGATCAATGAGAAAGATGGAATGAGCCCGGGAGAGGAGCCTCCACCAAGCCTCTTCAAAGGCTCGGAGACGGTCCTACTGGTAGAAGACGAAGACACTGTTCGCGGTCCGATCCGCAAAATTCTGGAAAAGAATGGCTACCGGGTCCTGGAGGCGTCAACCCCTCAGAAGGCACTGCTCCTCTGTGACCGCCACCAGGATCACATCGACCTGTTATTGACTGACGTGGTCATGCCCGAAATGAGTGGCACCGAGCTGGCTCAGCGCCTCTCGCTTCTTCGCCCCGCAATGAAGATACTCTTCATTTCGGGATATCTCGAAAACCAGATGCCGAAGGATGGTCAACTGGTTCCCGGCACCGCCTTTCTGCCCAAACCCTTTACCTGGGATACTCTGAGCAAAAAAGTCCGGGAAGTCCTGGACGCCGGCGAGCGGGGATAATTTGCCGATGGTCGGTGAAATCGTTCACCTGGACTGGTTGCTTTCGCTCGGCCTCCTCGCCGTACGGCGCAAGTACGACTGCCGGGCCGTCAACCACTGTAACGACATCCTATGAAACAATCCGGGCCCGCCTCGATTCTCCGCGCGCAGCCCAAAGGGCGTGTTCTCCCCCCAAAGAACACGCCCCAGGAGGGTAAGCCGGTGCGCCAATGCACCCGGCTCAGTTTTTGGGTCTGCCAACCCAAAAGCAAAAAAACAGCGGCTGGGAGTCTGCGCTGGGCTGAATATGAGGGCGCCTTCGGCGCTTGGAACCTGCAGCGCCCAATCGACCTTGCCAAAGGCCCGGAGGGCCGGCAACCCAGTCCTCACCTCAATGAGCTGCTTGGGGAATAGCGGACCGATCCTACCCCTTTCGCAAGCAGAACAACTTTCTGGCCCAACTACAACTAGTCTCCCCAGAGAATCGAATCTCCCCAGAGAATCGAATCTCCCCAGAGAATCGAGTCTCCCCAGAGAATCGAGTCTCCCCAGAGAATCGAGT
>JBHHYX010000035.1:0-21801 GCA_046757765.1 Acidobacteriota bacterium | reverse complement strand
CCTTCGCCGAGCGCGAGGCTTCCGACCTGATGGAGTTTCTACGCGGCCACGTAATGTACTTTCATCGGCGGGGACAGCCGGATCCGCAGGTATTGGTCAATCCGGAGATCACGAAGAGAATAGTGGCCAGCTTCGGGAACATTACCGATTTGAAGTCCGTCGCCATTGACCTGGACGGACTCCGCCTGGACGTCTCCATCGCTGCGGACGGGATGGTTGCGCAGAAGATCCGGCAGACTCGGGGGACCTCTACTCCTCCCCCATTTGACCCCACCATCGAAAAGAACCTGCTTGTGCTGGCAACACCGATCTACAGGGACGACACCATCACAGGCTGGGTACAGTTGAAAGAGTCCGTTGCCGGCATGAACAGAAGCATTGCCCGACAGATTATGATCATTTTCTCGGCCTTCACTGTGACTGTCACCCTGAGTGGAATTTTGATCGGTATCATTGTCACCCAGGCCGACACCACCATTCGCAAGCAATACGGCGAGCTGGCGGAAACCCACAAACGGCTGCTTCAAGCGGCCAAGCTGGCTGCCCTGGGAGAAATGGCGGGTGGGGTGGCGCATGAGATCAACAACCCGCTCGGCATCATCTTGGGGCGGGCCGACTACCTGAGCTCTCTGGACGGCCGCAGGAAGCTGGCGGACTGCCAGGAGGACCTGGAGGTCATTCAGCGCAATGCTGCCCGCGCCGGGAAGATCATCTCTGATCTTCTGGATTTCGCGCGACCCCATCCCCTCGACAGCCAGGAGCAGGATCTCAACGAATTGCTGTCCGAGACAGTCGGTTTCATGGAACCGAGAATCAGGTCCAGCCACCTGAAAATACGAAAGGAACTGTCCCCGCTTCCGCCCGTGCAAGTTGACCGGGATCGCATGCAGCAAGTGTTCGTCAATCTGATCAACAACGCTATCGACGCCAGTCCCGAGAACGGCACCATCCGGCTTCGGACACGGGCGGACCGGTCAAACTCACTGCTGGAGGTGAGCATAGAAGACAACGGTGTCGGCATGCCCGAAGAGCAACTCAAGAAGGTGTTCGATCCTTTCTTTACAACGAAACCCCAGGGCACAGGCCTGGGTCTGTCGGTGAGTTACACCATCGTTCGGGAGCATGGCGGCCAGATTTTGGCCGACAGCCAACCCGGCCGGGGCACACGCTTCAGGGTGACGCTCCCGGCCGACAGGGGGAGAGCTGAATCATGACGCAGGCTCACGCTCGCATCCTGGTGGTGGACGATGAAAGGGATATGTTGGAGACGTGCCGGAAAATGCTCGCCCTTCACTCCTACGAGGTGGATGTCTCGGAGCGCCCCGAGCAAGCATTGCGGCTGTATCAGGAGGTGACCCACGATCTCGTCATTCTGGACCTGAAAATGCCGGGAATGGACGGCCGTGAACTTATGCGACGAATCCTCGAGCTGAAAAAGGACCAGGTGGTCATCATGATCACGGCCTATGCCTCCGTCGAGAATGCCTTGCAGGCGGTGAAAACGGGGGCCTTTGACTTTGTCCGCAAGCCCTTCAGGATGGCCGATCTGACGGTCGTAGTGGAAAGGGCCCTGAGGTTCAAAGCCCTGCGAGACGAAAACCGTCAGTTACAGCAACAGTTGGAGAGATCATTCAGTAGCGGCAACATTGTGGGAAGGAGTCCCGCACTGAAGGAGGCTTTGCTCCATCTTCAGAAGGTCGCCGAAGTGGACGTCCCCGTCTTGATTTGGGGAGAAAGTGGAACGGGAAAGGAATTGTTCTCCCGCGCCATCCATGAAAACTGTCATCGCAAGGGCAAGCCGTTTCTCGCCGTGGATTGCGCGGCGCTGCCCGAAAACCTTCTGGAAAGTGAGCTTTTCGGATACGAGAGGGGAGCTTTCACCGGAGCTGTAAGGAGCAAAGCCGGCCTTTTCGAAGTCGCTTCGGGGGGAACGTTGCTGCTGGATGAGATCGGAGAAATGTCTCTGAATCTCCAGGCCAAACTGCTGCGCACCCTGCAAGAGGGTCGTGTGCGTCGGCTGGGAGGAAACGAGGAGAGAGTAGTGGACACGCGCATCCTGGCCGCCACCCACCGGGATATCGAGGCCATGCTCAAGCGGGGCGAATTCCGCCACGATCTCTATTACCGGATCAATGTCGTGCGAATAGACATCCCCCCCCTTCGAGAGCGTGAAGGTGACGTGCCCTTGCTGGCCGACCACTTTTTCAAAATGTTCCGCTCGAAGATCACCAAGCACATTGAAGGCATTTCGGCAGCTGCCATGCTGATTCTGGAGGAATACGATTGGCCCGGCAATGTCCGAGAACTGTGCAATGTGATCGAGCGGGCCTGCACCCTGACTGAATCCACCCAGATCGTGCCCCGAGATCTGCCCGGGCGACTGCTGTCCGATATCGACGAAGCCCCCTGCACGAGCGAACTGGGAGATTTTCAGAAGGCCAAGCGCGCTCTGGTCGAAGATTTCGAACGCAAATATCTACGTAAAATGCTGGCTCGCACCGATGGGAACGTGACTGAGGCCGCCCGCTTTTCCGGCCTGAGCCGACCCGCCTTCCACCGCCTCATGAGCAAGTACGCAATCACCTCATCGGATTTCAGGGAAGACTGACTCCACTCCTTCCCCATCCCGGGCGAATCTGTCAGCTTAGCGTGACACGAATCGTGCCCAGTTGTTGCAGGTTTGTGACAGGCCCTCCTCAACATCTTCCCAAGAAATCTCATAACTAACTGATGTTCATTCAGTTGTCGGACTCACGGGTGTCTGGCACCGGCCGTGCCAGTAGAAGCAACGCAAAGAGTGTCGTGCCAACAGCGGAGTCGAGACGAATGCAGTGGATGATGACCGCACTCATTTCGGTGTTCTGGATGGGTCCCACCCCACAGACTGCGGGAGTCGAAGGCATTGCGGTGTGTACGCCTGATAATCCCTCCGAAAACGTGGTTGTTTACCTGACCGGGCCCCAGGTCAGAAGTCCACAACCTCCCAAGGGTCCGGTGGTTCTGGATCAGCGAAACCTCCGATTCGTTCCCCATGTACTGCCAATTGTCCGCGGTACGGCAGTCCTTTTTCCCAACAGCGACCAGATCCGCCACAATGTATTCTCGGCCTCACCGGCGCGCATGTTCAACCTCGGCATCTACCCTTCAGGGGCCCGCCGCACTGTCATCTTCAACAAGCCCGGCGTGGTGGAGTTGCTGTGCACCGTTCACCCGGAAATGTCAGCCTACGTTCTGATACTCGAAACACCCTACTTTTCCGCTACCGACGCCCGGGGCACCTTTCGGATCGCCGGAATTGAGCCGGGCACCTACACGCTTGGATTCTGGTGTGAACACAATGGAACCCTCACGCGCACGATCAAAGTTCGAAAAGGAGAGACCCTGCCAGTGCGGGCCCTGCTACACCAGGACAAGGTCACTTACGGGACCCCTCCCGAAGCTTTCGAAAACAAGTGAAGACAATGGATATAAGCAACTATGGAAAGGAGAAAAACATGAAGCGGAAACAACCACTTCAATTTGCAGTCACCGCGACTGCCGCCGCCGCCTTATGCATAGCAGCATTCTTTCAGGAAGCGAACGCTGTTCCGTCGTTTGCCCGCAAGTATCGAACCAGTTGTCAGACCTGCCACGTGGTCTATCCCCAGCTCAACGCTTTCGGGCGGGCCTTTCGCAACAACGGGTACCGCATGCCGGGAGATGATCAAGACTACGTCAAGGATGAGCCCACTCCCCTGGGAGCGCCCGCCTGGAAGAAGGTATTTCCAAATGCGGTATGGCCAGCCGACATTCCCGGAGGCTCGGTAGCCAGCTTCATCGTGGAATCCAATTACACTATCAACAACAGTGAGGCTGTCAGCAACGAATTTGACGGTATCGACGAGATCGGGCTCATTTTCGGCGGGACTGCGGGAGAGAGCTTTTCTTACTTCGGTGATGTCGATCTGTTTGAGGAAGGAGGACCAGGGGGTATAGGGAGGCTCTTCTTCCAGTACAACCATCCCACTGGTCTGTTCAACTTTCGGGCCGGACAGATCGAACCTCGCGCCGTCTCCTTTTCCAACCATCGCCGCTTGATTCGGATCAGCAATTACCTGGTGGATGTCTTTCCGACCCTTCCTGCTCAAAACTTCTTCGGCTTCTCTCCCAATCAGAGAGGTATTGAAGTCTACGGATCCAAAGAGGGACCGGGCCACCAGGGCGGAATCACCTGGGCGTTTGGACTCGTCAACGGCGAGTACGGCGGGGCTGCCGAAGCCCTTGGAGAATCGGGGGCGGTGGGAGAGTTGATAGCGGAGTTGGAAGAACTCAAGGAAGAAGCGGGAGGCGAGTTTGACCCGAACAGCCGCAAGGACTACTACGCCAGCGTGGAGTACAAGATCGGCGGCATGGGAGTGCTGGGAGGCGGATCCTCCGATACGCTCACGGAGTCCAACAACTGGGTGGATAATTCCGTCACTCTGGGCGCCTATTACTACAATGGCACCGCCCCCGCCATCATGGAGGCAGGCGCGGCGGAAGAAGCCGACATGCTCAGTCGGGGAGAATCGCCCCGGCATCTTCTTCCCGCGGCTGGAGGAGCAACTGAAGAGAGCGTTTATATGCCCAATGGCAATCACTTCTTCCGGGCCGGAATCAAGGCCGATGCCTTCTTCCACAATCTGAACATCTTCGGCGTCCTCCAGTTGAACGATGACGACTGGCAGTTCGGTGATCGAAGGGAGTTCCGATCCACTCTGGGAATGGTGGAGGCGCACTACGTCGTGTACCCGTGGCTCATTCCCGCCTACCGGTTCGAGAATGTCAATCCTACTTTCGGCGCGTCCTTTCAGAGGCACTCATTCAACACTTCTTTCTTGGTGAGGGCCAATGCCAAGCTGCTGATCGAGTTCGTCAAGTCGCAAGGGGACGCACCCAATCTGGCACCCTTTGATGACCGATTTCGCGTGGGCTTCAATATTGCCTTCTAGCCCGCACTTCTCACACCCGGTCGTAGCGAAGAGCCGGAAGCACCGCGCTGACAAGGCGCTACAACAGAGACCCTCGGAGGCGTGGTCGAACACTGGGTCGAGGTTGCCAGGGGCGGGCAACGCGCGTTCAGCGTGGGAGGGTTCCGGTTCCACAGTTGATTGGGGGTGAGAAATGCGGGCTGGGGGTCAGGTGGATCACAAAAGGAGACAACCATGAAGACAACCGTAACTGCAATCGTGATAGGCCTGGGCCTCGCCGCAATTGGTGCGACGACCTCCACCAACAATGCCCCGGGAACCGTTTCGGGAGTCGTCCACCTTCGCTCCGTTGCCAGGCTCCCCACCCTTGTCTATATCGAAGAGATATCGGGGCGCACATTCCACCCCCCAACCACGCCCGTGGTGATGGACCAGGAGCAAAAGCTCTTTTCGCCTCATGTGTTGCCGATACTGACAGGGACCACGGTCGATTTCGTCAACAGCGACAGCTTCGAGCACAACGTCTTCAGCCCGGACGGAGAAAAGTTCGATCTGGGAAAGTGGGGCCAGGGAGGCAAGAGAGCTTACACCTTTAAGACGCCGGGGATCTACACCCAACTGTGCCGGATTCACCCGGAGATGGTGGGTTACGTGATTGTCCTTCAGAACCCTTGTTTCGCCATGGCCGACAAGCAGGGGGCCTTTCACATTACCCACGTGCCGCCGGGAAACTGGCGGCTCAAGGTCTGGAACGAGAGACTCAGACCGAAGAAGCTTCGCAAGTCCTTTGAGATAACGGTCAGCCCGGGACAGGAAGCCAGGACCGACATCAGCTTTTGAGCGACAGTGTCAGAGGAGTTCTGATGAAGGGACAAAACCTGCGACTAATAAAACGAGTGCCGCGCCGGCTGCTCTTCCTGTTGATAGTCACGTCCTGCGGGTGGGCGGCACTCTTGCTCGCCCCGTCCGCCGCCCCCCCGCGGGAGCGAAGCTTAACGGTTCGCGCTCACCGCTATGGGTACAATCCTCCGATACTCCGGGTGAATCGGGGCGATACCGTGCGACTGAAGCTCATCTCCGAAGATGTCACCCACGGATTTTACCTGGAGGGGTACGACCTGGATGCCACGATCTCCCCTCTGCGCTCCGAGGTGGAACTGAGGAGGCCCAGCCAGCCCGGCAAGTCTGAACGCGTCAACGAGGTGGTCTTCACAGCCCGGCGGGAAGGAAAGTTTCGCTATCGCTGTTCCCGGACCTGCGGCTTCATGCACCCTTTTATGCTGGGAGAACTGATCGTCGAACCCAACCGGCTGTTCCCGGCCAGCATCGGACTCGCCGTAGGCCTGCTGCTGGCCGGTTTCGGCGTTGTCGTGCTGAAAGGAGAAGCGTCATGAATGGCCTGTTGAAGCAGTTTAAGAGGTTCCGAAAAGGCGATCAGGGACTGGAAAAGGACATTGACTACTTGTACTGCGAGGCTTGTGGCGTTCACGTGCCCTGCCGTCGAATCCCATCCGGTGGATGGGAGGTGCAGTGCTCCGGGTGCATCGGTGAGTGCCTGCTCTGTGATTGCCACCTGCGGCGCTTCTGCTTTGGCAGCCGCGATCAGTTTCCCCCCGTGCATGAGGAGAATCAAGATGGCGAGTAGCAATGTGAATCAACACCTCCCCAAGCCTGTTTCGGCACCCCCGGTCGCTTCCCGCGGCAGCCAAGAGCACAAATGGCGCTTGGACTTGCTGCGGGCTCTGCCGCCCCTCAAGTGGATCGTGAAGCGCCGCTGGTTTCAGTTCGCGGTGGTCCTCCCCAACCTGCTCTTTTTCATGCTCTTCCTGATGGCCGGGGTATTCGGGACGCCTGTTGGCAACCGGAACATCATCATTGTCTTTGTTTGGATCTTCTGGTGGTTCCTTCTCATTAGCGCCATGGTCCCCTTTGCTTCCCGAATCTGGTGTGCAGTGTGTCCCTTCCCTTTTTTCGGAGAGTGGTTGCAGCGCCGCGCCCTGGTGCGGACCCGGGCGGTCGATACCAGGAAACGAAGAAAAGGGGATCCCGGGGTTGTGATCGGGCGAAACCGGTACTTCGCACTGAATCTCCGCTGGCCCAAGACGCTGTCCAACATTTGGATACAGAACTTTCTCTTCCTGGGACTCTGCACCTTCAGCGCCCTCTTCCTCACCCGTCCTCTGGTGAGCGTGGTGGTTCTCGGCTCTCTGATCCTCACAGCCACGGCCCTCCACCTGGTCTATCGACAACGGGCCTTCTGCAACTACATCTGCCCAGTCAGCGGTTTCTTGAGCCTCTATTCCATGACCTCGATGCTGGAGGTCCGTTCCCGGGATGCTGATGTATGCGCCAAATGCAGGGACAAGGGATGCCTGGCAGGCAATGATCGCGGCTGGGGGTGCCCCTGGTTCATGTATCCCAGCAAGATGGGTCGAAATAACTACTGCGGCCTATGCATGGAGTGCGTCAAGACATGCCCCCATGACAATATGACTCTCAACCTGCGACCCTTTTGTTCCGACACCCGTCTGAAAGGGTATGACGAAGCCTGGAAAGCTTTCATCATGCTCAGCCTGGCCATCACTTACTCCGTCGTTTACCTGGGCCCATGGCCTTTTCTGAAGGACTGGTCCAACATCGCGGAATCGGGTAACTGGCCCGGCTTTCTGACCTATGCGTCGGTTCTCTGGGCGGGGGCCCTCCTCCTGTTCCCCGGGGCCTACGCCACTGCCGTGTGGGCCGGCCGCAAACTGGCCGGGCCCCTGAATACATCTGCCAAGGACGTCTTCCTGGGATTCACCTACTCCCTCGTTCCCCTCGGACTTCTGGCCTGGGTAGCCTTCAGTCTTCCCCTGATCCTGGTCAATGGCTCCTACATCCTGATGACACTCTCGGACCCCTTTGGATGGGGTTGGGACCTGTTCGCTACGGGTCACCTGGCGTGGACTCCGGTTGTCCCCCACTGGACCCCCTACATCCAGGTACTGTTGCTCTTGGTGGGACTGCACTATGCCCTGAAAGTGGGTTACCGACATGCCGAGCGTCTCTTTGGCCATAGGTTGCGGGCCATGAAGGCGTTCGCTCCCGTGGGTCTTCTCTTGACCGGGTGCGTGATCTTTTTCTTTTCTCTGTATGTGGGATAGAACAATGAAACAAAACAGAATGGAATGGATCGGGGTTCTGGTCACAGTCGTCGGCATGGCTGCCGTCACGATTCTCCCATTCGCCTACGAGGGTTTTCAAAACTCATCTCCAGACCCGAATGTCTCCGTGATCACGCTGACGGGCGTGGCAGCCTCGGGCACCTGGACGGACCGGGAGGTGACGGGTGGGGACTACTGGTACGGGCGCTTTCCGGCCGCCCGTCCCCGGCTGCGGCTGAACCGGCCTGTGCGTCTTCGATTGAAGAGCGCCGATGTCGTTCACACCTTTTACTCGCCGCAACTGGGCATCGGTCCGGTCGAGGTCTATCCCGGACATGTGGTGGAGATCGAGGTGACTCCCAAGCATGGAGGGACCTTCGGCTATTACTGCACCACCGTCTGTGGAATGCCCCATTTCGGGATGCGGGGCGAATTCATTGTCGGGGACGACACCCATTTCAATGCGGACTCACAGCCTCCTGCCGCTGCGGAATACTGGCTCACACTGCCACCTCCGGCCACGGCCACCCTGGTGGAGCGGGGAAAGTGGGTCTTCCAGCACAATGGCTGCTTCACCTGTCACGGGGCTGGTGGCAAGGGGGGCGTTCCCGATTGGAACTACATCAAGGATACGGTTCCGCCCCTCAATACCTTAGCCGAGCGCCTGATGCTCTTTGAACCGGAAGATGCACAAGCGATCGTGGAGGCACTCGAGTCGGGCGTGCCGCTGCAAAGTCTGGCCAAGGATCCCCCCCTGCCTCGCTTCAACGTCTTCCTGGCTCAGTACCAGTCCGTGCGCAACGTCATTCTCAACGGCAACCCTCCGGGCAAGAAGAATCCGGATGGACCCGCCCCTCCATTAGAGATGCTTTCCTGGGGAGAGAGAATTCCGGAGCGAGATATCGACGCCGTCATCGCCTACCTGCTCACGCTGGAACCGTGGGAAGAGCTGGAGGACTGACTGAGGCGACAGAAGAAGATCCGCTATGCCCCGCATTTCTCAGCAGGAGTTGTAGCGAAGCGGTGGAAGCGCCGCGTGGCCGAGCTTCCACACACGACCTGCGACCCATGGTCAATAACAAAACGCGATATTTGACTGGGACCCATTCTCTGCCCCATGGGCTTCCGTTTCAAGCCGGCTTCGCTCGTCTCGTCGTTGTCCAAAAGGAAACTGCATGATCCAACGCTCTCCTCCCCACAGGGGTCCACCGATCGTAAACTTCCAGCCAGCCGGCATTCTCCAGAAGCTCCTTATGACGATCGTTGGCGTAGACGATCCTGAGCGGTCGAGGATGGGAATCACGAGCCCGCCGCAGTCGGCTCAGTACCTTGGAGAGCGTCAAAGCCCCAAAGGGGTGGAAGAGATAAAAGACTGTACCTTCAAGATAGGCGTAGTCTTCCGCCGCGCTTTCAAATATTAGTGCCCTTGCCCGAGCACCGCGGACCTGGGTCACGTTACTTCGGGCGACACTCAACAGGTAGCCGTCGTTCTCAACTCCAATGACTTTCTTGATGGGCAGCCGGAGGCAACAGCAGACGACCCGACCCTTGCCACAGCCAATATCCACGAACACGTCGTCTCGGCCCATCTGGAGACTCCCGAGAATCCTGAAAATGTGGGGATACGGTAGCGTTGCATAGTGAACGGCGTCGTCATGACTCACCGGGGCCGTTCCCCGCGTTTTCACTCCCAGTCTCAGGTCCCACCAGTAATCGACCCACTTCCTTGCGGCAAGCTTCATCGTATTCCCCTATTTCGTCTTTTCCCCATCTCGCCCAAGGTACGGCTGCCTCAGCTGCGGGGGGGGCGAGCGAAATCGGTTGAACATCCGAATTCTGAGGCCCTCCTCCGAAGGCGAGACCATTCCCCGGTGACAGTGGCCGCCGCACTGAAGCGTTGCTGCTCAGTCAAGCAAAGTCTGTTCCACAGTTGTCTTCTCCAACTTCTATCTCAATCATCTCCATCCGCCGTCGCCAGCCTCGAGGCGGAGGCGTTGGATCTGGCAGGGCAGCTCAGGGAGTTTGAGAACAAACAACCAGTGTTGCATTTGCAGCAATTTGAGCCGCGTTTCAGCCCCAGCGCCCGTCATTCTCTCACCGGAACGTCGGCTCCCCGCACAGCTTGCTCCCCAAGGCCTGTTACAATCAGGTGGCCCAACTCGGAGATTGAACGACCCCGATCACGGGAACCCACTCGTGCGGCCCACTGGAACGCTTCTTGCTGGTCCTGGCTCTGGAATTCAACACCCGTGGGACAGGAGTGGGCCGACTGGGCAACTCTGACCCACCGGGACAAGTTAGCCGACCTCCCCCGGGCGATACAAGATCGCCCGCTAGGTTGTAGCCGGCCAGGAATCACTGGAGGACCTCAATGAAATTGCAAATACTGATGCCCGCGCTCTTGCTGGCGACCACAGGGCTGCTGGCCCAGGCGGAGCGCACGCCATCCCCCGTCCAATCACTTAGCTTTTCCTGGACCGAAGCCGCCATGCCGCAGGCTTTACCCAACCTGGTTCAGATCGCGGCCAGCACAAAATTCTTCTTGAGTCTCGAGGACTATGTGAAGTTCTCGAAGGAGCAAAGGAACCAGCTGCAGCAAATTTATTTCGAGGACGCGGCCCAACTGATTCAAAGCAGCGCCGACTTCCAACTGGCAGCCTCTCAACTCAATGCCTTGTTAGCCCAACCCACCGTTGAGATGGAGCCTATTCAGGCAGCGGTGAGGCGGAAGGAAGCGATTCGTTCCAAGGTGGACCTGGCGAAAATCCAACATGCTCTGGAAGCAGTCAAGCTCTTGACTCATCAACAGCACATTGCGATTCTTCTGGCGGTTCGCGATATCGTCAATCGTGGGCCAGAGACTCCGCGCTAGCCCCCATTTCTCATACCTGATCAGGTGCACAGAACCGGGATCATCAAGGCTGGGGAACGGTTTTGCCCTCCCCTAGCCTCCTTTCTCGCTTATCTCTATCCGGGTTTGAGAACTCCTGATTCTATTAGGTAGTTTTCGGGCTTCATGGAGGGTCCGCGCGGTCAAGATTTCGACCTGGATCGAGCAATCAAGCGATCGATTCTTTCCCTCAACATGGCAACCTCACAGGGTTTCTCCAAGAAGTCGTTGGCGCCATAGCGGAGGGCGGTGGCCACGTTCTCCATGGATGAAAAAGCGGACAGAACGACGATCGGCAAGCCAGGTTTGCGCAATTTGATCAGCTGCAGGAAGGACAAACCACTCAAGGCCGGGACATTCACATCGGCAAGCATCAGCGAGTAGTCGGCCTCTCGACAAGATTGAAGAGCAGCCCGGCCGTCGCCAACCTGATCCACCGCGAAGCCCATCTCCGATAGCTGGTATTTGAGGACCCTGGCGAAGCGGGGGTCGTCGTCCACGAGCAATATTCTTGTCATCGACCCTTGTGCCTCCATTGAAAAACTGCTCAAAGCTGATCCACTCAACACTTAGCAATATGGGTGCCAGAAAAGTCGCAGACGGTGGGACGCTCCCATGCAGAGGCGCGGCGGAGTGGCTGGCCCTGACGATTCGACAGCGGGCCGGGCCAGCGGTGGGCGCAAGACCGTCGTTGCGTGTGACTGGCCGTCACTTCATTGCGAGCGCGGGTTTGGAAAATCACGCCGGCGGGCCGGCGGAATCGAATCAGACCTGAGTTGAGCGATTCTTGCGGATGAGAAAGGCCCAGATGGGGTGTTCCGTGGGTTGCGGAGAGGGCAGACACGGCCGCTGGGTATGTCGTGGATCGACAAGGCCCGCGCGGGGCGCAACCGATGGGCTATCGCCGTAGAGGATCGCTCCATCCAGGTCAGAGCAAGTCGCTTCACTATTATCCGGCTGAGACAAGCCTCAAGGGCGGCTTTTCTTGAACTCCACCAGAGCAAGCAGGATGTCGTCCTCGGGTTTCGGAAGCTTGCGAACCCTGTCGAATACCTGTTGCGCGCTCTCGGCTGAGGGTCGAGCAATAAAGTCCCGAACCATCGCTTCAATACCGGATTCTCCCAGCTCGACTCCGGTTTCCGTTTCAAGTTCCGAAAGGCCATCTGTAAGGCCATCTGTAAAGAGAACCAACCGGCTTCCCTCCACGATGGGTATTCTTTCGGGACGGGGACGGGTGCCGGCCAGGTCAAAGAGTCCCACCGGAACCGCCTGGGACTCAAGCTCTAGAGGGCGTTTGGAGTGGTCCGACCAGAGCAGCGGCGCCGGGTGGCCACAGTTAACGAAGGAAAGAGTGCCTGTCCTGAGATTGGCCAACGAGCTGAAGAGCGTGAGGTAGAGAGTTTTTGTGCCGGCCACTCTCCGGATCAGATCATCCAGATTGACCACGATCTCCACTAGCTCGACTTCCGCCCCCGCCAGCCGCTCGACCTCGGCGCTGACCCGACTCATGAGCAGGGACGCCGTGACCCCATGTCCCGAGACATCCCCCACAAAAAGGTAGAACAACTCATCTCTGAGGAATCGCGCGTGGGCGTAGTCCCCACCCACGCGCAAGGCCGGGAGGTATTCGATGAACACGGACAGGAAAGCGTTTTCAAACGACTCCGGGATGAGTTGCCTTTGAAAGCTTGAAGCTTCAAAAGCGCTCTCGCACGTCTCGCAACAAAAAACGTAGGGCTTCCCCTCGAAGGTGACCCTTGAATAGGCTTGCCCCGCTTCGATGTCTCGACCACAGGTGGCGCAACGTTCCAGAAAATCCATGGCTTACCGGCCGCCAATCTTACAACGCCGGCAGTGGGATTGCTACTGGAGGGCTGTCACAATCTTGACCAGACTCGACGGAAAAGCCGCCTCCTGAACGACCTTGTGAATCGCCAGCAGAGGAGGGGGCGCTCGGCGCTTGCGGTGGATCGCTCCTTGCTCGGAACAGAGAAAGACCCCCACCCACTCGATATCAGGGGCTTCTTCGATGTGACGACCAAGGGTGGAACGCGCGCATTCCACGCAAGTCATTCCGGTGGACCGAGGCCTTCGGTCACAAGCTCGGGGAGCCATCACCGGCGAAGCTCGACCCAACTGGCGCACTTGACACGTTCCGGGCAACCCCTGTAACTTGAGGACCGCCAGATGCGAAAATCGACCCTGCTTCTCATTGTTGTCTTCTTCCTTTCGGGGAGCGGGGCGATACTTTGCCCTCTGAAATGCGCTCAGGTTTTTTCCCCTCAGGGAAAGGCGGACTCCTCCCTCGGGTCTCACCATTCTCGTCCTGGCATGGCCTGCCACCAGGGAAGAGACGACCACCCGAAGTCTGGCCAGGATCCCTGCCGAACGCACTGGCATGGAACGGCCATCCAGCCCGTCAAGAGCTTCCTCCTTTGTGTGGGCGTGACGGCGTCGCAGCCTGTGGCCATCTTCATCGGCTCCTATCAGTGGGACATTCAGTTCTCCCGGCTTGAAGGGGGCAAATTCCTCCCACACCGTGTTTCTTCCCAGGTGCTGAGGATTTAGACCTCTCGCCCAACGACCTTGCGCTGGCGCCAGCTTCCATTGATCATCGGGTCCCCAGGCGGCCTCCACTCCGTGCCCAAGAGAGAACCGCATGACAGCTGCCAGCGGCAAAAGGCAATCTGAAAGCTCTATGGAAGAGGAGATCCCTGGACGGAAGGGGGAGAGGAACAGGCAAGCGGCTTCCCGAAGAAAGAGTTGCACCCCCACCACAGAGCTACAACCGTCAGGGAGCGGATTCGGGAACATGCCATCAGCCTTTCCGGAATGGAAGGCTCAATTCGGAGGAGGGGAAAAACCATGGCAATCAGTCAACGTCTGGCCTTGAAGGAGGGTCTCGATTATGAGATTCCCAGCGTGGCCAACCGGCTTCCTTACTTTTTGGGGTCACTGACCCTGTTCGGGATCGTCATCCAAGTTGTGACCGGGGTTTACCTGGCCCAGTTTTACAATCCCAATTCCGAAGCGGCCCATCAAAGTGTCCAGTACATCATTACCCGCGCTCCCTGGGGCGACTTTATTCGCAACCTTCACCTGTGGAGCGCGGATTTCATCCTGGTCACCGTGACCCTTCACCTGCTTTGGGTCTTCTGGCGGGGAAGCTACCGCAAGCCTCGGGAGTTGACCTGGTGGGCGGGAGTCTTGATGCTGGGGGTCATCTTCCTGCTCTACTTCACGGGGACGACGCTGCCTCGCGACCAGAAGGGCTATGAAGCCATGGCCCATTACATCGCGGGGGCACGGGGATCCGGGGTTGTCGGGGCCATTTTCACACCGGAGTTTACTCCCAGCGTGGACGTTCTGGCTCGCTTGTATGCGCTCCACATCAGCATTCTTCCGATTCTGCTCTTCGCTTTTCTGGGGGCGCACCTTTACCTGATCCGATTCCTGGACATCCACACCCACCCGGGTGAAGAAGGCCGCGGCAGTACCTTCATGCAGCACTTGCGCAGGATGTTTGCCCACGGCTTTCTTTTCCTGTCGGCAGCCGGGCTGCTGGCTCTCCTGTGGCCGGCCGATCTCGGCTACCCTGCCCTGGCGGGGGTTGAAATCACCAAACCTCCCTTCTTTTTTCTCTGGATTTACGCTCTGGAGAACTGGTTCGGGACAGCGGCCCTTGTCTTTGCACCCCCTCTCGTCTACCTGCTGCTCTTTCTGCCGCCGGTCCTGGACCGAAAGTCGTCGACTCTGCCTCGCGACCGGAGGGGGATTCTATCAGTCGGTTTTGGATTTATTCTGCTGCTGTTCCTGCTTGCTTCCTACGCCTGGTTGGCGCCGGCACAGCAGCATCTCATGTGATGTCATCCTGAGTTGAGCGATTCTGGCGGATGGGAAGCGCCAAGATGGAGGCTCAACAAGGCCGGCAAGAAGCGTATTGACTGCCTGCCGCCCTGCGGAATCGCTCAATTCAGGTGCAAATCAAGATGGAGGACAGAATGAAACAAGCGAGACCTTTTCTTACTTTGCTGGCGCTCTTGTGGGTCGGGACCTGGGCCTACGCCCATGGCCCCCAGGTGAGGATTGACAAATCGACGGCCGCGCCGGGAGAGGTCCTCACGGTCAGCGGGGAAGGGATTACTTCCAACGGTGAGATCCGTATCACTCTGAAAGGGATTCTCCAAGACTACTCTCTGGCAGTCGTCCAGGGAGACGAACATGGCAGGTTCGAGCAAACCGTGGTGCTGCCGGATGAGCTTCAGCCCGGAAGCTACACGCTGCTGGCTTCGGGCGACCAGAAGGCCACAGTCAAACTGCGCGTGGGCGCGCCTTCTCAAGCCGGTCGCGGCGCGGTGGCAGCATCCGAGAGTGAACATTCTCACGCCGGAAGGGAGGAACAGGCTGAAGCCGCCGATCATCATGAGGACGAGGGAGGACATTCTGGAGCAGAAAAAGCACACGAGCACTCTCAGGGCGAGGAGGGGCATGAAGAGCGTGAAGCTCAGGCGGGGCCAATGCCGATACAGAGGGCACAAAGCGGGGCGGAGGCCGTGGTCAGCTGGGGCACGGTTCTACTCTCCGCAGCACTCGGCTTGGGGCTTTTGGTTCGAGGGCGCGGGAAGAGTTGAGCCCGTTCCCCGGCTCTCAACGGGACATCCACTCCGGCGCCGGGCAGATTGAGGGCTGACGCCGGCCAACGAGGGCGGCCACGGTCGCGAGAGCCGCGCCGCGCCCAACTTGCGGCTGCGTTGAGGTGGACGAGTTTCTCACCTGATTGCGCACCATGATCCGACAAACGTCGAATCCTCCCCTCTTCGGCAGCAACCTCCGTTGCCATGTCAGTGCCCGTTTTCCCGCAGGTGATGTTCTGCCAGGTCGGGGACCGTGAAAACGCTTTCTTGAAGCGTCTGACGTTCCTGGACGGTCAGCTCGGAAAGAACCTTTTCCAATCGCACGGCTACGGGAGCCGCCGGCATCTCCGACCCTGCTCGAGGAGACGGCGAAGCTCCAGAACTGGCTTCCACACGGCGGGCGATTCGAGCCAGAAGAGCAACTTCCGGGAACGTCGGCTCGACTCGGGGTGCCCTGCCCGCCACCAGCACGTCCCAGTATGATTGGAGCCGGTCCCGGTACCAGTCGGCCAGCTTCTGACCCGTTGTGCGGTGTTTGCTGCGGCGATTGTACCCCACCACATCCGATCGAGAGAGGGTCAGTATGGGCGGTTTTCGCTCAAACTCGGCGCCACTCACCACGATGGCGTGAAGCTTTCCCGTTTCGATCACCGAGAATCGCACGCTTTCGGATTGACCCGACTCGTCCAGAACGCTCTGCAGCTTAGCCACAACATTGAGTGCCCGTTCGACCGTGGAGGGGTAACCCGACTCGTCTCTCAAAACGAACAGATTGAAGTCATTCATCTTGACCAGGGTGTGGGAATGATGGGAGGGATCTCCTTCCCCGGGCCGGTTGAGAACTTGCCAGGAAAACTTCACTCGAAGCCTGGGAGCGGGAATGGCCTCCGGACCAGGCTGCTCAGAGGCTTCAGCCGGGACGGGCGGCGGCTCTCCGGAAGGACTTCGGAAAGAAAAGTAGAAGAGGAGGAGAAGAAACAGCGCAACGATGCCAGTCCAGCTCACAATTTTCCGGGTTGAATTCCTTGTGCCGCCCGTGGCCGGCTCGCCGGGGGGCGAAAACGGATAGCTCCTTTCACCTCCGCCTCCACTCTGCTCTCTCGCCCGGAGCAACATCTCCGAACGGGGGGGGATGTGTCTGGAGAGCTTTTCGATCTCCTTCATGGCCGGCCGGCTCCCCGGATCTCTTTCGACGGCGTCGATCAGCAGGCGCGTCGCCTCCATCTGGATCCTGTTCGCCAGCGCCGCTCGCAGTTGAAGTTCGCTGTGAGCTTGATCGGGCACACCCAGCAGTTTTAGCGCCAGTTTCCCGAGCAGGTAGACGTCCGTGGCGGCGGTGGGCTCTTGACCCGCGGCAACCTCGGGAGGGGGGCCGCTTAGTGACGTCATACCGGTTTCCCCGATCAGGAAATCGGTTACCACCAGCTTGTCGGGACGACCTTCGGGCAGGAAGATGTTTTGGGGTTTCAGATCAAGATGGAGAAGTCCCTTGGCGTGCGCCTTTGACAAGGTCAGAGCGATCCACCCTGTGACCTCGATGGCCTCGGCCGTCCCCACCGACGACGCGTCCAGCAGTTTCTGCAGACTGTCAGCCGGGATCCATTCCGCCTCCACGACGAGCTGGCCCTCCTCGGTCGATTCCAACGTATAGACCCGCTGGAAGTGAGGAGCGGCAAGCTCCTGGCAGAGGAGAAATCGGCTCAGGAGAGCGTCTTTCAACGGAGACTCGGCGAATCCGGGAGCCAGGACCTTCAAGCTCCGGATGTCTTGGAGCAGGCGATGACTGGCCCGAAAGACAGTTCCGTGGGGACCGCTTCCCACGCAATCGAGGACCTCGAAGCGTTTGAGAATGGAGGGATCGTTCATCCCCGTCTTCTCTTCGACCAATTGAACTCCGTCACGGGGGCAGAACTCAAAGGATGAATCCCAACTCCCTTGACAGTTGGGACAAAGTTTCATGTTGATTGTCCGTGCAGCCAAGTTGTCAGGCCGATTGTCGATTGCTCCCCTCGTGTCCATTGAAGCGCCGCTTATCACCCCCGTCGGCGACGTTCTCGCCCCCGCCGGGAGCCCACTTCACAATCTTTTGCCTCAGAAGGGCAGCCGCGCCTCCTCATGACGATGCGCCCCGTGAGGAATCTGGTCCAGCCCCAGGGGGCTCAAGCGACTCTTGACTCGACCTCGACCGAACCCCATGCCTTAACATTGTACACCCGTGTCCGGACAGCTTCGCAAAGATGGGGATGGGCCAAGGGCGAGCATCCACAGTGGGCCACTGGATCTGGGCTGGAAGACACAATCCCTTTGGGATTGACGCCCCGCCAGCCTTGGGGATTCCCCTATGTCCCAGGGTAAACACGGGGGAAGCCGGAGGGCTTTGCTCTTCTGTCCTGAGCTGAAAAAAACCCGCCTGAAGCCGGGGCCACAGGCGGCTCGGAGGTCGAGTTCCACTCGACCTCCCCTGAACCCCTGGGCCTGCGGCCGAAAGCGGGTCGGCTAAGGTGAAGCCCTGACCGGGGCCACCCCGAAGTCGCGCCAGAGACGCGAAATCACTTCTCAAATACGTGGCTTACAGTCTCTCCTCGGATCAACACTTTCTCCACGTAGGTGACACCGGAGCTGTCCTTGTTCGTATACAAGGCCGTCGCTCGAGCTTTCCCGCTGAGCGGTTCCATCCGGCAAGGCAGTTTAGCGATATCCGACTTGTCATCGGGCGTCCCACCACCACCGAAGTAGGGGTTTCGCTCGATCAGACGGATGACGACCAACTGGTGCTCGCCGGAGTCCTTATGCTCACAATACACCTTGTAGTCACCGGGATCGAATGTACGGGTTCCGATGCGCGTTGGAGCGCTGAAGTGGAGGGTTCCCTTGTGTCCCACTTTCACTGTGTCGGAGCGCCCGATGAGTGGCGCACTGCTCAAGAGAACTGCTAAGGCGGCGGACGCAAGCGTCAGCCAAGGCTTGTAATAACTTCCCAACATTTTCTTTCTCCTTTTCTTGAAATTCTTGGTGTGTCGAACTGTTCGATCTGGTGCATGACGGCCGTCGCGCCTATGTTGACGCGAGCAAGGCCTTTGAATAGTCGCCGCAGCGGCCAAACCGAAGAGCGAAGCTGCCTTTGGGACTCAAAACACGTGCTTGAAGACCTCGCCCCGAACAATGAGCTCTTTGAGAACTCTCTCGCCTGACGAATTCTCTTCCGTCTCGGAGAAGTGCATTTCCGTGTGCCTCGCCCTTCCGGCCAGGGGCACCAGGCGGCACTTGACCCGCCCCGCTTCACGACCGACGCTGGTGTGGGTCTCGCTGAGCCTCGCCATCCTGCGGAAGACGACAAAATGCTCATCCTTATTACTATCCATGACGTGTTGAAATTGGTAGGTTCGGGGCGACAACCTCAGATTCCCGATCCGTACCGGGTCCGTAAAGGTCGTCGTTGCCTTCTTCCCGACAACGATATTCCCCTTCTCCGCCAGAAGTTGAAGAGGAAGTAATGTCAGAATGCACAACCCAAGGCTGGCGGGGAACAAATTTCGTGCTGGCATCATAACCTCCTTCTTGCTGGTACCCATCTGCTGCCTGGCCATCATCGTTTTTGCAATCCACATGCCAACCTCTCACCAGCAGATAAGTCTCTGGAGATAAATCGCTTACACGTACTCTTCGACTACTGAGCCACGTTCGACTCGTGTTTCATATACTTCACCTGCGTTGGATTTCCCACAAAGCCCAGCAGCCATCAAAAGAGGCTATTCGACTTCCCGAGCAGATCCCTGGGCAAAGCAGTCGAGAAGTACAAACAACGCAACGGGCTGGGCGGCCGATCGGCGAATACAGGCGGCACTTAGCTACTCACCACCGAATTCTGAGAATTTTGCCCTCAGATGCGCTTCATTGACGGCGTATGCCCGTTCTCCGAGCCTGGCAAGTGGCCGCGCCGAGGGACAAAGTTACTGAACCGAAGCGTCAGCGCCCGGCCCAATCCGGAAGGTCACTCACCTACGTTCGTGGTTCAGCGACCGGGCGGCAGAATCGCTCAACCTATGGAATCAAAACTTCTCTGGCTAGACCGAAGTTCGATTCATGAATGTTGGTTTTCCAGCACTCACTGAACGACATGCAACAGAGCCATCCGGGGATAAAAGTGGACCGAAAGGGTCTTGCCACTTTCCCAACACTCCCACAACTCACAGTTAAAGCAGGCTTTGTGGCCGAGTTCCGCCATCACAGGCCGCGATGGTACGGAAATTGCTGTTCCCAGTACCGGAGGTGCCGAAATGGCAAGAATACTGGTGGTCGAGGACGACCTCAGCTCAGGGGAATCCCTTCGAGCTCATTTGGCGCGATTGGGCTGGCCGAGCGACGAGGCTCCTGACGGGGATCACGCCATCCGCCGCTGTCGGGAGCACCGCTACCGGTTGATGATCATCGATCTCCATAAGAATGAAACACGAGAGCTGTTCTTCCTGCAACGAGTCCGGTTGCTGGCGCCAGACCTTCCGGTGCTCGTCCTCTCGGCCCGTTCACCTATGAAAAACGTGGCCGCGGCCTTTCGCTGGGGAGCCACTGACTGGCTGCGGAAGCCCGTTGAACCCATGTTGCTTGAACAGAGCATCGATCACTTGATGGAGTGATGACGCAGTTATTTTGAAATGAATCGGGTTTGCCTTCATGAAATACCCTCCCCACCAACCCACCCCAACAGGCATCGGACTGTTACAGTCCGATGCCCCCGCCTCATGGCGCAAGGTGGGAAATCAACAAGGAGGTCGTGATGTCCGCTAAGCCCTCGCTAAGAAGGCGTCCCTGTCCCTGCGGCAGCGGAAAGAAATTCGTTGAGTGTCACGGCCGCCGGTCAAGGCTGGCCGTCCATCCCGTCTGGACGTTACTGGCTGCCGGGATCGCCATGGTGGCGCTACTGGTGGCTCTCAATGGTCCCCGCGGCACAACCGACCGGGTCCGGGACCTCCAGCCGGCCATCGGCACAGCAAGCGACCTTGTCCAAAATGGGCTACCCGCGGTGCGTTACCGATCCATTCCCGGTCTCAACCTGAAACAGTTGAGCGACCTGGATCAGGATCGTCTGGTCGCCCATCTCAACCACACCTCTTGCACTTGTGAATGCAAGCTCACCGTGGCGGAGTGCCGGAACACTCATGCCAGCTGCCCGCACAGTGAAGGCATCGTGCAGCAGAGCCTCCAGCAGTTGCTGGCCGAAAACAGGGAAGGGGCTTCCGCAGTCCCCCTCAAATCGGCGCACTGAGAAGGCGCACAACTTGTCTGGTCGGAAAAGGAGAACGGATCGTGTCGTTTACCCGAGACCCAGTTTGCGACATGCGTGTCGACGAATCCAAATCGAGATTATTTCTGCTCCCAGGGCTGCTGGGCCGAGTTTTTACGGTATCCCCAGGAGTACTTGAACCAGGACTCGCGGGAGAGGGGAAACCAGGATGTGTCGATTTCTCTGTTACGCGGGAAGGGAGATTCTCCTGTCGGAACTGCTCTACCAACCGGAGAACTCTCTGATCAAGCAAAGCTATCACGCCAGGGAACGAAAAGAACCCCTGAACGGTGACGGTTTCGGGGTCGGCTGGTACGTGCCGGAAATCTCATCTACGCCCTGTCCCTTCACCAGTGTCACGCCGGCCTGGAGCAACATCAACCTGAAGAACATAGCGGAACACGTCCGCTCACGCCTCTTCTTCGCCCATGTGCGGGCGGCCACTCCCAGCATGCCGGTTTCGGAGGCGAACTGTCATCCTTTCAGCCACGGGCGCTATCTATGGATGCACAATGGCCACATTTCCGGGTTCCAAAGGATGAAGAGAAAACTGCAGCAGTTGCTGCCGGAGCCCCTCTATCTGCAAATCGCGGGTACGACTGATTCCGAGCACGCCTTTGCCCTCTTCTTGAGCCTGCTGGCGGATCCGGAAGAGGAAATTTCAGCACATCGATTGGGTCAATCGCTGGCCCGGACCGTTTTGTGCTTGGAGCGGATGCGAAGAGAGGCTCGGGTTGAGGAGCCCTCCTTCTGCAATTTTGCCGTTACCGACGGACGCGCCATGGCGGCTATCCGTTACGTTTCGGATCCACTGCTGGAGCCGATTTCCCTCTATTTTTCAGCGGGGCTGAAATACTCATGCAGCGACGGTATCTGCCGCCTGGTGGAAGCACCGCGGGCGCAA
>JBHHYX010000034.1:0-21919 GCA_046757765.1 Acidobacteriota bacterium | reverse complement strand
GAGCGCAACGCAGTAGACGCGGGCATATCCGCCGCCGTAGTAGATTGGGTGTGAGCAATGCGGGTTGAGGCAGCGGTAGCTTGGAGTGTGAGACAAATCCGGAATCGGGTCAAGGTGCAGGGGGAAGGTTCGAACCCTGAACCCTCTTGAACCTCTTCTCTTCGATCGAAAAATGAAGGGCCTCCCACTCACGGCCGTCGGACTCCACTCGGATGGAACCCAGCTTCGACGTGATCAACACCGGAATTCCGGCCGACTCAAAACGCTTCAGCGTGACACTGGCAGGATGGCCGAAGGGATTGCGTCGACCCGCTGAAATGAGAGCCACGGCAGGCCTCAACCTGGCCAGGAACCGTGCCGAGTTACTGCCCCGTCCTCCGTGATGGGCCGCCTTCAGCACGGTCACGGGAGACAAACTCGACAGCAGGCTTTGCTCCGCCGCCATTTCAATGTCTCCGGTCAGCAGAACGGAGAACTTCCGGTAAACCAGCAGGACCACCAGAGAGGCGTCATTTGTCCTCCATCTGGTGTGGCCGATGTCTTGGGCATCCGGGTGGAGCACTCTGTGTTGGACCTCTCCAATCGCGAAGCGATCCCCTCGCCCCAGGCGTCGCAAGGGAGGACCCCGGTAAGTGTCGCGGAAATCATGAAAATAGACCACCCCGGTGGAGAAAGCCTGCTTCAAAAAAGCGTAGCCCTGGATGTGGTCCAGGTGAGGATGGCTGAGCAGAACATAGGCCAGACCCGGCACCCTCCGGTGCCAGAGGTAACGCCCTAATAACCTTTCCCCCACCCACCCGGAGCGCGACCCCGTAGCGGAACGGAGTCCACCGGTGTCCACCAAGCCGTGCTGGCCGTTGGGATAGCGGATATGGATGCTTTCTCCCTGTCCCACATCCAGCATGGTCAGGACCAGGCGTTCGGAAGGAGACTGATCGGGAAGTCTTACAACGACCAGAAAGAGAGCGGGTACGAGGAAAGCCAATGCCTTGAACCCGCCACGCAAGACCAGGAAGAGCAGGCTGAACAAAGAAAAGTATCCCCCCAACTCAATCCAGACGGGTTGTGGGAAATAGGTGGTTGGCGAGAAAGAGGCCAGAGTCCGGAGGGCGCCCATCAAGCCTCCCGCGAAAACACCCACCACCACGGCCAGCGGTTCTGAAAAAGGGAGCCAGAAAGTCACAAAAAGCAACAGGCACAGCGGCACAAAGGCGGAGAAGAGGGGGAGCAGGAGCAGATTGGACAACCCTTGTGTCCAGGCTAGAATATTGGAGTAGTAAAGGGTGACCGGGAGAGTGAGCAACTGAATGAAGCCGCTGGCCAGCAGCAGGCCGCCTGCCCTCTCCCCCGCCCATCCCAGTCCCCTGACCATCCTGGCCGTGGCGACGGGGGGGAAGAACTCCAACTTCTCTTCCAGGAAGAAGCGGACAAAGCGCTCCAAGACTGCCCGGCGACCTCCTTCCACCCCTATCCGAACGGTGCGAAAATAGCGGCATCCGCGGCCCAGGCTCCGGTTCCACTCCTGCAAAGGCAGAACAAAACACCCGATGGCGCAGAGGGAAAGATAGGAAAACTGAAAGCCCGGAGAGTGGAGGGAAATGGGACAGAACACAAGTTGAACCAGAGCGGTGATTCCCACACAATTGAGGAACTGTCGTGAAAGTCCGGCAGTGAGCAAGAGATAGAAAAGCGTAGTCATGACACCGGCGCGGACGCTGGAAAGCCCCGCGCCAGCCATCAGGACATAGGCCCACATACCCAGCAACGTCAATCCTCTCCCCGCCACACCCAAAGCTCTGAAGAGGTAGTGAAAAGCCAGAATCACCAGTGAGACGTGAAATCCAGAGACCACGAACAGGTGAAATATTCCCAGCTTCCTCAGCTGTTTCCTGTCTTCATTCTCAAGTATTTTTTTCTCACCCAGGAAACTACTGAAAAGAATTTTCCGTGCTGGTCTGGACAAGGTTCGAGCGCAATAGGCGCGAAATCTCTCCCGATATCGCAACAGCCAGCCCAGCAGGCGATTGCCCCGCACCCCGCCCAGACGCCGAACCTGGAGGCTCGACTTGAGATGAATATGGTGAAGAACCCCGCTCCGGCGCCACAACTCTTCCCGAAAATCCGGCACGCCTGGAATCGCAAAGTAGGAAGGCTCAACCAGAAAGGTGCGCAGCCGCAGGACTTCTCCGTATTCGAGGGGGGGTTCGAAGAGCATCCCCCGCCGGGTGTCGGTGGAATACAGGTAGACCCCGAGCCTGGCCGGATAATCGACCCGCCGGCCCCCTTGGGTCAAGCTGATCGGGTGCAGCTCAAAATAGAGATGATCTTCGAGGACCTCGGGCCAGTTGCTGATCCAGGCTCGGATGTCGACGGTTCGCCCGAGATCCAGGTCAACCCCGGGCCGCTGCGGCCTTCCGAACAGGCCAATGGCCGCAGCCAGTATCGCCGCCAATACAAGGCACGGATTGAAAAGCAGGAAGGTCCGACACCGCTCGCGCAGTGTATCCCGCCCCCGTCGACCTCTCACGACAGCTATAACGCTTCAGGCTGAGGAAAATGCGAGATTTCAGATCAAGCAGTCCCGGATCCTTGCGCCACCTGCCGCTCCGTCGCGACCTCTGGGTCGAATCCTTGTGCGGAGATTCGGTGTGAGAGGTAACCGTGTGACTGA
This sequence comes from Acidobacteriota bacterium, assembly GCA_046757765.1. Lineage (GTDB taxonomy): Bacteria > Acidobacteriota > UBA6911 > RPQK01 > JBHHYX01 > JBHHYX01. Next base: position 19,248 of record JBHHYX010000034.1, on the reverse strand, counting down.
ACAACGAACGTGAGTGAGTGGCCATCCGGATTGGCCGGGCGCGGACGCTTCGGTTCAGTTTAGAGAGCAAAGGCAACGGCGCGGACGTCGTCCACGCAACGCATCTGAGAGGAAAATTCTCAGGATTGCGGGGTAAGCGGCTAACCCGAAAGTATTTGACGTTCTGTCCCTTGTCCGCGTCAAACAGGTAAAGCAGAACGAATCACCGCGACTGTGTAACAGGAGCTCGAGTTCGTAGCAGATGTCATCAGCGCCTTGGTGATGCGCCAGCCGACGATCAAGAGTGCAAAGCCGACCGTCAAAGTCCTGGGCGTTCAACCCGTTGCATTGCCGGCGCCGGCCCTTCAGACAACCGGTTTGGCTCGCCCCGCCACCGCCACGATTCGGTTCAGGACCTCCCCGATCTCCGGATCGATCTCTTCGGGCGCCACATGGCGCGCGAGGAGATGATAGTCGGCTCGTCGCATCAGATTGGGCTCATCGCGCTTTCGAAAAAAAGCGTCAAAGAGGCGAACCAGGAAATCGTCGCCAGCCCGAGTGTCCCACCACCAGCGGTCTCGAGGATCGCGCAACGCCATGGGAGGCACCAGATCCTCAATGCAGGACTGCATCTGCCGGCCCCGTTGGGCGTTTGGAGCACTGAAAAGGGGTCCTACGTCGGCCTCGAACTTCTCCGCGTAACGGCGCAGGGTCGCCGGTTGGCAAAGATAGTTTTCAATCTCCCGCCGCTGCCACATGTACTCATCGAGACCCTCTTCCGGCTCCAGGGAAACATCGACCCGGTCGGCCAGGACAAAACCGACCAGGTCCGGCTTGGCCTCCCGCAACCCGTGGAAATGCTCCCGGGCCCGATGGATCTGATTCTGGATGTAATGGACAAAGGGTCGTTCCAGGAGTTTCCTGGCGGGATGGTCAAGCAACTCTGAAAAGACTCTCAGGATGGCCAGGTGCGTCGATCCGGCCACGTACAGGACCCAGCCTCTCTGTTCGGCCTGGTAGTACTGCTCGAAACCGATGTTCCTGAGGGATTTCCGCAGCTCGCTCCCCCGGTCGTCGATTCGATGGGGTTTACCCAGGAAGGCAATGACAACGTCCCGATCGGCCGCCTCATTCAGGATCACCTCCGAGTGACTGGCCACAATAATCTGACTCTCCTGTTCCCTCGCCGTTTCCGCAAGCAGTTGGTAAATCTGTCGCTGCCGCAGTATTTCCAGGTGCGCGTCCGGCTCGTCCAGGAGCAATACCGATTTGGGATGTCCGGCCAGATAGGCCAGTAGCAGCAGCGTCTGCTGAAGCCCTTTTCCAGAACTGGAAAGGTCGAGTCGGACACCGGAAGAGTCGCGATAGGTCAGTTCAATCTCGGCGCGCTCCGGAATCGGCCTGGGGTCCTCCAGCTGGACACCAAAGAGATCGCTTATTCGTTGCTTGACTCCCTTCCAACCGGCTTTCTTTTCGGGATCGGTACTGATTTGAGAGCACAGATTCCGCAAGACCTCCGCCGTTCGTCCCTGGCCGATCAAGAAACTGATTTCACCAGGTTGCTTGACGAATTCTCGGTCAGCCAGACCCGACATGGGAGGAAGGAAAGCCATGTTGACATCGGCACACGCCTCGGGTATCGGCATGCGGGCCGGGTTTCTTGTCTCGTCCAGCCGCAGGGGCCGGCAGTAAAATGACTCCGGGTTGGCATAGTCGAATTCCAGCCCACACTTCCACACACCTTTCCCAGACACGCCCTCCACAATGACATCGATTCTGATGTTCTCGGTGACCTGGCGCCCGTTGGCGGTGCGGACATTACGGGTGTGGAGACCGCGCCACAAGAGATTGGCGGCGGGCACCGGCACTGAAATGAGGTCACGCCGGTTGATCGTGACGCCTGGCCGTTTCTCAGGCGCGCTCTTACCACTCCGTTTTTCATTCCACCGCCGTAACCCGAGGTCCCACAGGGCGAGGGCCTGCAAAGCAGTGGTCTTCCCACAGTTGTTGGGGCCGATGAAAACAACCGGGTTGCCCAGCTCTATCTCGACTTCCTCAAACTGTTTGAACTCCCGTATCGTCAGCTGAGTGAGCAAGCGACCCTCCGATTCTCCCATTACAAGTCGGAACCACCATTTCAGCCGTGCAGGGAGCGTAATCCTGTGACACAATCCCCGCCGGATATAATGCACCCCTTTCTGGAGAGAAAGCGGGTTGACCCCGGGAGCAGTCACCCCTCCATCTGAAACAGGCTGAACTCGGGAAGGTGGTGTTCCTCCCGGATCCGACGGTTCAGGTAACTCCGCTCCAGTTGCCTGTAAACCTCCTTTGAGAGGCGTTTCTTGTAGAGCTTCAGCTCAGAACGGACTTCCTTCTTGATCTCTTTGAGCCGGGGGGCAGGCAACTCCTCTTGGAGCGATTCCGCAATCAGGCTCCCGACCCGATTCAGCGCGCGGTCGATTCCTTCAAAATCGTTCCCTTGCCCCGACTCCAGGCCGGACCGAATCTCGGAAAGCTGAGCGCCGGCCCGATCGAAGAGTTCCCCGGAACGAGCGGCGACGCTCCGCTCCAGCCCGCAAATATATCGCCTCACATCGTCTCGGGCCCAGGCACCGTTCTCCTCCACGAACTGATTCTCAGCCGGCGCCCCCAGCCGAGCCCGGCCGTACTCCTCAAACACTTCCGAAACCGCTGGATGGCAATAAAACAGAGTTGTGGGGTCCTTCCTGCTTCGCTTTCGGGCCGATTCAAAGCTCCGGTCGATCCCCTGGAAAACGACTTGAAGGGGAATTCCAGTCTCCTTCCACAGTTCGATCAGACACCAATCGAGGGGACTCACCAGAACATTCTTGCCCCTACGCCGTAGGAAGTATTCCTCCACTTCCGTAAAATAGTTGTAGTAATTCCTCATATCTATTAGTGTAAGTTATTATGAATAAATCATTTGTTCTATTTCATTCCAGAATGTCTGGCGCAAGAAGAAGTTCAGAAGGCACCGACTTCTGCATCTGCTGAAAACAAGATGGACGATGACGAGGCTGAGCGATTGCGGCATAGTCCCTCCTCTTCCTGTTGCGGTTGCACCCTTTGTGAATCGCGCTTTCAGCGCTGAAATCCCGTACCCGGCGTTTCCTGGGGCGTTGCCCCAGGCTAAACTGAGCCAGGCCTTTGGCCTGTATTCCCTGTGGGGATCAGCTGGCCGACAGCCGAAGGTGGGTAACCACAGGTAGGACCGGTGCGACCTTGGCTTAGTCTGGTCCAGCGCAGCCTTGCAGACAAAGGGCAGCGCTAGCCCGCCTTTCTCATCCCCAATCTACCACGGCGGCGGATATACCCGCGTCTACAGAGTTGCGCTCCGTCGGGCTCCTCGACCGACTGTCCAGTGCGACTGCGGAACCCTCGGTCGCGACGCCCGCATCTCCATCGCCTCGCTACCATCGAGTGTGAGAAATCCGGGCTAGTAACATACCGCCGAGAAGAAGGCACACGAAGCGACAACGGAGTCGGGAGCGTGGGCGACCGGAGCCACGTCGCAGCCCCGATGCCCTTCCCTCACGGCCGGGTCTCCGTTACTCGATAGTGTACATTGTTGTCAGGCGCACAAGTTGATCGCCTTGTGAACTTCTTCTCGGACTAGGAATTCCCTAGCCGGACTGGGTTTTGCGGTAAAAGATCTGCAAGCCGTAGAGCGTGAGGTCCTCTTCGACTCGATCCACGCTCTTCAAGTCCGCCGACATCATGCCCGCCAGGCCACCGGTGGCAATCACCGCGGCCCGACCCATCTCCTTTCTCATTCGTCTCAGGATCCCCTCCACCAGGGCGACGTACCCGAAATAGAGGCCGGACTGGATGCTGCCGACGGTGGAGTCACCGATTACGCGCGAGGGCTTGCGTATCCCTACCCGGGGCAGCTTGGAAGCTCTCAAGAAGAGGGCTTCCGCGGAGATCCCCAGTCCTGGAGCGATGATCCCTCCCAGGTACTCCCCTTTCGGAGAAATGGCGTCGAAGGTGGTGGCGGTCCCAAAGTCCAGAACGATAGCGGGGCAACCTGCCATTTCGATGGCGGCCACGGCATTGACAATCCGATCGGCGCCGACGTCGGAGATGGGATGGTAGAGAATCGGAATGAGCGACTGCGACTCCGGTTCCACGAAGATCGGCTTTTGGTGAAAATACTTGCAGGAGAGGCTCTCGAAATATGCATTCAGGGGCGGTACGACTGATGAAATCACGACCGCCTCGAAATCGGAAGCCGTGATTTCCCCCAGCTCAAACAGATTGTGGCAGAGGACCGCATATTCGTCCGCGGTTCGGCTGCGGCGGGTCGCCACTCGCCAGGAGTGTTGCAGCTTTGCTCCTTCAAAAACACCCAAGACCAGATTCGTATTCCCGATGTCGATGACCAGAAGCATGAGTCCACTCCTTCAACTGTATCCCACAGAGCCGCAAACCAGGCTCTGAAGGTCTACTCTCCCCTGCCCGACCCGAGAGCACCGCTTCTCCGGGATTTCTCTTCCAGCCTCCGCCGGCCGGCCTGAGGCCGGTTGGGGCGGCTTGACAGGCGTTCAACCGTGCACACCCTTCCGGTCCTTCCAAAACGTCGACCAGGTGAAGTCAGCTCCCAGAGCGGGTCGGCGGCCTGGTTCGCGAGCGGATTCACCCAGACCCTTTCCGCCGTTGTCTCCTGAGCGTTTTGGAACCCGCCAGGGCCGATCAATGCCGGAAATGCCGAATCCCGGTAAAGACCATGGCTATCTCGTGTTCGTCGGCCGCGTCGATGACTTCCTGATCGCGAATGGACCCTCCCGGCTGAATGATGGCCCGGATTCCGACTCCGGCCGCCTCGTCCACGCCGTCCCGAAAAGGGAAAAAAGCATCGCTGGCCATAGCGCAGCCCCGAGTGGACAACTGAGCCTTCCTGGCTGCCAGGAAGACCGAGTCCACGCGGCTCATCTGGCCGGCACCCACACCCACTGTCTGGCCGCCGCGGGCGAAAACGATGGCATTGGACTTCACATGTTTACAGATTTTCCAGGCAAAGGAGAGATCATTGATTTCATCCTCCTCCGGAGCCCGCTTGGTCACTGTTTTCAGGGGCTCGGACCCGCTCTGAAGGAGGTCCTTCTCTTGAACCACGAAGCCGCCAGCGATTCTCTTGAAGTCGAGTTCGTCCCGGCCGGCCGTCGCCGCCTCCATCACTCTGAGATTTTTCTTGGCAGCCAGAATCTCCAAAGCTTCCGCCTGGTAGCCGGGGGCGATGATCGCCTCCACGAAGAGCTTCTTCAAGCGCCGGGCGGCCTCCGCATCCACCGGGCGGTTGAAGCCCACGATGGAGCCAAAAGCGGACATGGGATCGGTGCTCAACGCTCGGCTGAAGGCTTCGCCAGGACTCTTGGCTGTGGCCGCCCCACAGGGGTTGGTGTGCTTGATGATGGCACAGAAGGGCTGGTCAAACTCGCACACCAGATTCCAGGCCGCTTCCAGATCCACATAGTTGTTAAAGGAGAGTTCCTTTCCCTGGTGCTGGCGAGCCGCCACCAGCCCCCGGGGGGGCTTTTCCCGAGGCCGAAACAGGGCCGCCTTCTGATGCGGATTTTCCCCGTAGCGCAATGACTGGACGCGAACCAGGTCGAGACAGAGGGCCGAGGACAGAGCTGCCGGACTCTCTTCTCTCCCCTCCAGATAGCGAGTGATTGCCAGATCATACGCAGCAGTGTGGCGAAACGCCTTCCGTGCCAGCCTGAGTCGAGTCTCCTCCCGAGTCGTCCCTTGGTTGCTGCGCAGTTCGGCCACCAGAGTAGTGTAGTCACCCGGATCGACCACAACCGTCACCTGGCGGAAGTTCTTGGCGGCCGCCCGCACCATGGCCGGGCCCCCAATATCGATTTGTTCGATCGCCTCCCCCAGAGTCACGTCCTCTCGCTGGATCGTCTGGGAGAAAGGATAGAGATTGACCACCACCAGCCCGATGGGAGAGATGCCGTGGGCCTCCAGAACCGAGCGATCGCCGGCTTCATCGTGTCGAGCCAGGATTCCGGCATAGATGCGCGGATGAAGCGTCTTTACCCGCCCCCCAAGGACCTCCGGAAAACCGGTGTAATCGGAGACCGCCGTGACGGGAATGCCCGCCTCCCTCAAGACACCCGCCGTCCCACCCGTCGAGAGGATTCGAACACCCTGTTGAGTCAGTGAACGGGCCAGCTCGACCACTCCCGATTTATCGGAGACACTCACTACAGCCGTTTCAATTCGCATTGTGTATAGAGTTTAAACCCCGCGGCTGACCAAGCCAGGCGTTCATTCCACCACGGTTGGCAACAACCCTGGGTTTGCCGGTCGTCCTGATCCCCTATCCACCCCAACGGAGTTGTGTCCGTATCCAGTGGAATCCCTCTCACTCGTAACCGGGATCATTCTCCTCCACGACGCGACCCTTGCAGGGTCGATTCATTGCTGGTTCTACCTCCCAGGGTTCGGCAACCCTGGGCTGGAAGACACAATCCCTTCGGGATTGACGCCACCAGACCGGTGGGATTCCCTTCTCCTACGCTAAACACGTACACCGCCGCAGGCGGTGGATTCAAGGGCGACTGAAGTCGCCTAAAGCCCTCCCCGGGCCCCCCAAACTCGATGACTCAGCAGTCCCTTCTAGCGGGACCCGACATTCGGTTTCGGTCTGGTTGCGAACCTCTCATAGAGGACTGGTTCCCGTCGTCTAACGAACTCGGCAAGCCTCCTGAGGGCTTCGCCTAAAGACGAGGGGGTTCACCCATCCCAGAATGAGACCCTAAGAAAGGAGGCTCAACCCCTGAAGAGCGTACCGCTATTTTCCCAGGACAGCCCGCGTCACAAAGAGCAGGTTGGCGGGACGCTCAGCCAACCGCCTCATCAAGTAAGGCGCCCATTGCGTTCCGAAAGGAACATACACTCGCACCTTGTATTCGAGGTCTCGAAGCCGCTGCTGCTCCGCCCGCTGCACGCCATAGAGCATCTGAAACTCGTATCGGTCCGGTTCGATTTTGCTCCGGCTGATCGAGTCCCGCGCATGTTGGATGATCTTTTTGTCGTGAGTGGCGATCGCCGTAAAGGCATTCGAATGAAGTAACACATCAAGTAGCTTTACGTAATTCTTGTCGACATCTGATTTTTTTGGAAAAGCAACCTCGGGTGGCTCCATGTAGGCGCCTTTGCAGAGTCGGATGTTGCAGCCCAGCTGGCTGAGCTGGTGGACGTCTTCTTCACTCCGATAGAGATACGATTGCAGCACAATTCCAACGTGATTGCGGAAACGGGCGTGCTGCTGGCGAAAGATCTCGACCGTGGCTTCGGTGTATTTCGAGCCCTCCATATCGATGCGAACGAAATTGTCGAGGCGCCGGGCGTGGTCCAGAATGCGCTCGAGGTTCTCGCTGCAGATCTGGCGGCTGATGCCCAGGCCGAGTTGGGTCAGTTTGATGGAGATATTGGAACCTGCCTGCTCACCGTGAATCGCCTCCAGCAGCCGAATGTAAGAGTCTGTGGCTTCGGTCGCCTCCTTCGGGGCCGTCACTCCTTCCCCCAGCAAGTCCAACGAAGCGAAGATACCCGAGCGGTTCAGGCGGTCCACAACCCGGAGAGCCTGGGCCAGTGTTTCTCCAGCCACAAAGCGCTGGGACAGACCCGACTTGCGACCCAATCCCGCAAACAGCCTGACCATCGACGCGTGTGTGGCGGCTCTCAGCATCACGTTTCGAAGCATGATTCCACCCTGGTATTTGCCATTACTCCGATCCGAAGCAACAGCGACGTTGGGTTGCGGCCGGGACAGGGAGGCCAACCTGCCGGGCGCTCGCGATCATCAAGGAAAGGAAACCACTTCGGGGGAGCAAAAGATCTCAATCCCTCTTGTAGTGCGCTCGAACGACTGTCTTTATGCCGCCCCTCACGTTGAAGTCACCCACCACCTGGCAGCGGATGGGCCGACAGGCCGCAACAAAGTCATCCAGTATCCTGTTGGTGACGTGTTCATGAAAGATCCCCTGCTTGCGGTAAGCCTGCAGATAGAGCTTCAACGACTTGAGCTCAACAATGGTTGCGTCAGGCACATAGGTGATGTGAATCGTACCGAAATCCGGCTGTCCTGTCTGAGGGCAGAGTGCCGTGAATTCCGGGCAAGTGATATCGACTTCGTATTCTCGCCCGGCATATTCGTTGGGGACGGCTTCAAGATGGGATTCCCGAGGCACTGCTGATTCCACTTGCGGTAAAACCTCTTTCCTCAAGAGACGATTTGCACGCTCGGCGGCATGAGGTTGCCGGCTAGCCCCTGGCCGCAAAGGTCTGCTGTTGACCTGTGTAGAGATAGCGCTTGATCTTTCGCGTGGTGGTCTTTTCAAACTCCGCTTGACGCAGCCTGAACTTCTTGATTCGTTTGTAGTTGGCTAACTGGCGATTGGACTTCTTAACCTCTCCTCCGATCACTTCGCGCAGCTTCGCCTCATCCCAGCAAGCGGCTCCGAACTCGTGGTCGAATTGGTCCGTGTCCGGGACGATAATCGCCTGTACCTCAACCTTTGAAGGATCCGTCGACGGCCCGCCCCAGACCAGTGATTCCAAAACGTAAGGATTCTGGTTGAGAACAGACTCGATCTCCTCTGGATAAACATTCTTGCCGTTGGGAGTGACGATGACGGACTTCTTTCTCCCGCTGATGTACAGAAAGCCTTCCTCGGTCAAGTAGCCCAGATCGCCCGTGTAGAGCCAGCCGTCCTGGAGGGACGCCCTTGTGGCGTCATCATTCAGGTAGTAGCCCTGCATGACATTCCTGCCATGAACCAGGATCTCACCCTCGACAAATCTGAGCTCAATTCCGTTGAGGGGGAGACCCACGGAACCGTCCTTCAAGTAGTCTTCGCGGTTCACGGCGATCAAAGGCGAAGCTTCCGTCATCCCATAGCCTTGTATGAAGTTGATGCCCAGCTTCCGAAATCCCTTGGAGACTTCCGGGTCGATGGCCGCCCCCCCAGAGATGAGCAGTCGCAAGCGACCTCCCAAGGTCTCATGCAACGGCTTGAACAGCCTTCTCCTCACATCGACCCTCAGGAGTTTCTCGCAAATCGCCGCCACCGTTTGCGCCATGCGGAACTTTCGTTTTCCCTTTTCCAGGATCCCCTTTTCGATGCGTCTGTACATGCTTTCGAACAAAAGTGGGACCCCCAGCATGACCGTCGCACGCGACTCCCGCAGGTTTTCCGGGATGCGTCGGAGGTTCTCGGCATGGTAGATGGTGGCACCCTGGTAGAGGGCGGTCAGAAACCCACACGTACACTCATAGGTGTGGTGAAGCGGCAAGACCGAAAGCAGCCGGTCGTCATTGCTGATGGAAACATGCTCCGAAGTGGCCATGATATTGGCCGCCAGGTTGCCATGGGAGAGCATTACGGCCTTTGAGCTGCCCATGGTGCCGGAGGTGAAGATGATAGCCGCCAGATCTTCACCGCCGACGCTAGCGTCACGGTAGGTGGTGGCGCCCTTCCCGAGGGCCCGATAGCCTTGCTCCAGGGCCTGGGAGAAAGTCAGATCGGCCTTGTCTCGCTCTTCGTCCATCGAGACGATCCGCTTGAGGGTTCCGATCCGCTCCCCGGAATCGTTCAAGGCATCCAGGTAGTCCGACCCGGACACGAGAAGGGACGCGCCCGAGTAGCCCAGAATGTGTCGGATCTCCCGTGGTTTCAGATCTTTGTCAATAGGCACCACGACCAGTCCGACGCTCACCGCCGCCAAGTAGGTAATGGCCCACTCGGTTCGATTCCGGGAAAGGATGGCCAACCGGTCGCCTTTCTGGAGATCCAGCCTGAAAAACGTGGTAGCCAGTGCCTCAACTCTTTCCCCCAGCTGCCGGAAGGTCGTAGGCTGGTACTTCCCCTCTTTCTTGCTTTGAAGCGCCATCCGATCCTGGTAGCGATCGACCGATTTCCGCACCAGATCCCGGAGTGTTTCAATGGGGTAAACAGGGTAAAGAGGGGGCCTTTTCACGCCGATGATTGTATCTTTCTTAAGCGGCTCACGCCACTCCACCGCCTGAAGGCCGCGCCTTCGCGAGCGACTGGATTTGCCTGGAATCCCCGCCGTCCAGCACCCCGCTCAATGACTCTCGCCAGTCCGTTGCGCGAGGACTCGACATTTTGTTTCGATGTGACTTGACAACCCTCTCATGGGTGATATCTCGTCAGTCGCAATAACAAACTCGGTTTAAGCTGAGGAGTTGGAAACGGCGGCGGCCAAAAGATCGTCCGGCAGGGCGAACTGGACATTCTCACTCCGGGCGATCCATTCTTCCACGCTGGCGCCCTCGATTCGGAAGCGATCGACCAACTCGGCGACCAATTCTTCCGGAGCGGATGCGCCTGACGTGATGCCCAATGTCCCCACCCCCTCCAGCCACTCGTCGTGAATGGAGGCCACATCCTCGATCAGATAGGCGCGGGTCGACTCCTTCAAAGCCTCTTCAACCAGCCGCCTCGAGTTGCTGCTGTTGGGTGAGCCGACCACCAGAACGAGGTCACAAGACCTGGCCATCTGCCGAACCGCCATTTGCCGATTCTGAGTCGCGTAGCAGATATCTTCCGAGGGAGGCCCTCCAATCGTCGGATACTTTTGTCGCAGCGCGCCAATGATCTCCCTCGTATCTTCCAAACTCAGAGTCGTTTGGGTCAGATAAACGACTTTGGCCGAATCCAGAGGCCCCAGTTTCTCTACATCTTCAAGCGACGACACGAGTCTCATCCGCTCCGGAGCCACCCCCATGGTGCCGGTGATTTCGTCGTGTCCGGCATGCCCGATCAACACAATAGTGTACCCCCTGCGGGCATAGCGGGCCGCCTCCAGGTGCACTTTCGTGACCAGGGGACAGGTCGCGTCGATGACCTTTAAAGACCGCGCTTCGGCCTCGGCCCGCACCTGAGGCGAGACCCCATGGGCGCTGAAAACCACTCGGCTTCCTTCCGGAACCTCCTTCAGTGAATCCACGAAGACGGTCCCCTTCCTTCTGAGCTCTTCCACTACGTGCCGGTTGTGGACGATCTCTTTGCGAACATATATCGTCTCGGAGTACACGTCCAAAGCGATGTTCACAACATCGATTGCGCGAACTACACCGGCACAGAACCCTCTCGGAGCCGCTAGAAATACCTTCTCAACCATCGATCCATCATCCTAACATAAGGGCTCGCGCAAGAATAACTTCACATTTTGGCATCTCATCTTCACACCATCTTCAGCCGCTCCTCAATCGCGAAATCCTCAACGTAGGCCCGGCTACGCCTACGGTTTCGCTCAATCGTTCGCGGCCAAATCTGGTGCAAATCTGAGCGTCCAACTGTGGGAATCTATTCTTGCGCAAACCCTAAGGACTTCAGATTCTCGAACTTCGCAACCCGGAGAGCGTTTGGCAGCGAGGCGGCCGGCGTCAGGACCAAGAGGTCATTGGGGCGGCACCCGATTGCCTTTGAACAGACGCGCGGGCAGATCGTGTCGACCTTGCGATAACGGGGCAGATCCTTGGACCTGGACCGGCTTTCTGACCTCCAGCGCGGCAGGTGAAGCCGGTCATTCAAGACATCCGCGCCCCCCGCGGGGATGGGCTTGTCATGCGGGGGAGCGGGCGCTCCACGAGCCAGCGATTGAATCACCCAATCAGAGAGTCTCCAATTCCTTTGAGCCCGGAGCATCCAGGAAACTGTTGGAGCCAGCCAGCTGAATCTGGTAGCCTGAACGTCTGGTGACCGGGCGGGCGCGGGAGAACGCCGTCACCGTGAACGTCCTTGGACGATAATTAGACGATTCTCATCATGCCTCGGAAAGCTCCTGAACTCTCGTCGACAGTGGCGAAAAAGGTCCTGATGGCCCTGACCGGGTTGGCTCTGTTCGTCTTCCTGGTCGGTCACCTGGGAGGAAACCTGCTGCTCTTTTCGGGCGACCCGGTGGTGTTCAACAGTTACTCCCATGTACTGGTCAGCAGTGGGTGGGTGTTGATTGTCGTCGAGCTTCTCCTGCTGACGGTTTTCCTGGCCCACATCGTGCAGGCCATCTGGGTGACGTGGAAGAATCGCCAAGCCCGTCCAGAGCGATATCACAGGGTGAAAAGTGCGGGGCGGCCCAGCCGCAAAACCCTGGCCTCCTCAACCATGATCTGGACGGGGCTCATTCTGCTGGTCTTTACCGCTCTCCATCTGTACACCTTCAAGTATGGCCCCGGGATCCAACAGGGGTATGCCACCCAAATCAACGGCGAGCAGATGAGAGACCTCCACCGACTGGTTTCGGAGGTTTTTCACAGACCCCTCTACGTGCTCTGGTACGTGGCGGCGATGACCTTTCTTGGCTTTCACCTGCGCCATGGCTTTTGGAGCGCCTTCCAGTCCCTGGGCGCCTACCATCCCCGCTACACTCCGGTGGTCTCCGCGCTGGGTTACATTTTCGCGCTCCTTCTGGGCCTCGGCTTTTTGGCGATTCCTTTGTGGATCTATTTTTTTCAGGGGGTGTCCTGATGAAGCTCGACTCACACGTTCCGAGCGGCCCACTGGAAGGAAAATGGGACAGACACAAGTTCGACATGCGGCTGGTCAACCCCGCCAACAAGAGGAAGTATACGGTGATCGTGGTGGGCACCGGGTTGGCCGGGGCTTCGGCCGCGGCCAGCCTGGCGGAACTGGGTTACAACATCCTCAGTTTCTGCCTCCAGGACTCGCCTCGACGAGCCCACAGCATTGCGGCGCAGGGGGGAATCAACGCAGCCAAGAATTATCAGAATGACAGTGACAGTGTCTGGCGGCTTTTTTACGACACGATCAAGGGAGGGGATTACCGTTCTAGAGAGGCAAATGTCTATCGGCTGGCCCAGGTCAGCTCCAACATCATCGATCAATGCGTGGCTCAAGGTGTCCCTTTCGCTCGCGAGTACGGAGGCTATCTGGCCAATCGTTCATTCGGGGGGGCTCAGGTTTCGCGGACATTCTACGCCCGCGGGCAAACGGGGCAGCAACTGCTCCTGGGCGCCTACAGCGCCTTGATGCGGCAAGTGCACCTGGGCAAAGTGAAAATCTTCCCCCGCCGCGAGATGCTCGACCTGGTGGTGGCAGGCGGCGGCGCCCGGGGAATCGTGGTTCGCAACCTGTTCAACGGGCAGTTGGAACGGTACGCCGGCCATGCGGTCGTTCTGGCCACGGGTGGGTATGCCAACGCCTACTACCTGTCGACGAATGCCATCAACTCCAACGTGACGGCTTCCTGGCGCTGTCATCGAAAAGGAGCGTTTTTCGCCAATCCCTGCATGACCCAGATTCATCCCACCTGCATTCCCGTTTCAGGGCACTACCAGTCGAAGCTGACGTTGATGAGCGAGAGTCTCCGCAACGACGGTCGAGTGTGGGTGCCTGAAAAGAAGGGCGACGACCGGCCTCCCGAAACGATTCCCGAGAGAGCGCGCGATTACTACCTGGAACGCCGCTATCCCAGCTTTGGAAACCTGGTACCGCGGGACGTCGCCTCACGGGCTGCCAAGGCCGTTTGTGACGAAGGTCGGGGTGTCGGGACGACGGGACTGGCCGTTTATCTGGATTTCGCCGATGCCATTCAACGTCTGGGGGAGGACGTGATCCGAGACCGTTACGGTAATCTTTTCGAGATGTACAACCGGATCACTGGGGAGGACCCTTACCACGTCCCCATGCGGATCTTTCCGGCGCTCCACTACGTCATGGGAGGGCTCTGGGTTGACTATAACCTGATGAGCACGATTCCAGGGTTGTATGTGCTGGGGGAAGCCAACTTTTCCGATCACGGGGCCAACCGTCTGGGCGCCAGCGCCCTGATGCAGGGGCTGGCAGACGGGTATTTCATCGTCCCCTACACCATTGGAGATTATCTTGCAGGGATCGGAATGAAGGAGGTCTCAACCGCTGATGAGGCCTTTGAGGAAGCTGAGAGCAGCGTCAGCAAGAAGCTCAACCGTCTTCTCTCGGTCAACGGCGCCAAGACTCCCAGGGAATTCCACCAGCAACTGGGCCATCTCCTTTGGAATCATGTCGGCATGTCGCGCAACAAAGCCGGCCTCGAGCAGGCTCTGGAGGCAATACCGAAGCTGCGGGAGGAGTTCTGGAACAACTTGAGGGTGCCCGGCAGCAATGACATGTTGAACAAGAACCTGGAATTTGCGGGACGTGTGGCCGATTATCTCGAGATGGCGGAGTTGATCGCCAGAGATGCGCTCGAGAGAAATGAATCTTGCGGCGCCCATTTCCGCCAGGAACATCAGACGCCCGACGGCGAAGCCAAGCGCAACGACGAGCATTTCTCCCACGTGGCCTGCTGGGAATTCAAGGGGACCGACCAGGCCCCGGCACTCCACAAAGAACCGTTGGAGTTCAAGTCCGTGGAGTTGAAGCAGAGGAGCTATAAGTAAAGAGGGAGCTGCACGGGTATGACCAGGAACCTGAACCTTCATTTGAAAATCTGGCGTCAACCCGCCCCCAACGCCCCGGGAAAGCTGGTGGACTACAATCTCGCCGACATTTCCGATGAGATGTCCTTTCTGGAAATGCTGGACGTGCTCAATGAAATCCTCATTCGCCGGAGGGAAGATCCGCTCGAATTCGACAGCGATTGCCGGGAGGGAATCTGCGGGACTTGCGGCATGGTGATCAACGGCGTGGCTCATGGTCCCCGGCGAGCCACCACGGTCTGCCAACTCCACATGAGGCACTTCAAAGATGGCGACACGATCGTCATCGAGCCGTGGAGAGCCAGGGCCTTCCCGGTCATCAAGGATCTGGTGGTTGACCGCAGCGCTTTCGACCGGATCATCACCGCCGGAGGCTTCATCTCCGCCAACACCGGTTCGGCCCCCGACGGCAACAGTGTACTCATTTCCAAAGATCAGGCCGATCAGGCAATGGACTCAGCCGCCTGCATCGGCTGCGGAGCCTGCGTGGCGGCTTGTCCCAACGCCTCGGCCGCCCTTTTCGTGTCGGCCAAGATCTCGCAGTTGGCACTCCTGCCGCAGGGCTACCCGGAGCGCAAAAAACGAGCCCGGCGAATGGTCGCCCGGATGGACGAAGAGCGGTTTGGAAACTGTTCCAACCACGCCGAATGTGAAGCCGTCTGCCCCAAGGAGATCTCCATCTCCAACATTGCCCGCATGAGGCGTGAGTTTATCAAGGCGGTCCTCGGCTGAGGAGGCCCTCGAGCTGGACCTGGCCGGCCCCGCAAGAGGTTGGAGACTGCCACCACCAGGTGGCACTGTTCGAAAAGAGTGAAAAGCTATCCACCCATCCCCAAGGAGCATGGCGCCTGGGCCCTTCTCTACGGCCCTTTTCTGGTCGTCCTGCTGGCCTTTGGACACCTTCAGGCGAGAACCTTTCTCCTCGTCGCTACTCTGACAGCCTTCTTCCTGGCTCACGAACCGCTGGCCAGGCTGTCGCGTTTGGCCCCAACCGCAAGAACCGGGGCGAGAGCAACTCTTTGGAAACGCTGGGTGGGGCTTTATGCCATCCTCGGTCTCCTCTTTTCAGGCCTCCTCCTCGCCTTCTACGGCCTTTGGAATCTCCTTCCCCTGGGAGCCGGCGTCGCCCTTCTCCTCACCCTGCATCTGCTGCTGGCGTCAAAAAGGAAAGAGAGAACGTTGGCTGGCGAACTCATCGGTGCGTTGGGCCTGACGGCGGGAGCCCCAATCGCCTATTACGTCCTGACCGAAGAGCTGGATGGGACAGCGCTTCTGCTCTGGTTTTTGAATCTGCTCTATTTCGTCAGTGGGATATTCTATGTCAAGATGCGCTTGAGCCGGTTCATGGAGCGCAACGATGCCGGGCAGCGCACCTGGAATTGCGTCCTCTACCATCTCTTCCTTCTCTTGTCGCTGGCACTCCTGATCAGTCAGCAATGGCTGTCAGCGATCGCCATAGCGGCTTTCGCGCCCATTGTCATTCGGGCTTTCTGGCCCCTCATCCGGGGAGGCGGCGGGCGTTTGAACCTGAAAAAGATCGGCTACTCGGAGGTGGCCTTTACCGCATTTTTCGTTCTCGTCCTCTCTCTGACTCTCAGAGCCCGGTAAGCCCACGCGCCTGAGGTGGGCAGGGCTGGCCTTCGGCGCTTTGGCCCCGGTGCGACCACGGGAACCTCGGACACAACGCCTTGTCAGCACGTTACTTCCGGCGCCCCACCGCGCGGCCCCTCGTGAGAAGTTCAGGCCAGGCCCGGTGTGACAAACGACGCGATGGAGACCTCAATGTGAGCCATATGACCCGCCCCTGGGGCATATGACTCTCCGCTGAGCTTCTCGGACCCCCTCAGAGGCTGTGTGAGCCCGGATTTCTCATGTTCAACCGTTGTGGGGTGGTGGAGACGGGGGGATGCAAGGCGTCGCCGCCGGGGCCTTGCAGTCGTCCCGTCAGTACCCTGAGGAGCCTGACGGAGCGCAACCCGGCAGACGGGCACCTCTCCACAGCCGAAGTAGATCGAGTGTGAGAAAGGCGGGTGCGCCAGCCAGGTTCATGGCGGGCGCCAGAAGCGCTGTGATGACAAGGCATCAGCCCGGACTTCTCACACCTGGTCGTAGTGCAAAGCCGGAAGCAACGCCCTGACAAGGCGTTACGACCGAGGCCCCGGAGGCGTAGTCGTGCATTACGTCGAGGAGGCCGAGGGTGGGCAATACAGTCAGCGCGGATGATTCCGGTTCCGCAGTAGACTCGGTGTGAGAAATACGGGTTAGGGCCGAGGACCCCGGA
Source organism: Acidobacteriota bacterium (assembly GCA_046757765.1). Classification (GTDB taxonomy): domain Bacteria; phylum Acidobacteriota; class UBA6911; order RPQK01; family JBHHYX01; genus JBHHYX01. Next base: position 2,509 of record JBHHYX010000034.1, on the reverse strand, counting down.
GCCATGGTCGTGCACTGCGTCGAGGAGGACAAGGGCGGGCAAGGCCGCCGGCGTGGTGGATGCCGGAGCCGCAGTCGAGGGTGCATGGGAAATGCAGGTTAAGTGTCCCCTGGTGAATAGCTCACCACCGTCATGAAAACTGGTGTATTTCTTGCATTCAATCGCTTCCAGCGGAAGTACTCCGACCTTTTTTCACAGGGAGTCTCAGGAAGCGCGGAAGAAACAATCCCATCCGCTAGCCGGGATGACTCACACCCGGTCGTAGCGAAGAACCGGAAGCGCCGCGCTGACAACCGAGACCCCCGGAGACGTAATCGCCTACTACGTCGAGGAGGCCGAGGGTGGGCAACGCAGTCAGCGGGGATGATTCCGGCTCTGTAGTAGATTGGGTGTGAGAATGAAAAATGCGGGCTAGGATCGGTAAAGAGTCCTGTTCCAGCCCTTGCGACCCTGCCGGTTGCTCTCGGGCTGCGGACGGCTTTGCCGGCCCTGGCGTCCCTCTGGAACCAATGGGGAAAAAAGAGAGAAGTGGAGTGTACGAACCATGAAACAAGAGAACCAGTTTGACGTGGCTATTCTGGGCGGGGGCTTCAGCGGGAGCATGTTGGCAACCATCCTGGGCAAAGAAGGCGCCCGAGTGTTGGTGGTGGATGGGCAGACCCATCCCCGCTTTGCGATTGGGGAAGCCACAGTGCGCCATTCTTTGAGAATGGTCAAATTGATCGCCGAGCGGTACGACATCCCGGAGCTCAGAAAAATCAGCTCAGGTGACAACATCCGTAAGTACGTGACCTCGGCTTGTGGGGAGAAACGCAATTTTGGTTTCATCTATCATCACGAGGGCCAGGCCCACCAGAACCCCCGGGAGGCAACCCAACTGGTCATCCCGCCTTTCCGCGAAGGCTACGAAGCGCATCTCTTTCGTCAAGACATAGACGCCTTCCTCTTCAACTCAGCCATACATTACGGCGCTGTCACCCGGCAGGGCGTCTATCTCGATGATGTCAACTTCGATCCAGACCGGGTCCAGCTCACCCTGGCCAACGGAGAAACCTTCACGGCTGACTATGTGGTGGATGCCACGGGCTTTCGCTCCCCACTGGCACAGAAATTCGGACTGCGGGAGGAGCCCACTCGAGCCAGAACACACTCACGCGTGCTCTTCACCCACATGATCGATGTGACGCCCTATGATGATTGCGTCAACAACATTCACGGCACCCCGGAGCGCTGGTACAACGGCACCTGCCATCACATATTTGATGGTGGCTGGGTGTGGGTCATCCCCTTCAATAATCATCCGGAATCCACCAACGACCTGGTCAGCGTCGGGCTCCAACTCGACCCTCGAAAGCATCCCAAACCGGACGACATGACGCCACAGCAGGAGTGGGAAGCGTTTCTCGAGCGCTTCCCGAGCATTGCGGTCCAGTTCAAGAATGCGAGGGCGGTCAGGCCCTGGGTCTCCACGGGCAGGGTCCAGTACTCTTCGCGCCAAACGGTGGGAGACCGCTGGTGTTTGTTGGGCCATGCCGGCGGTTTCATCGATGCCATTTTCTCACGCGGACTGGCGATCACCATGGAGGCCCTCGGCGCCCTGGCACCCTTGCTGCTGAAGGCGATCAAAGATGGGGACTTTTCAGCCCAACGCTTCCAGTACCTGGAGCGTCTGCAGGCAAATCTGGTCACCAACACCGACCTCGTGGCCTACGGCGCCTACGTCTCCTATTGCGACTTCGACCTCTGGAACGCCTGGTTTCGCGTCTGGGCGCTGGGCGTGGGGATCGGCGATTTGAGATTGGCAGCAATCTATAGAACTTACCTGAAAACGCATGACGACTCGATCCTTCCCGACAACGCCGAGCCGATGGGTTTGCTCTGCTGCCATCACCAGGGCTTCCTGAAGCTGTTCCAGTCGGCCATCGCCAACATCGAGGAAGTGGAAAAGGGCTTTCTCGATCCCAAGGAGGCGTCGAGGCGGATTTTCGCCCTGATAAGAGAGGCAGACTTTACGTCACCCGCGGTGGGTCTGGCCGACCCCTCCCGCCGCTATATCAATGCGGGCACTCTGGGCACTTTGCTGCGCTCGGCATTATGGGCCGTCACCTCGGCGCCGCCGGAAATGAAAAGCTACATTCTGAACGTCAGCGGCTGGCGCCGGCAGTTGCCGGCCTGAAACGGCTTCCCTCCGTCTGGTGGTGTCCAAGCCGGTCCGTACCAGGTGAGGACTTGAGAACCCGATGGACCCGCCACGGTTTGCAAGAGGTAAAAACCGCCGCTCCGACGGATGGGGAAGTGAGGGGGTGAGCCCGCTTTTGGACGGGCTCACCTTGGGAGGGGTTCAAAGAGAGCGTTTGGCGTTCTCAAAGACTTGGATGAGCCCTTCCCGGTAAAGTCTCACACTTAATTGCTCCATTGTTCGATCTCAGACTGCCGAATCCGATCCGGACGCATTTAGCCCGCATTTCTCACACCCAATCTACTACGGCGACGGATATGCCCGCGTCTA
>JBHHYX010000033.1:0-22039 GCA_046757765.1 Acidobacteriota bacterium | reverse complement strand
TGGGGTGACAACCCCCAGGTCAGCGCCTGTAAAGACAGTGTTGAGCCCTGAAGGGGCGGGTGGGAAGAAGACGGGAAGAGCCCGGGGGCCACACGCGGGGCCAAACAGAGGAGTATTTAGCGCCGTGGAGTCGAGAATCGCACCATTCAGCATTGGCGCACTGGCGGCCATCCGGGCGAGCGGTGGGCGTCAGCCCGCCGTCTTCTTCGCGCTCGGATGAGAACTGGCCAGCGCTAGTCCAGGGAACCGGCGCGTTTCTCGGGCGAAGTCCAACCCGGCTATTTCGGCCCGGATAGCGCCCCGTGCGGTGTGGGCTGATACTTTTCAGGTCAATCCTCATCTGAAAGGTTGGCGGAAACAAAGTTGAATGTGGGGGTGAAACTCTTCTAAAATGAGAGCTGCGGATAAGACGATTGAAATGGCCACGAATCCAAACAGCCCCCTGAGTTTTTTCAAGTCGTTCCTGGAGAGACTGCTGGCTCTCAGAATCACCCCGTCCGAGCGGCTGGTCTACGTCGACGATGCCTTTAACATTTTCGCCACCGATGTCTCGGGTCGAAAACCGATGCGGGTCAGCGCCATCCTGGCGCTACTCTTCCATATTCTTCTGTTCGTCGTGGTCTTTCCCTCTTTCGGAACGACGGTCTTCCAGCCCACCCAGGAAGTCTTTGTCATCAAACAGCTGGCGCGGCCTTCCAAGCTTGCCGGGATGGAAGGCCGACCCGAGGCCGCTCCCCCCAAGCCAAGGCCCGTGGTCCCCAAACCCAAACCGAAGGTTGTCCCCATTCCCGACCCCACACCCAACGCCCCCGAACCGATTCGTAAACCCAAGATCGAGGAAATCCCGAAAGTCCTCGAAGAGTTGGCTGTTGATTTGAACATCGGGGAGGTCACGGCCCCTCCGGGCCCCCCTTCGCGAGGTGGCGTTGGCAGAGGAGCGCTGGATGGGTCGGGTGTCGGGGATAATGCGGGAGTCGGCCCCGGCATGGGTGACGGCAGCGGGCCCTTTCGTGTAGGGGGTGGCATCACCAATCCACAGGTTCTGCGTCAGACGACTCCCAGTTACACGGACGAAGCCATTAAGTCCAAAGTCCAGGGAGTCGTTGTTCTTGAAGCCGTTATCAGAAGAAACCGGCGAGCTGACAGTTTAAAGGTCTTGAGAGGCCTCGGCTATGGCCTTGAACAGAGCGCCATCCAGGAAATTGCCACCAATTGGAGATTCCGGCCGGGGATGAAGGATGGCCGGCCTGTCGACGTACTTGCCACCATAGAAGTCTCGTTCAATCTCCGCTAAGCGTTTGCGCAACAATAACCTCACAGAGTCGTCGCCCAGATTTGCACCAGCTTTGGTCCGCGAACGATTGACCGAAACCGGAGGCGTAGCCGGGCCTACGTCGAGGATTTCGCGATTGAGGAGCGGCCGAAGAGGGTGTGAAGATGAGATGCCAAAATGTGAAGTTATTCTTGCGCCAGCCCTAAGCTGACATCTCTCCGGTCAAATCAGACGATCGCGCCGCCGGTCGGTAGAATTGATGAAGAGCCCTGCCGGGGCTTTTTTTGAATTCCAGGCGAACGAACGGGCTTTTCGTATAGAATTGGGGGTTCCGGAAAGGACGCGCCAAGCAGAGTGCCAAAGCAACTTGACCTGAAGAAGACAATCAACCTCCCCAGGACTTCCTTCCCCATGAAAGCGAACTTGAGTTCGATGGAGCCTCGGATGCTTGACAAATGGGAAGAGATGGCCCTCTATAAAAGGATTCGAGAGGCTCGAGAAGGGCGCCCGACCTTCGTCCTTCACGATGGACCACCTTACGCCAACGGCCACATTCACCTGGGCCATGCATTGAACAAGATCCTTAAGGACCTGATCGTGAAGTCCAAGACGATGGAGGGCTACCAGGCCCCTTACCTCCCGGGTTGGGATTGTCATGGGTTGCCTATCGAAATCAAAGTGATGGCCCGAAAGCAAGCCCATCGGGATCCCCTGGCCATTCGCAGAGAGTGCCGGCAATACGCCAGCAAGTACGTTGAGATTCAAGAGCGGGAATTCAAGAGATTGGGGGTTTTTGGCGAATGGGATCGACCCTATCTCACCATGGCTCACAGGTACGAGGCGGAAACCGCCCGCCTGCTGGGAGTCTTCATCGAAAAGGAGAGCGTCTACAAAGGGCTGAAGCCGGTTCACTGGTGCATTTCCTGCGAGACGGCTCTGGCGGAAGCCGAGGTGGCCTACAAGGAACGAACCAGTCTTTCGGTGTACGTCAAGTTCCCTTTGCGGAGCGGCTCGTCGACCCTGGGATCACCATTCGAGGGAGTTCCGATTTTCGCGCTGATCTGGACCACGACGCCCTGGACGCTGCCCGCAAATCTTGCCATTTGTTTTCATCCTGACTTCGAATACTCGCTGGTCGAAGTCGGTAAAGAGGTGTTGATCATCGCCAGCGGGCTTCTGGAACAGGTGGCCCGCGAATGCCAATTCGAGAGCTATCGGGTTCTCCGAAGGGTCTCGGGTAAGGACTTGCGGGGTCTGGTCTTCGGGCATCCGTGGCTGGATCGGGAATCCAAGACCCTCCTGGGGGCGCACGTCACCCTCGAGCAGGGCACTGGAGCCGTCCACACCGCGCCGGGGCATGGAGAAGAGGATTACTTGATGGGAATCGAGCACGGCCTCGATATCTATAATCCGGTCGACGGCGCCGGGCGCTTCCACTCCCATGTGGAGCACTTTGCGGGCATTCAGGTTTTTGAAGCCGACCGGAAGATCAGTCAGTTCATGGCGGAGCGGGGAGTTCTGGTGGCGCAGAGGGATATCCGGCACAGCTACCCCCATTGCTGGCGCTGCCATAACCCGGTCATCTTTCGGGCCACGGCACAGTGGTTCATCAAGATGGACCATGCCGGTTTTCGAAAGAAGGCGATGCAAGAGATCCGGGGCGTGGACTGGATCCCGGCCTGGGGTCAGGAGCGGATGGAAAGCATGATTGCCACCCGTCCCGACTGGTGCATCAGCCGGCAGAGAATCTGGGGCGTCCCGATTGCCGTGTTTTATTGCCGCAGCTGCGGCGAAGCCCTGTTGGAAAAGCGTGTCGTTGATCATGTAGCCGACCTGTTTGAGGCAGAGGGGGCGGATGCCTGGTATGCCAGACCAGTTGCGGAGCTGCTGCCTCCGGGCACCGCCTGCGGCTGCGGCGAAACCGAGTTTGACAAGGAATTCGATATCCTCGACGTCTGGTTTGACTCCGGGGCAAGTCACCATGTCGTTCTTGGCGGCCGCGCTGACCTGCCCTGGCCGGCGGATGTCTATCTGGAGGGAGGAGATCAATACCGAGGCTGGTTTCAGAGCTCACTCCTGGTGGCTGTGGGGGCCCGCAATCAGGCGCCTTACCGGACCGTCATCTGCCACGGATTCACGTTGGACGCCCAGGGACGCGCCATGTCCAAGTCAGTCGGCAACGTCATCTCCCCGCTGGAGATTGTGAGAAGAGATGGAGCGGAGATCCTGCGCCTCTGGGTGGCTTCCATCAACTACACCGAGGACGCCCGGCTGGACCAGGAAGTGCTGGCTCGGTTGCGAGAAGCTTATCGCAAGCTTCGAAACACTCAGCGCTTTTTGCTGGGCAACCTTTCGGACTTTAACTCCAGCCAGGCTGTGCCCGACTCCGAACTCGAAGAAATCGATCGCTGGGCTCTCGCCTTCACGGCGGGGGTCTCCCACCGGGTTCAACAAGCCTACCGGCGTTTCGAGTTCCACGTCGTTTATCATAACCTCTATAATTTCTGCGTTGTCGACCTTTCCAGTTTCTATTTGGACGTCCTCAAAGATCGGCTCTATGTCCTGGCGGCAGACTCGAAATCCCGACGCTCGGCCCAGACAGCGCTTTTCCAGATCAGCGATACCTTGGTGAGGCTCCTGGCACCCATTTTGCCCTTTACCTCCGAAGAAGTCTGGGATCATCTCCACTGCGGCCAAGAGCCGTTTCAATCCGTTCACCTGGCCGAGTTTCCAGGTGAGCTCGACGAGCACCGGAATGACCCTCTTTTGAAACGGTGGGAACGACTTCGCCAGATCCGGGAAGAGGCGACGAGAGTTCTCGAAGAGAGCCGTCAGCGCAAGGAAATCGGCCATTCGCTGGAAGCCATGGTGACGCTCTACGGGCATCCTCGCACCGTTGCCTATCTGAAGAGCTTCCCCGACCTTTGCGGCATCTTCCTGGTCTCCAAGATGGCTCTGAAGGAAGACTCCGACCTGGATCAAGAGGAGACTCGCATTGAGATTTCCCGGGCGCCGGGCGAAAAATGTGAACGGTGCTGGAATTACTCGACTTCGGTCGGTTCGAACCCGGAGATTCCAAGTGTGTGTGATCGTTGCCATCAAGTGCTGCGACAAATGGACCGGGATTCCGAATTCAAAACGGCGGGGCCGGCATGATCTCCTTGCGACGGGAAACACAGGTGCGCTGGGGAGCCATTGCAATCGGATTGTTCGTCTTTGTCCTGGACCTTCTCTCCAAGTGGGTGGTGACGAACACCGTGCGACTCCAATCCTATCCCGTAGTGACGGATTTCTTCTCCATTCAGTACACGAAGAATGAGGGGATCGCCTTCGGTTTCCTACACGACTTTCAGTCCGAATGGAAAAGCACCATCCTGGCCTCGCTGGCCCTACTCGCCATCTTGATGGTGCTGTACTACATTCGCTCCACACCGGCGAGTGAGCGCCTGGTGCTGGTTTCACTGGGTCTGCTGCTGGGAGGGATACTGGGCAACTTTGTCGACCGTTTGATTCATCATTACGTTGTGGACTTCCTGAAACTGCACTGGGGAACCCGGTTGGCATGGCCTACCTTTAACGTGGCTGATGCGGCCATCACTTGCGGCGTCCTCCTGATTCTTTGCGCCACATTCTTTGGAAGCTCGCCGGACCCAAAGCCGGAACGACGAGAAGAATCGCTTAGCCTGAAATGAAAGGAACGGCCAGAGCCACTTCTCTTCTGATTTGCTGCTGCTGGTGTGCCGTCTCCACGGATTCAGGGGCTTCCACCGATCGTCCCAGTGCCAGGCAGGTCCTCTCAAAGCTGCAATCGAGATACGATCGGATAGAGAGTTTTTCCGCCGACTTCACCCAGGTCTATCGAGGACACAACGTGGAACAGAGAGAGTCGGGGGTATTGATCATGGCAAAACCCGGAAAAATGTACTGGGAATACCGACACCCGACCCACAAGGTATTTGTTTCGAACGGCAAGAAGGCCTATTTTTATGTGCCCCGCGATCGACAGGTGATGGAAACAGACCTCCAATCCCGCCAGGAGGGGACACCTCTTCTCTTCCTGCTGGGCCAAGGCAACCTGCTCGCCGACTTCGAACCCAGCTTCGAGGAGCAGGAGAAGCCTGTGAAGGTCACCAACCTTTTCCTCCGGCTGACGCCCAGGGGTCCGCAAGGCGAGTTTTCACGCCTGCTCCTGGAGATTGACCCGGCTACCTATTTTATCTACAGGCTTTCTGTCATTGAGTGGATAGGCAATCGAACCGACTACATCTTGACGAATGTTCGCGAAAACATCCGTGTTCCGCGTAAAAGGTTCAGGTTCAAGATTCCTTCCGGAACGGAAGTGATCCGACAGCAATGGAACTGAGTCCAACCGGATGCCAGCGGGAGGGGAGTTTGTTTTGAGAAAGAATCACGCCAATATCACCGGCGTTGGCATGTACGTCCCTGAAAGAGTGTTGACCAATCGGGATCTGGAGAAGATTGTCGACACGTCGGAGGGATGGATCTTTGAGCGAACCGGGATCAGGGAGCGACGGCTGGTATCCGACGGGCAGGCCAGCAGCGATCTTTCAGCCAAGGCGGTCGAGAATGCCCTCGCGATGGCCAACTGCGGGCCCGAAGAGATCGATCTGATCATCGTCGCCACGGTCACCCCCGACATGATGTTCCCTTCCACGGCCTGCATCCTCCAAAGCAAGATTGGCGCCACAAAGGCTTGGGGCTTCGACCTTTCCGGTGCCTGCTCCGGCTTTCTCTACGCCCTGGCCACCGGTGACCAGTTCATCCGAACGGGGGCCTGCAAGAAGGTTTTAGTGGTGGGAAGCGATGTGATGAGCTCAATCATTGACTTTGAAGACCGCGCCACCTGTGTCCTCTTCGGTGACGGCGCCGGAGCGGTCCTGCTGGAACCCGCCGAGGACAACAATCACGGGATTTTGGATTTCATTCTCCACAGCGACGGGTCCGGGGGCCAGTTTCTCTACATGCCGGGGGGAGGGAGCCAGCAGCCCACCAGCGCACGGACCGTTCGTGAAAAGATGCACTGCGTGCATCAGGACGGAAGGAGTGTTTTCAAATTCGCTGTCAAGCTCATGCCCCGTGTCTCACAGACCCTGTTGGAACGAAACGGACTCACTGCCGGGGATCTGGCTCTGTTCGTCCCTCACCAGGCCAATCTCAGAATCATCAAGTCCACGGCCGAGAGATTGAAACTGCGCCAGGATCAGATACTCATCAACATCGACCGATATGCGAATACCACGGCTGGAACCATTCCCTTGGGCTTGACCGAAGCTCACCAAAGTGGCCGAATCAAGAAAGGTGACCTGGTACTCCTGTCTGCCTTCGGGGCCGGATTCACCTGGGGCAGCGTCCTGCTGCGCTGGGGTCTGTGAGGAGAAAAGCAGGCTCGAAACAAGGTCACAAGATGGTCAAGTTGCGCATTGCACAAAAATCCGCACTACACAATCGCCATGCCGGTCAAGGGTTGCGTCGTGGAGGAGAATGATCCCGGCTACGAGCGAAAGGGATTGCACTGGATACCCACACAACCCCGTTGGGGTGGATAGGGGACCACGACGACCGTCCAGCCCAGACTCCTAGAGGAACAATTCCTCTTCCCGAGGGGGTTCGGAGGTGCCGCTCCTCTTGGAAAAAAGGACTTCCAATCCGGATTTGACTCCCTTGACAAAGGACGTAATTTCGACTGCCGGCCGGAGCACGTCCTTTTGAATGACTTCGGTTGTCTGCTCGAACTTTTGTACCGTGTCGGTGACCAGATAATCAATCTTGGAGGCCTGCTCCCGGGCTACCGCTGCCAGCTCGTCAATGAGATGGTCGAGGTCCTCAGCACGTCCGCGGACTCTCTCCGAAACCAGGGTCACACCGGCGCTGATCTTCTCAGCCATGGTGCCAAGAGGCTTGAGATCACCGGAGACCTCCAGCAGGCGGTTCTCAACCACCCGCAGCTTGCTCTCCACTTGCTCGACCTGCCTTTGCAGTCTGCTCACCATCCGATTGATGGATCGCGAGGTCCGCCACACCGACAAGCATTGGACCGTAAAGGCAACCGCCGTCACACCGACAAACAGAACGAGCAAAGATTCAACCGCCACGTCGCCTCCGTCCGTTGAGAAAGGGCTCGGCCAGAAGTGAGCAATCCCGGCTCCAGGCCGAAGCTTTGAGATCGGTCGAATTGAATTCGACTTTCCGGGAACTCCCCTCTTCAGGGGAAGGTCATCCGCTTCAAAGAAAAGAAGTTCCCCCCCGAACGAGACACTAGCTGGGAGGGTTCTCTTCTCCCAGCGCTCCCAGCTTCTCCCGTTCCTCGTGATACGCCTGCTTGCCCGCTTCGACGGCCTTGGCCAGCTGATCCTTTTGCCGGGCCAGGGTTCCTCGGCTCTTGTCGAACCCCTCACTCACCACGTCCGCCATTTCACGCGATTTCTCAGTAATCGTATCGGTCCCTTCGCGCGTCTTTTCAGCCAGCCACGTAGCGGTCCCCCGCAGGGCCTCTTTCCCTTCCTCGGTCTTGCGGGCAATCCTGCCGGCGCCTTCCTTGGCCTTGCTTCCGAGGATGTCCCGAGTCTGTTCTCCCGACCGAGGGGCGAAGAGCAGTGCCACCACAGCTCCCACCAGACCACCGGCAAGAAAGTAAATCACCTTATCTCCACTGGATGCCATGAGTTTTCTCCTCTTAGTTAAGCCCCCTTCTCATAGAGTAACATAACCCCGCCTACCCTGTATAATACAGTCGTGAGAAGCATCGCCCGCGCCCTCACTATTGCCGGATCCGACAGCGCGGGCTGCGCTGGAATTCAGGCTGACCTCAAGACCTTTGCCGCCCTTGGCGTCCACGGCATGAGCGTGGTGACCGCGGTCACCGCCCAAAACACCCGGCGTATTCTGAACTCTGTTCACCTTCCAGTGGAGGCCGTCGAGTGCCAGATTGAAGCCGTGGTTCGGGACATCAGAGTGGACGCCGTCAAGACCGGCATGTTGCCTTCGCGGGAGATCATTGAAGCTGTGGCCGATCTCATCGGAGCACATCAGCTGACACCACTGGTTCTCGATCCCGTCATGGTGAGCAGTGGAGGGGATCCCCTGATCGGTCCCGAGGCCGTCGGCGTCCTTCGGCGCCGGCTCTTCCCTCTGGCCACCACCGTCACGCCCAATCGGTACGAGGCTGAAGTCTTGACCCAGCGAGAACTCACCGACTCCAGGCAGGTCAAAGAAGCGGCCCGGCAGATCCACGCCTGGGGACCGGCTTCGGTGATCATCACGGGCGGGCACATGGAAGACGGGGAAGAGAGCAGAGACTGTTTTTTTGACGGGCGGCGCTTCATCACCTTGCGGGCCAATCGCCGAGCCACACCCAACACACGCGGCAGCGGCTGCACTTTCGCTTCCGCCATCGCCGCCTACCTGGCTCAGGGGGCGGAGTTGGAAGAAGCCGTCGACAAGGCCAAGAGCTATGTAACAGAGGCCATCCGCGCCTCCTTCCCCCTGGGCGGGGGCCCCGGCCCACTGGGTCACTTTTTCGCTTCCTGGGAGAGGCCGGAAAAGAGTGCCGGCAGTAGCAGCGAGTCAAATTCCAGGAGGTCCGAGTCGAGCGATTCTTCCGGATAATTTGTGGCGTGAAGGTGCCTTCTGTTGTCAGGTGCACAACTTGACTCAACCTTAAAGATTACCGTCACCCTGGTGGCCTGGTTGAAAGCGACTCAGTTTTCAGGCTGCGCCCGTGCCGCAGCCCTCGGATCATCACGCTCAACAGGTCCATGAAGAGATTCAGCCACCAACCCTCTTGTTCCCATGCCAAACGAGAAGCAAACACTTTTCAATAGTGCAGTCATGTAGTGTATACTAATGGTGCTTTCGTGTGGTGACAGTATGAGTCGAATGACATTGACAATCGACGACCGATTACTGGCCGAGGCCCAGAACGCTTTGCAGGCACGCACCAAGGCCGAAACCGTCCGCCTTGCTCTCCAGGAAGCCCTCCGTCGGAAGCGTCTTTTCGACGCCCTCTCCCACCGCGGCCAGGTCAACCTCGATTTGGATCAGGAGAAGCTGAAAGAACTCCGGCAGCACTCATGATCGTGGTCGACAGCTCGGCTTTTGTCGAATACTACCGCCCAGGGGGAAGAGCCCTGGTTGCCGAATGCGTGGCCCGGGCCATTGCGGCCGATGAGGTCTGCTGCAACGGGATCATCCAGGTGGAAATTGTCACTTTTGCGAGAGGAGAGGCCGCCCGTCAAAAACTGGCAGCCGACTTCAGCGCCTTTCATTGGCTGGAACTGCGCCGTGGGGATTTCGAACTGGCCCAGGAAGTGGGCTATGAGCTGAGGGGAAAGGGCGTCACGATACCCACAACAGATCTCATCATCGCCGCTTCGACCATCCGTGCCGGAGCCATTCTTTACCACCTCGACGGTCATTTCGAACAGATTGAGCAACACTCCGAGCTGAGGCAACGGAGTTTCCTGGGCGAAACAGAGTAGGCTAGGCTCTGGCCCAGCCAGCTGAGCGACCGAGTACAACGGGCGGTGAAGCGCGGCAGCTTCCCCCATCTCTGAACTGCAAGTCCACCGATGAAGCGGAACTCGCAGTGGCGAGCGCTCATGAATTCCGGGAATTCCCAGACCGCTCGGAAAATCGGATGATCTATTGTCTTTTGAGCCTTCAAGACAGTAATTGTTGCTCCACGAGACCCGAAGTGACCACGGATGGGATTCCGAGAATAGGGATCCGCGGCTGGGGATGGCGCGGCGGCGATCGGGAAGAGACACTGCTCGCTTCGCTTGACGCATTGGCGAAAAACGCCTATAACCAAGTCAATCTAGTCAGTATCGCTTGCGAAGGGGGGGAACCGTTCAAAAGGAGAAGGGCTGGACTCTGGAGTCAAATCGTCCACCCCAGATACCGTTTGCCAAAGAATCGCCCCGGATTCTCAGTTGGCTCCGGTCGAGGCTCCAGCTGGCGGGGGGACCAAGCGAATGAGCGCCGGCAGGCGAGAGCAAATAAAGGAGCTTTTCAATCGCGCCCTTGAGTGGGAACCAGGGGAACAAGAGGCCTTCTTGCGCCAGGCCTGTCCTGATGACGAATCCCTCCGCAAGGAGGTATTGCGACTGTTGGCGGCGAGCCAGGAACCGGACCGTGACATTGAACGGGCAGTTCTTGGGGAAATAAAGGCTTTCGGGCAACAGAATCCCTTCATTGGCGGTGCCGCCACAGTTCATCGACACTTCGACCAACCCGTCTCTTCTGGTAAAGAGGGGAAGGTAATGGAACTCGCCTTGCCGGTTGACCGAACCGATCCGAACCGACAATCCCCCGCCAGCGAAACGAAGGATGCTCATCTTGGCATCGCCGAAGCCATCGACAATCCGGTATCGCGCGCCAGGGTCCCTCTCCTCTTTGAAGAAATTGGCCTTCCACTCCCGATTGGAGCCGCTCCGGCTAAAGAGACAAAAAGCAGTCCGGGGAGGCGGTTGAGACAGGTCGTCAGAGCCCCGGGCAATGCCGTAAAGGAAGTGCCTCCCGGCGGGGTCACGGTACTCGCTCACCTCGGCGCCAAGCCGGTAGGTGAATCCACCACGCTTCAGACACAACGGCACCGGCTCCCAGGTTGGAGTTCCGGGATCAAGCGTGGCCGCGACGGCTACTTCCCCCCTCTCAGGGTGCCGGAGCGTCATGAGCGCCACCAGGTCGTCGTCTTCGTAAAAGGCCGAGAGATTTTGAATCAGGCCGGATGTTGGACTCACGGAAAAGCGGTCCATTCCGCATCCCTCTCCGGAGAGTGAATCCTGGTCACGATGGAGGTAAAAAAAACTCTTCCGATCCTGGCTGATAATCAGCAGCTCGGTCGATTCTGCCTCTGCCGCTCCTTTTCCGATTATCACCAGGCTGGATCCCCACTGGCCACATGAGTCCATCCATTCAGGCCCCTTTTTCCGTCCCGGCAGAAGGGCTGCCGCCAGCACATTCGGCAATGGGGTTCCCGCCCGATTGGCTCGGACTGTGGGAGATACCCCGACGCCGACATCGGTGTGGACGGACCCTCGTTTCTGAGCTTTCAGATTGTCCATGGCCTCCTCCTTACTTCGTGGACTCCGGAGTTATCGGAACTTCTCCTCCCACCCTGACTAGCGACAAACGCGCGTCTTTTTCACAATCTTGGATTTCTTCTGTGAAAAACCCGAACCTCCGTCGCTATCTAGAGTGCGACCGGAAAACGCTGTTGGAGTACGAATCTTGCTCTTGACCTAATGACCTGGATGTGGGCGGCTTTCGCCGCCTTGTCGAGTTCAGCACGAGCCTGCGGAGCTCGCCTTGATGGAGTTCGGGGAGAGAATAGTGCGTCCAACCGCAACTGTGCTGGTCGGCTCTTTCATCCTGTTCCTGGGCACGGTTGCCGTTTTCGGTCAAGGCAGCAACTCCTCGGTTGAGGGTGCCATTCGTGACGAAACGGGCGGGATCATCCTCGCCGCTGAAATTCGTCTGATCAACTTGAACACGGGCCGGCTGCGCCAGGCGCTGAGCAACGAAGCAGGGCGCTATTTCTTCGCTTCAGTCCCTCCCGGGCGCTACTCCTTACATGCGGAGCTGCTGGGATTCAAGACTTACGTCGAAGAGGACTTTGAAGTCGTGGTTGCTCAGCGTGTCCAGATCGAATACGGGAAGTGCATTCGCGGACTTCCTTCTGGGCATGCCCACCGCCGGCCAGGTGATCTCCATGCCGCGCATGCACTATCGCTGGACGCAGTTCGAGCCCTTCATTCACGACACCTGGAGAATAGGGCCAGACTTGACCCTCAACTGGGGCCTCTCCTGGTTCTTGGGAACTCCGCCCGATCCTGGCTTTCTGCCCCAAGACGCCAACCGGCCCCACTCCTTCGATTTCGACACTGGACGCGTCCTTTTTTGCCGCCCTTGGCGAGATTGATCCCAAGGTCTTCGGGACTGACCCGAACAACTTTGCTCCCCGTCTCGGGCTGGTCTGGCAGCGTGGCCAGTCCGAACTTCGGCCAGATCACATCAACCGCCGAGGCCCGGCAGATTCAGTTCGGGTTGAAACTGCTCTGGTAAGTCGCGCTTCTTATTAATGTGTGGCGCCGGCCCCTTCTAAATGTTTTGAGCGTCGATGATGGGTTACAACCAGGAGACGGAGAAGGACGTTCAATCTGATCCCGGGTCGGTCACGCGATTACTGCTCAAGTGGCGGGCCGGTGATCGGGCGGCGCTTGATGAGCTCACACAGCTCGTTTACGATCACCTGCACAGGTCGACAGGGGTCCAGGACGGGCCCTTCTTGGATTTCCTTTGGGTCCCCGACGGCGTGCTTGAACGCAAGTCCAGGTCAAGATCAGGAGCTACTGGTTGGCGACAAAATGAGCCCCGCTGGAGACCGATGAGAAGACCACCACCGGGTTGCCGTTGAAGTCGCCGATGATGGGAAACTGGCCCCCGGTGCGGGTGCTGTGATCCCCCAGCTTATGGGCCCAGATCATGGTGGGCGTGATCGCGTCCAGCTCGACGGCGGTCACCCAGGAGGTTCGGTCGATCCCCAGCTGGAAAACGGTAGTGGCGCCCACGATCATGATGGGATCCGGATCCCCCGCCACCGGCAAGGCGATGGTCATGACGGAGCCGGGCCCCTGCACACCCGGCACGCCCAGAGGACCGCCTATCAGAGTGTCCAGCTTCTCGTTGAGGTCGAATTTCTGTATTTCCGCCCCACTATCAGCGTTGAGACGCTTAACCTCCGCGTCCCCGGCCGCAAAAGCCCAGATTGACCCCACACCTACAGGAACGTTTCTGGGGTCCTGGGCCACAGAAGCCTTGATTTGGGACGGGAATGGCGTACGCCACAAAAAGTTCGGGTCAGCGCCCGAATCCTCCACGGCCAACACGCGCGGGAGTTGGATAGGGTCGTCGGGATCTGGGTCCCCGTCAAAGTAGATTCGATCGTTAACCGGCCCCACAGGAGACTTGGGAATCACCAGGGGGCTGCCGCCACTGGGCCCCTGGAAGTTGTCCGAGAAGCGCCACGCCTCGGTCATTTGCCCCGCCGAGTCCACGTCGATCGCCACCAGCCGGCCCACCCTCGGGAACTGATGCAGCTGCATGATCACATAAAAACGATTCAGCGAGATTCCGGGCGTGTTGAGCGTTTCGAAAGAAGTCACCTCAAGGGGATTTAACACCTCAAACTTCTGGCCAAAGGCTCCGTTTTCAGCCTTGAAGGTGTAGATGGGCCCCCCCAGGGTGGTGCCGTCCGCCTTGGTCGCCACCACCACCCAGCCGTTGAAGCTCACCACCGGGCTGATGGGGATTCCCCCCGTCAATGGCTTCGACCAGGCCTCCTCCCAGATATTGGGGTCGCTAAGGGAGCGGTTGAAGCGTCTCACCGTCTGACCGTCGGCGACGATCAGGTCGCCGGCGTCACCCACAATGGGCGCCGTGATAAAGGCATTCAAGTCCAGCACCGTGGTGCTCCAGAGCATCTGGCAAGAAGGCGGCCCATCGATCTGGCAATTGTAAGTCACCAGATTGGGGTCGCCGGGGTCCGTTTCGGTGAAGGAGCAGGCAGCCACGCTGCCGTTGGAGGCGCAGCCCAGGGCCGGCAGGCTGCCGGCCGGCACCGTGTCCTCGTACAGCAGGCCCACCAGGGGGCCGGCCGGGGGCACCAGGTTCACCTGGTCCGACATCCGGCCGTCGCAATGGGCCATGGGACAGCCCGAGAAGGCTTGAATAAAGACCTGGCCGAAAAGGTCGCCGCCCGTAATGGCTAGACTGCCAGAGAGACAGAGAGAGAGGAGTTTCATCGATCATTCCTCCCAGGAAAGGCTTCGAGTATTATCTATTACCATAACACTCTTTCAGGCCTGGGACAAAGCCACTACACCGCTCGTAGGTCTGAGGCGTGAGCCTCGCCAGTCTATCAGTTCAGGGGTGGAAAAAGTGGCGGCGGCACACGGTGTCGGGTGGCCTGCTCGTAGGCGTAGGCGAACTGGATGAGCTTCCCCTCGCCGTAAGGTCGGCCCAGCATTTGAAGGCCGGCGGGCAGCAGGCCGTGGCTGAAGCCCATGGGCACGGTGACGGCGGGTTGCCCGGTGGCGGGGGCCACCAGCTGGCTGTTGTCTCCCTTGTATTCTTCACGCGCCTTGTCGAGGTGAGCCGGAGGGGTGGTCCAGGTGGGATAGAGGATGGCGTCCAGCCGGTATTTTTCCATGGCGGCCAGCACGTCCTCCAGAAAAGCCTTGCGGCCCGGGTTGCTGAGGCCGGGCAAACAGGGCGGATCCCAGTTCTCGGGGGCCACACCCCAGGGCTTTCGCAGCGTCCTTTCCAGATTGCGCTTGATGTAGGGAGAGTATTGACCCGCTCGGTAGAACTCCTGAACATCTCCTACCGGCGCCTTGTCCCCGAGCGACTCGAAATAGCGGTCGACATCGTAGCGGAAGCGCGAGCAGAACATGCCGGTCCCTTCCAAGTGTTCTTGCAGATGCTCGATAACGAGAGGTGAGACGATCTCGGCGCCCAGTTTCTTCAAGTCCACCAGGGCCTGCTCGAAAAGCTCCTGGATCTCCGGATCCGCGTCTGGCGTATCGACCAGTTCCCCCAGCACTCCCAGGCGTGCCCCCCGCAGACCGTCGGGGTCGAGAAAGACCGTGTAATCCGCTTCCCGTCTGCCCTTGCCGTCCTCGGTGAAGGGGTCGTTGGGGTCGTAACCGGCCACCACGTTGAAGAGACGGGCGGCATCTTCCACGGTGCGGGCCATGGGCCCGGCGATGTCCCGATCGAAGGCCAGCGGGATGACGCCCTCCCGGCTGGTCAGACCCAGGGTGGAACGGATGCCGAAGAGGGCGAGGTGCGAAGAGGGCCCGCGGATCGAGTTTCCGGTGTCTGAGCCCATGCCCGCTACGCCGAAGCTGGCCGCCACGGCCGAAGCGGTACCGCCGCTGGAGCCGGCGGGAACGCGGTCCAATGCATAGGCATTGGCGGTGGTCCCGTAGGAGGAACTCACGGTCTGCCTGGGGCTGAAGGCCCACTCGGCCATATTCGACTTGGCCAGCACGATGGCGTCCGCCTGTCGCAGCTTCCTCACCATGAAGGCGTCCCGGGGCGGGTAGTTCTCCTTGAGGACCACCGAGCCGCCGGTGGTGGGAAGGTCGTGGGTGTTGAAATTGTCCTTGATGATCAGGGGGGCGCAAAAGAGCGGTCCGAGTGTCTTGCTCTGCCTGAGGGCTTCGTCAATCTCATCGGCCCGTTCGAGAGCACGCGGATTGACCACGGTGATGGCGTTCAGGCCACTCGGCCTGTCGTAGGCTTCGATCCGGTCCAGGTAGGCTTGGACAATCTGGCGGCAGGTCACTCTTCCAGAGGTGATGGCTTCTTGCAGCTGGGCAATGGTTTGTTCCATCACTTCAAAGGGCTCGCTCTCTTCGCCGGGTCGCCGGCCGCAGCCAACAAGGACACAGAGGGCGAGCACAGAGACGACAGCCAACCTGTTGGACGGTCGCATGATCCTCCCCTTTTTCTCGGTCGTGTCTGAATTCGAGGCGACCCAGGGCAAGTCGGCGTTCCTCCCCAAGGCCGAGCGGTTTGCTCCCCCGGCGGCTCTCTTCTCCGAAATGATCTTCAACAGCTTGATGCCGCCGGCGGATTGAGCCGGCAAGAGTGAATCGGAAACTCGGCACAGGAAAACTGAGGCAGCCATGAACGGGGATTATACTCGTTTTTCCCGCCTTTCCCACGCGGGAGATATCACGGCACCCGGCAGCGCCAGGCCAAGTCCGGATGGCCGCTCACTTAGGTTCGTGGTTCAGTGACTTGGCGGCGGAATTGCTCAACCTGGTTAAGTTAGCCCTCATCGGGCACGATCGGCGAGTGAGATGGCTGGAAGGACTGGTCGGGATCGCCAAAAGGCGGGAACGCGGCAGGTGAGCCTTACGGCACCAGGGTCACCTGCCGCGTGGGGTGGGTGGGGGGGTATCGGGTTAGCCTTGAGTATGACGGGACTCCCATCTCTCGGCCCGTCGTTGCTTCCGCTCACCGCGCCGCTCCTGTGACCGTCCGCGTCGCTGCAGGCGGTCTCCCTGGCGCTGCAATCTCTCGCCCTTGCGCTGAAGGTGCTCACCGGCCCGTTCATGGCCACGCTCCACCAGCCCTTCTCCCAATCGCTCTTTGCGGGCTCCTCGCCGAACTCGCCTGGTCCCCTGGCGTTGAAGCCGCTCGCCGTGATGCTCCTGAATCCTGCCGCGGCGGTCCAGTCGATCTCCTCGCGACCTGCCCTGGGCCTGCAGAGGAGCCAGTAAGAGCAGGAAAATGAAAGCCAGTGTCAGATTGAAAAAGCGTTTCATTGTTGTCTCTCCTTTCCAGTACGATGGGCTGAAGAATCAACCCGTCTGGGTTCGCCTTTCAAAGGATTAGATGCACAAATCTCCCGCAGGTTCAATGAGCTTGTGCGATTGTCGATGACAGGCTCGGAGAGGAGGTCCGAAGCGGCAAACGTCATCGTGTCAACGGCCGCCCCGGCGACCCGCCTGGAGCCTGGGAGAGGCTTCTTGGGCGGCCGGTTCGAGCAGTCGCACACGCTGATCCGGGAGCACATTGAGGAGGCGAACTTCCCGTCCCGAAGGGAAGATGGCCACGATGGTATCCACTCGCTCCACGGGGCCCAGTCCGAAGTGGGCCTCCAGGGGTGGTCCGGCGTAAAAGCTTCCCCCCACCAGGATCTCCCCCATTTGCACCCGGCCGCCTGCCTCGACATAGACGCGCGTGCCCACTCCGTTGCGATTGGAGAGTCTCCCTTCGGCTTCCACCACCAGATATCGGTTTCGGCCATGGGGGGTGACGTTTCGATAGACCGTGGCCGGGGCCAGCACATCGAAAAGGAGGAAGTCGACGTCGCCGTCCTGGTCGAAGTCCAGGGGCACCAGAGAACGGGTGTTGCCTTCATGAGCAATATGGGCCTGGCGTGCCCTTTCCAAGAAGCGGCCCTCTCCATCGTTGACAAAAAAATTGGCCGGCGTCACCCACTGGGGCTGCATCCAGCCGTTTACGGCCAAGAGGTCACGGTCCCCGTCCAGGTCGGCATCGAAGAACCAGACGCCCCATCCCCAGGCGGTGTCGCCCAGACCATGGCGAAGGGTTTGATCGGAAAAATGTCCGGCTCCGTCGTTGACGTAAAGCATGTTGCATCCGGCCGGGGAGTTGCAGTCCTCGGGACCCGTGATGTTGGTGGTGTAGAGATCGAGGTCCAGGTCGTTGTCGAAGTCGGCGACAGCCACACCCATGTCGTTGGCCACATGAAGGGTCCCGGCGCTGGCGGAGAAGTCGGTGAAGGTTCCGTCACCGTTGTTATGAAGGAGGTAGTCTTCCTGGAAATCGACGGCGCAGAAGATGTCCTGCCGGCCATCATTGTCCACGTCCACGAAGAGGGGAGTCCACTGGGCCCGCTGGCCGGTGGGCCGCGCCTGGGCAGAGTCAGTCACGTCGGTGAACTGGAAGCCTCCTTCGTTTCGATAGAGGTAGGTGGAGTATTCGTACCATCCGACGACAAACAGGTCCAGGTCGCCGTCTTGGTCGTAGTCGCCGGCTGTCGCTCCGCCAAATACGGGGTCGACCGGCACGAACCCGGAGTCGGGGGTCACGTCGGTAAAGCTGCCATCCCCGTTGTTACGGAAGATCTGTGAACCGGGAAAGCGAAGGTCGAGGGAGCTGTTGTCATTGATGACGACCAGGTCGTCGAATCCATTGTTGTCGAGATCCAGAAACAGCGCCATGTGGCTGTATCCAAGGCTGCCCACTCCGGCGGCTTCGGTCACATCGCTGAAGGTGCCGTCTCCGTTGTTGCGGTACAAGAGGTTAGGCCAGCCATAGGAGTCACAGAGATAGACGTCGGGATCGCCGTCGTTGTCATAGTCGGAGACGGCGGCCCCGACACCGAATTGGGTGTTCTTCTGGCCCAGTAAAGGAGGGACGGGCGGGGCGTCGTGGTGACGGAAGCGGATTCCGGTCTCGCGGCTGGCATCGCGAAAACGGATCAGGGCCTGTTGGCAGAGTGCCGTCCCCGCCATCAGGGAAGCTAACGCGAGACCCCCAAAGTATCGGTACATCGATTGTGTAGGCCGCGCCGACGGGACCTCGGAAAGGCCCCATCGGCGCCTTGAAGGAGGAGACTTCGGTTACCCCCCCTGGGATTCCAGGATCCGGGCCAGGTCGGCCTCATCCGAGTATTGGCGAACCAATCGGGCCGCCTCTCGCAGCAAGGCGTTGAAGTTTGCGACCCGCAAGGACGCGCCTCCACGCTCCAGGGCCGCGCTTGCCTCCTGATCCGACACTGCTGGGATGTTGGAATTCTCCGCCAGTTTGCGCTCATTGGTGATGGTCTCCGCCGTAACGCGTTCCGGAAGCTGGGGCGTACCGAACCAGATGTGTCTCAGGTCCGAGGTTTCCGGCACCACCGCAATGACGCGGCCGGAAGTATAGCCGATGTTCAGACGCATGGCGGTCTGGTCGCCCACATAGAGCACGGGTTCAGCCGTCTGGCGCGGATAGACCAGATCGGGATTCACTTCGATGACCACCAGGAAACCCCTGCTGATGGTGGGCCGTTCCTGGCGCCAGTCAAAGGAAAAGCCCTGCGTCAAGGTGAAGGGCCGGGCCAGCAAAAGCGCCTTAACGGGGGCGGGCGTCGACGGGAGCGTCGGGACGGCGAAGGCGGCCGTCAAACCCACTATGATGAATAAGCTCAGTGTTCGTCTCATTGTGTTCCTCCTTTGCCTGCTTCGACTAGTCGACGGTAACTTCCAGGTCATCCAGACCCAGACGGGACGACAACAGCCCTGAAGAGTTGACGAAAACGAAACCGACACGGGTGACGTTGGTTAGATCCAGAGTAGCAGGGACGCCGGACCGCCCCGTCAGGAAGTCGGTCAAACGGATCCGGACCGTCTCGAACTCGTTCTGCCATCCCGCACCCGTACCGAAGCCTGTCCGCTGATAGGGCTCTTCAATTCCTCCGCCATAGACTGAGAAGTCGATGAAGCTGGAGCCGCCGGCCCCGTCGACCAGCAGGACGAACCAACTCTCGTCCGCCTGCCTGGCGGTCGTCAAAGGATGCCTCGTACCCTGAGCAGCCCGGAAAGAAAGGTACTTAAAGGCTGAGAAGTCACTGTCGGCGGCGGGAACGTCCCACAACATGACCTGTAGACCGTCGGTCGGAGACACACTGAAGACCACCCCATTCGTCTCGTCGCTGAAAGCGGCCCCGGTCATTCCATTGAAGGGATCGCTGGAAACCGAGGTAAAGTCCGCATTGTTGTCATTGAGCAGATCCTCGGTCAAGTCGGTCACATTGAAGATGACCCGCCCACCGGAACTGCTGCGGCGGGGGAAGGGCGACGATTGATAGTCGTCGATGACGAATTTGCCGCTGGAAGGACCCTCTTTGTACTCGCTCACTACAGTGGTGCCGGGCGAAACGGAGATGGGCTTGAAACGTTCATACTGTCTCCACAGATAATCCTTGCTTGGAATGTTGCCCTCCACATAGTGCTTGACCACGGCAAGATAGACGCCCTTGGCCACCCTCTGAGCTTCCGTGCGACCGATTTCGGTCCCAGCCGGTCCTTGAAAATCATTGAATCCACAGCAGTTGAAGTCGTTGTGATCGGCTCCGTGGATGTAGGTCGAGGCGCGAAACTCAGTGGCTCGCTCCAGAATGTGAAAGGCTTGGGCGATGTCGTTGTTGGGACAGCCGCAGACGTCTCCGTCAGCCGAGCCATACAGAAAATGATAGTTCACTCCGTGCGGATTGGAACTGAGTGGACCTAGAAAGTCAGTGGGGGCAATGCTGGAAAGGAACTGGATGTCATTGAGATTGTAGTTCACGGGAACCCAGGTCCCATCCAGAATACGATCGAAGGCTCGAGCCACTCCCTCGCCGCCGCGACTGTGGCCAATCCAGCTGATTCGGTTGGCATCGATATGGCCGTTGAGCACTCCGCCGCCGATGGCGCCCTGCTGGCTCAAGATCGCATCGGTGTGCTCCAGCGTGGTGGTGGAAGCGGTCTCAATCCCGGGTCCAGTATTGTTCTGGTGGCTCATGATGATGTAGCCATAAGACGCCAGATGGTCCTGCAGGTAATCGTACCAGTTGTACTGGTGCCCGTTGCCGTGACTGATAATGATGAGCGGGAGCTGACCCATGGCGGCGATAGCGGCTGGAAAAAAGGTGCGCTCGCGGCTAAAACCTGGTGTCACACCCGTGACCGCGTAGTCGATGACCGAAGTGGCCAGCGGACCGTTGGCTACCAGATCCTTGACGGCGTAAAAGCCGGCCTCATTACCCGATCCATCCAGAAAATCGCCGTTGCTCAGCGTGCCGTCACGGTCGGCGTCGATGACGATATCGTAGGGGACGCCAATATCCGTACCCGCGTCACTGTTCAGCTCACCTCCCGCCGCCACCTGGACGATGTTGTCCGTGATCGAGGTGCCGCCAAAAGCAAAGGTTTCCACTCCCAGACTGACGTCCACCAGGGGATCTCCGATCGTCCAGGTGCTCTTGGCGGCCGTGACATAAATGTCCGCCGTGACGCCCACCAGGGCCGGAAAACGAGTGGGATCCACTGCCGCCATGACCGGTGCATCCCCATTGAAAGCCCGAACAAACTCGAAGTGTGGATACCCGTTCAGCGGGTTGCCGGCCAGGTCGGTCTGAACGAACTGTGCGAACCCCAGGCCCGTGAAAAGGGCAAAGTAGGCCGCCACCAAAAGTACAACCGATTTCTTCATGCGCAACCTCCCTTGCGTTCAGATTCGAAAGAGTTGAAACCAATTGTCGAAAAACTAAGGGCTCGCGCAAGAATAACTTCACATTTTGGCATCTCATCTTTACACCATCTTCGGCCGCTCCTCAATCGCGAAATCCTCAACCTAGGCCCGGCTACGCCTGCGGTTTCGCTCAATCGTTCGCGGCCAAATCTGGTGCAAATCTGAGCGCCAACTCTGCCAATCTATTCTTGCGCAAACCCTAAGGAAGCAGTTTGAGACCCAGGAGCGTTTCTCAACCGCGATAAGCACTCCCCTGTTGCGGCCCGCGGGTCAGTCGATCCTCGACTGGCCCAGCGGGTAGGCCTGCGGTGTCCACAACCCACAGTAGCACAGCAGTTTGACGTCTCATCCGTAAGAGTCGCTCAACTCAGGTCGGACTTCCTCCCGTCTGACGTCAATCTACTATAGTCGTCTCGTAAAGACAATACCCAATCGTGTCCGGATGGTGTCTCTTCCCCGCTTTCGAGCCAACCTTGGGCTGGTCTCGAAAGCCGGAGCTGCAGTCACTTTGCAGCCAGCACCCTCACCCCAGTCCAAGAGAACAAAGGCCCTTAGCTGAGCAGCAGGAAGAGGAAACCGTCGATTCTGGGCCAGCGGCTTTCAAGTTCATGTTGAATAACAGCTTAGGCAAGTTCAGGGAAGAGTCCGAGGGGGCCGGAAGTCGTCTTGCCACCCTCTGCCCAGAGAAGCGGCACAAGTTGCGCCTCGCCCAATACTCCAGGCTGGCGGCGGGGCCTGGAAGGGTCTGATGGCCCGCTCCGGCAACGGCTTTCCACAGATCGCGATTCTTTCCACCAAGGGCCACCAAGGCTCGGACTTATCTTTATTTCAACATTAGAGTCAAGTAATCATATATAAAAAAGATCAAAAACCATGGGTGTCCCGTTGTTGAGATCTGATGTCACTGTAACTCCCTCTGTAGCCTAC
>JBHHYX010000032.1:0-22252 GCA_046757765.1 Acidobacteriota bacterium | reverse complement strand
GAAACCCTGGGCTGGAAGACACAATCCCTTCGGGATTGACGCCACCAGGCCCGTGAGATTCCCTTGTCCCCCGCTAAACACGTACAGGCCCGGTGGGGATCACCGCTCACAGCCGGTGACTTCGCTGCGTTGCGGTCTTATTTGTTGTCAAATGTACAACTTGACTCAAGTTGAAGATCAGCGAAACCCCCGCTACACCACACCGCTACACCACTTGATCCTCCTGGTGTCATTTGCTAGAGTTTGCGCGAAGAATGCTTTTCGGGCTGACCCAACCGATTCGACAAACTGATTTCACAACGGGATGTAAAGGGAGGACGTCGTTATGCAGGAGGTGGATGTCAAGGAGTATCTGGCCGAGACGGACGAGGCATTTCGTCACCTGTTGGAAAAGCATCAAGCCTACGAGCGGCAGCTTGAGCAACTGGTTCAGAAGCTCTACCTGAATCCACACGAACAACTCAGGAAAACGGAAATCAAGAAGAAAAAGCTGGTCTTGAAGGACAAGATGCAGTCGATGATCAGCCAGTACCGGCAACAGCAGTCCGCAAGCTGATGACTCGACTTTCCGGTTCAGCCTGCTGGAAGGCCTCTTACCGGCCTCTGGGTGCGGCAAGGATCGCGGCGAGCGGATGATCCCGGCGTGGCATATAGACACGACCCATGAGAAATTCGGGCTGGAGCAAGTCTGGTTTTTCTTTTTCTGAAGACCTATCCGGCCCTCCAACTCATGGGCTGTGAGTTCAAGTGGCAAGAGCGGGAAAGCCGTTTCCGAGAGGTTTGCCAGCCGAGCCGAAGGGGCGGGGCTGGGGAGAAAGCGGGCGATTTCGCTGTCTGGCGCAAGGGAGAAGAGTGCGGCCCCGCCCTGCTCTAAGGGTTTGTGCGCGAGCCCTAAGGGCGAGGGAGAGGAGCACACACACATGGTGAAGGATGGTTACTACTTCCTGCTGCCATTGCTGGGATTGGGGATGGCCGCCCTGGTGCCGGGCTGGAGAGTGCTGGCGCTGCTCTTTTTTTTCCTGGCCGCGTTTGTTGGCTTCTTCTTTCGAGATCCGGAGAGAAGGATACCCGAGGATCCCAATGCCATCTTGAGTCCCGCCGACGGCAAGATCATTCGGCTGGTAGCGACGGACGGCGGCACTTTGGTCAGCATCTTCCTTTCCATTTTCGATGTCCACGTCAACCGGGCTCCAATTAACGGGGAAGTGGTTCGCCTGGATCACCGTTGCGGGAGATTCCGGGCTGCCTTTGATGAGCGAGCCTCGGTTGAGAACGAGCGACTGGAGATGATGTTGCAGGGCGAAAATGAACTTACCTTTCGCCTCATCGCCGGTCTGGTGGCGCGCCGTATCGTCGCCTGGAAAAAGAAAGGGGACTGGGTGAGGAGGGGTGATAGAATAGGATTGATTCGTTTTGGAAGTAGAGTGGATATTCTGATTCCTCCGGGTTGCCGCTTGAATGTGAAAAAGGCAGATCGTGTTCGCGGTGGATCGAGCATTATCGCCTATTGGAGATGAGTCGTGAAGAGAAAGCTGATTGACCGGCTGAGGGAAAGGCAGGGGTTGGAGGCGGAGGAACTTTTCAATCCGACCCGCCGCCTGCGGCGGAGCATTTACCTGCTCCCTTCCGCCTTCACTGTGGGCAACATCTTTGCGGGATTTCTGGCCTTGATCTCGACATTGGCCGGTCAGTACGAAACTGCGGCCGTTGCCATAGGAGTCGCCGTTGTCTTGGATGGTCTGGACGGGAAAGTGGCCAGGCTGGCCAATGTCACCAGCGATTTTGGCCTTCAGCTCGATTCGCTTGCGGATGCCATCAGTTTTGGAATCGCCCCCTCCATCCTGGTGTATGCCTGGGGGCTCTCCGAGCTTGGCAAATTCGCTCGCTTCTCGGCTTTTGTCTTTTTGATCTGCGGTGTCATGCGCCTGGCTCGGTTCAATCTCCAGGTTCAGAATCTCAAGAGCTTTGCCGGCTTGCCCATTCCCGCTGGGGCGGGTTTTGTTGCGGCCACCGTACATCTGCTCCCAGAGCCGCCTCACCACCCTCTCTTCAAGTTTTGTCTGGTGACCGCAACTTATCTCACCGCCTTTCTGATGATCAGTACGATCCGATATCCGTCTCTCAAGCACTTGAACCTGGGTCGCGGAAAGTCACATTTGACGATTCTGATGCTCGCGTTGCTGGTGTCCGGGATCTATTTTTTTTCCCAGCAGGTGTTGATGGTGATTGCGGCTCTTTACCTGAGCAGTGGACCGTTCCTGCGGTTTTATCGGTTCGCCAAACGACGTATCCAAGGGGCAGAGTCGGTGCCGTCGGAGAGTATGGAAGCCGACTGACAATGGAGCCCACCGGCTTGGCCTCGCGCCCGGCTCCGTTCATCAACCTCAAACTGAGTTGAGCAATTCTTGCGCATGGAAAGCGCCGGTTATTGTGCGGCGGCTGCGCTGACCCGGATTTCTGCCGCTGAGGGGTCGCCACTCGGACCGGACAATTCCACGGCAGCCCGGATTTTCATGAGGGGGTATAGCGAAGCGCTGAAAGCGTCGCCCTGACAAGGTGTTACAGCCGTGCACCCGGCAGAGGTAGGCAACGGTTCGGTCGAGGGGGCAAAGGCCGGGCCAGGCAGTCAGCGCGGATGATCCCGGCGCCGCCGTAGACGGCTCATGAGAATTGCGGGGGCCAGAGCCGACACTTGACCGTCAATCGGGTCGGCAGGCACCACAATGCCGCGTCGGGCGGCCTGTCGTCCTTCGGCGACTGGGAGGGACCTATGCAGCACGTTCAGAAGATGAAGGTCATGACGGGCTCCGTTCGGCGACTGCTGAGACGGAGTGCCTACGGTCACGTCGTGAATCTATTGGAGAAACTGCACCCCGGGGATGTTTCGCACATCATGCAGGAACTGAATGACCGGGAGCAGCTGGCCGTGTTTTCGGTTTTGATGGGTCACGATCGGCGTCTGGCGGCGGAAACTTTGAACGAGTTGGAGGTGGAGCGCGGATTGGACCTCCTGTCCACCTTTTCGGGGGCGGAAATCGCCCAGGTTCTACAGGAGTTGGAGGCAGATGACCAGGCAGTCTTCATCTCAGCCCTGCCCGAAGAGCTGGCTAGAGAAGTCCTGGATCGAATGAGGGTCGAGGAGTCCGTCGAAGTCCAGGGCCTTCTCCAGTACGATGAAGAAACGGCCGGGCGAATCATGACGCCCAACGTCTTTGCCCTCCATGAGGAGCTCTCGGTGGGGGAGGCCATTCACACCATTCAGACCACCCAGGACCTGGAGATGGTGTTCTATCTGTATGTCGTGGACAAGCGCAACCATCTGGTGGGGGTGGCATCGCTGCGACAGCTCTTGATGGTTCCTCCCACCACGCCTCTGAAAAAGGTGATGACCACCGACGTTATCGCGGTCAGCACCGACACCGACCAGGAGGAGGTCGCCCGACAGGTGGCACTCTATGACATTCTGGCCATTCCCGTGGTGGACCATGAAAACAAACTGGTGGGCGTGATCACGGTGGATGACGTCATCGACGTCATCAAGGACGAGGCTACTGAAGACATCTTGCACCTGGCCGGCGTGGAAGCCGACGATCGGATGCACACGCCGGCCCGAAGCTCACTTCGCAAACGGCTTCCCTGGCTGGTGATCAATCTCGCCACTGCCTTGTTGGCGGCCACCGTAGTGGCCTACTACGAACCGACCATCGCCCGGCTCCCCCTACTCGCCATCTTTCTGCCGGTGGTGGCCGGAATGGGCGGTAATTCGGGCACTCAGACCTTGACCGTCATGGTCAGGAGCCTGGCCCTCGGGGAAGTCAGTTGGAAGAACGCTAGAACGGCCCTGTTGAAAGAGATCCTGGTTGGAGTCTCCAATGGGGTTGCCCTGGGAATCCTGGCGGGACTGGTCGCCTACCTGTGGCGAGGGAACCTCTTGATCGGTGTCGTCCTGGCGGGAGCGATGATCGCCAATATGCTGGTGGCGGGAGTCAGCGGAACGCTGGTTCCACTCGTCGTCAAGAAACTCAACGTCGATCCCGCCATTGCTTCGGGAATCATTCTCACCACCTTTACCGACGTGGTGGGTTTCTTTTCCTTTCTCGGCCTTGCCGCCACACTCCTCCACTATGTGCCCGCATTATGAGCGTCCATCAGTCAGAAGCGTTGACCCTGAGGACTTATCCCTACGCTGAATCGCATAAGATCGCGGTCTTTCTGACCCCCGATTTCGGCCAGGTGCGCGGAGTGGCACACGGGGCTAAAAAGGTGAAAAGCCGGTTCGGCAGCAGCCTGGAGCCCCTCACCCATTCGCGCTTGACCTTTTCCCGTAAAGAGGGCCAGGAGCTGTCCGTCATCCGGGAATGCGAAATCATTCGAGCCTTCCCAGCCTACCGTCTCAGCTTGGAAGTCAACCTGTACTTCAGTTACTTCGCGGAGTTGCTGCTCCAGTTTGGAAAAGAGGAGCAGGAAGCGGAGAATCTTTTTCGTCTTACCCTGGCCCTCCTGGACGCCGTTGAAGAGAAGCCCATCCAACTGTTGGCTCGTTACTTCGAACTCTGGCTTCTTCAGTTGGAAGGGGTCTTGCCGGCCCTATCCGAGCGTCTTCCCTCTCGTCTGGCCGAAAAGACCGCTGCAACGCTCAAGGAACACCCGACCCAGTTGGATCCGGGCTGTCTCACGGGGGCCGAGTTGAAACGATTAGAAAGGCTGTCCGAAGAGCTGATAGAATGCCACCTGGAAAGGCGGCTGAAGGCTAAGAGGATGCTGAAAGAGCTGCTGTAGAGGAGCCCTCGACCCGGTGGTCTTGGGGTTGGCCGATGTCACACCCGTGAACACCCCAATCCCATGCCTCGGTTGTTTCGCCATTACGAATGAAAACGTCTTTTCAAGAAATCATTCACGCATTACTCGAGTTCTGGATGAAGCGAGGGTGTGTGATTCAACAACCCTACGACGTGGAGGTGGGAGCCGGAACCATGCACCCGGAGACTTTCCTTCGGGTGTTGGGTCCGCACCCCTACAAGGTCGCCTACGTCCAGCCCTCCCGGCGTCCCGCCGACGGGCGCTACGGCGAGAATCCCAATCGGCTCTATCGTCACTATCAACTCCAGGTAATCCTCAAGCCGGCTCCGGAAGCTGTTCAAGATATCTATCTGGACAGTCTGCTCCATCTCGGCATCCCCCTCATCCAACACGATCTCCGTTTCGAGGAGGACAACTGGGAAAGTCCCACGCTGGGGGCCTGGGGAATCGGGTGGCAAGTGCTCCTGGACGGATTGGAAATCACGCAGTTCACCTATTTCCAGCAGGCGGGAGGACAGGACCTGATGCCGATCTCGGCTGAAATCACCTATGGGCTGGAACGTATTGCCACCTTTGTCAACGATACCGAGAGCGTCTTCGATTTGCCCTGGACCCCGGACGCCAGCTACGGGACGGTCAGGAAACAAGAGGAGTACGAGTTCTCCAAGTACAGCTTCGAGGTGGCCGACACGGGGATGCTTTTTCAGCTCTTCAGCCTCTTTGAAAAGGAATCCAATCGCTGTCTCGAGGCCGATTGCATTCAGCCGGCCTTCGACTACTGCCTGAAGTGCTCCCATACTTTCAATCTTCTGGACAGCCGTGGCGCCATCAGTGTGACCCAGCGAGTCGGTCTGATCGCTCGAGTGCGCAATCTTGCGGTGGCGGTTGCCGCGGCCTATGTGGAGAGGTATGAACAAGTTTCTCTTTGAGCTGGGAACCGAGGAGATTCCCGCCGATATGATTGGGCCGGCTCTGCAACAGATGAGGGTTCAGCTGGAGGAGTTGCTGGAAAAGAACAGACTGAGCTGGGAATCCATTTCTCCCTACAGCTCGCCGCGCCGTCTCGCCTTTCTGGCCGAGGGCCTCCCTTCCCGGCAGCCGCAGCGCCAGGAACTGGTGCTGGGACCGCCCCGCTCGCGGGCAGTTGATGAGTCCGGGGAGCCGACAAAGGCCGCACAGGGGTTTGCCCGAAAACTGAACGTCCCCGTGTCGGCTCTGGAAGTGGTTGAGACCCCGCGCGGGGCCTACATGGGCTACCGGCGGACTCTGCCGGGACGGGCTGCCCTGGAGATCCTGGCCGCTTTGTTGCCCGAGTTGGTCACTTCGATCTCCTGGCCCAAGGGCATGTACTGGAGGGAGAGCCGTTTTCGATTCATCCGCCCGCTGCGCTGGTTCCTGGCCTTGTGGAACTCGAAGATTGTCCCCTTTGAGTTGGAAGGCGTCCGCTCGGGCCGGATCACCAGGGGGCATCGCTTCCTGGGTAAGCCCCGGATCGAAGTCTCCGATCCCGATGACTACCTGCCCAAACTTCGCGGCCACTACGTCCTGGTCGACCTGGGGGAACGCAGGGCCAAGATCCAGCAAGAGCTGGAGCGAGAGACCCCACCTGGATTGTGCGTTCTTTCCGACCCGCGGCTCCTGGAGACCGTCTCTTACCTGAACGAGTATCCCAGCGTCTGCGCCGGCCGCTTCAGCTCCCGGTTTCTCGAAATGCCGTGCGAAGTGTTGATCACGGTCATGCGCCACCATCAGAAGTATTTCGCAATGGTGGATGAGCAGGGGGACCTCCAGCCCTGGTTTTTGACCGTCCTGAACACGGCGGCAGATACCACCGGCGCCATCCGCAAAGGACATGAACGCGTCCTCAAAGCCCGCTTGGAAGATGCTTCGTTCTTTTGGCAGAGAGACCGGAAAACACCCCTCCGAGAGCGGGTGGAGCGGCTGGGTGAGATGGTGTTCCAGGAAGAGCTGGGAACCTATCTGGACAAGACCAGGCGTCTGCGGGCCCTCTGCCGCCATCTCCTGGACGCCCCGGATCTGGAGCAGGCGGCTTGGCTCTCCAAGGCCGACCTCACCACCGAGATGGTCTTCGAAATGACCGAACTGCAGGGTATCATGGGCGGTCTCTACGCTAAGAAGGAGGGCTACCCCGAGGAGGTCTGGAAGGCCATCCATGAGCATTACCGACCCGTTTCACTGGAGGATGAAACCCCCTCCACTCGTACCGGCGCCCTTCTCTCAATCGCCGACAAGCTGGACACCATCGTCGGTTGCTTTGGAATCAACATCATTCCCACCGGCTCCGGCGACCCCTTCGGCCTGCGCCGTCAGGCTCAAGGCGTGGTGAAGGTGCTTTTCGATCATCAGTTGGACTTCAAGCTGGAGGAGCTGGTCGAGAGGGCGCAGGAGAACTTCCCCGCCAAAAGGCCGGTGGGACAGGTCAAAGATGAGGTCCTGGCCTTCCTGTGCCGTCGAGTGGAGCGCTTTTTCCGGGATAAGGGGATTTCCTACGATGTGTGCAACGCTCTCCTGGCGGTTGGGATTGATCGAGTTTACGACGCCTACCTGAGAGCCGTGGCCCTCTCCCAAGTCAAGGCCGAAGCCGATTTTGAAGCTCTGGCCATTGCTTTCAAGAGGGTCAAGAACATTCTGGCCAACCAGTCCGTCCCGCTCCTCCCAGTCCGGGAGGAAGATCTGGTGGAGGAAGCGGAGGTCGAACTGTCTCGGGCCTACCGGCAACTTCGGGCGGCGGTGGAAGACCATGTGCAGAGAGCGGAGTACAGTGCGGCCCTGAAGCAAATCGCCTCGATGAGGGGCGTCGTGGACCGCTTTTTCGATGAGGTTCTGGTGATGACTGAAGAGACCCGCCTCCGGAACAACAGACTCAGACTGCTGGCTGACATCTCCCAGCTGTTCTTGCGGATCGCGGATATCTCGGAGATAGTGCGGCGAGAGCAGGATCGGGAGGGCTGAAGGTCCCTTCACCGCCGGTCCCTGGTGGAATGGCGAGGTTCGTCCGGGCCACGAATGCAATCGTCTCCGGCGGCGGTAGCAATGACCTCTGTCGGTTGGGAAAATCCAACCAAGACTTTCCAACGATTCCTGTTGGGGCTCCGAACGAGGCCACATCCGGGGCGAAGCGTGTTGCCGGAGCCCAAGCAAGCCCCGGCTGGAAGAGTTCCCGGTCCGATCCAGATCGTGGCCCCCACCAGAACGTCAAAGAACATAGCGCGACCGGGTTGGCGGCGTGGCTCCTTATTTGCATGAGGTACTGGCAGGAGAAAGCGATGAACGAAAAAGGATTGTGGATTGAAGAACCTGAAGGGAAATTGGGCGTGCTGCTGGTCGGCCTGGGGGCTGTCAGCACAACGCTGATCGCGGGGGTCGAAGCGATCAGAAAGGGGCTGGGCCTTCCCATCGGTTCTCTGACCCAGTTGGGCACCGTTCGCCTGGGGAAGAGGACCGAGGCCCGCGCCCCCAGGATCGCCGACTTTGTCCCCCTGGCCCCCCTGGACGATCTGGTTTTCGGGTGCTGGGACATCTTTGAGGAAGACGCCTATGCGTCGGCGCTGACGGCCGGGGTTCTGGAGAAAGATCTGCTCCGGCAACTGAGGCAAGAGCTGGAGGCGATTCGCCCCATGAAGGCTGTCTTTGACCGACGCTACGTCAAGAAGCTTCACGGCACCCACGTCAAAGAGGAGAAGACCAAATGGGATCTGGCCCAGAGGCTGATGGAGGATGTGGAACGCTTTCAGAAGGAGCATTCGGTTGAGCGAACCGTCATGGTCTGGTGCGGCAGTACCGAGGTCTTCATGAAGCCCCAAGACGTACATTCCTCTCTCCGAGAGCTGGAGCAGGGGATGAAAGAGAACGATGAGAGCATCCCCTCCAGCATGATTTACGCCTACGCCGCTCTCAGTCTGGGCATCCCTTTTGCCAATGGGGCGCCCAACCTCACGGTGGATGTTCCCGCCTTTTATGAACTGGCCGAACGGGAGAGCGTCCCCATCGCCGGTAAGGACTTCAAGACGGGCCAAACGCTTATGAAAACGATTCTGGCCCCGGGGCTGAAGGCCCGGCTGCTGGGACTCTCCGGCTGGTTTTCCACCAACATCCTGGGCAATCGGGACGGGGAGGTCCTGGACGATCCGGAGTCCTTCAAGACCAAAGAGGAAAGCAAGCTGTCCGTTCTGGAACACATTCTGCAGCCGGAGCTTTATCCCCAACTCTACGAGGACATCTATCACAAGGTGCGCATCAACTACTACCCGCCGCGCAAGGACAACAAAGAGGGTTGGGACAACATCGACATTTTCGGTTGGCTGGGCTACCCGATGCAGATGAAGATCGACTTTCTCTGCCGCGACAGCATTCTGGCGGCCCCCCTTGTTCTGGACCTGGCGCTCTTTTTGGATCTGGCCAAACGAGCCGCCATGCAGGGCATCCAGGAGTGGCTTTCGTTCTACTTCAAGAGCCCCATGACCCTGCCCTCGCTTTACCCCGAGCACGATCTCTTCATCCAGCTCATGAAGCTCAAGAATACGCTCCGCTACCTGAGGGGAGAGCAACAGATCACCCACCTGGGCTTGGACTACTACTCCCCGTGACTCCGTCCTTCTGGCAGAGTAGGGCACAGAGTGTCATTCGCCCTCGCCCCTTCGCTATCGGTGATCGACATCGCCGTTGCTCCCCACCATTGCAGTCGATAGCGATGGCGATTGCGACCCCGATTCCGATACCGATGAAGACTCCGGCAACCGCACCGCTCACCCTCTGGTCTGGAGGGCAACTCGATTCAGTTTGAGAGCAAGATTCTCAGAACGTCAGCGCCCGGCCCCATCCGGATGGCCACTCACTCACGTTCGTGGTTCAGTGACCTGGCGGTAGAATCGCTCAGCTTGCGGAATCAAGGTTTCAAGAATCTTTGCTTGGTCACCAGCCAGACACCTGGCCCCATCACCGGACAGCGAGCCCTGTAGCTGAAGGTCCTTTCTTGGCTCGGCGATAGTGAGATCTTATACTTCTACACGTGACGAAGTGAAGGAGCAAATGCGGTGCGCGAGATCCTTTCCATTACCAAAGCACTGAGTGACGAGACGCGTGTCCGAGCCTTGTTGAGCGTCAAGGACGGAGAGCTCCGCCTGTGCCAGATCATCGAGGTGCTGGCTCTGGCGCCCTCCACCGTTTCCAAGCACATGAACATCCTCCACCAGGCGCGTCTGGTGGAGCGTCGCAAGAGGGGAAAGTGGCATTTTTACCGCCTGGCGGCGGGCCGGTCCAGCTCAGCGGCTCGGCGGGCTCTCGCCTGGGTGGTGGCAGAGCTGCACGACGATCCGACGATCACCAGGGATGCCAAGAAAATCAGGGAGGTCCGGAAGCTGGACCTGGGGAAGCTGAGTGCATGCTACCGCACCTGAAGATCCTCTTCCTCTGCACCAGCAACTCCCGGTCAGTCAGATGGGGGGTTCATCATGAAGAACACGCTTGTGAGGAGTCTCTCCTTTCTGGATCGGGCGATCAGCCGACAGCTTCGTTCGGCGAGAGTCTGGGAGAAGGCAGGAATCCTGTTTCCTTGGCAGTCCGAGCTGGGGAAACCAGGCAGACCTGTAAATGCCGTCACCCAGCTAAGGCAGGTACTGCAGGAATAGCTCCTGGAGTTCTTTGTTCGTGGGCGCAGTGTTGGGAGTGCCGGTATCCACTGTTGCCCAGTAGGCGCAGGGATAACCTTGTTCAGTCCTCAAGCCCGTGAAAAAGCGGATCGTGCCAATCTGAGGGAAATCCGGAATGGTGATTGCAACTGACCTGGGAGGGTCAGTGGGTCTCAAGAAGATGGACCAGAGCCGAATCCTCTGGCCGCGAAAGACAAGAAACGTGTCCCAGTAAGCTTGTGTCTCCGAACCCAACTCAAAGTCTAGCGTTAAAGTGTGATCTGCATAGCTGCTGGTTATCCTCAATGTGCAATTGTCGCGGTTGCGGCGGCATCCCATGGGGGGGATACCCATAAACCACGAGTTAGGAGTCGCCGCAGGGTATGAGTCAAGGACATCTTCGCGGTTGGAATCCACACCGGGAATGAACAGCCGATCAGAACTTCGGCCCCAGTAGTTTCCTTCCCCCCGAAAAGAGAGTTCGATGGCTTCATCGGAACTCACCTGAAATCCAGCATTGTCGAAGATGTTGTTGTGAAAGCCAGTGTCTCCGGTGCATTCTCCAGTACCAGTCCATCTGCGGTCCCACCAGTGACAGAATTCTCGGCGACGAGTATCTCTCGCTGGTTTTCTATTCTGACTCCCCACTCTGCTGTCGCTTGGATTTGGTTGCCAAAGACAATCGTACCGCTGCTGGGGTTAAATGAATTAACGTCAATCCCGATACGAGAGCCTTCGATGACATTGTTGCAAACGAGCGCTGCCAGTTCCTCATTGACGTTGATTCCAAAATCCGATCCGGAAATGACGTTTCCGATATACGCATTCCGGCGGCGATTTTCTCGAGGATCAGATGAGGTACAAGCCACCCATACTCCGTGATCAGAGCCGGAGAGCACGCTGTCCCGAATGGTGTTCTGAAAAACCTCGCAGCCGACGTACATGGCGCGCTGTGCCTGAAAAGTAGAGTGGGAGACCGTTGTGCTTCTGGTTCGATCCAGGTAGATCGCCCCACCGTCTGCGGTGACGTGGACGTTGGAAACCAATGAACCAGACACATCAGTCAATCGAAGCCCAAAGTCTCCTGTGGTGATCACTTCGAGATCACTGAGGGTAAGGCCTCGCGCATTCTTGACCCAGACCGCTTCGAGGAAGTGGTAGTCGGGTTCCATGATCACAATCCGAAACCCCGCACCGTTGATGGTCACATCGTCAGCCTCTATCGTGAGACCTGTGCTGTATCCCTCCGGGCAGATCATGTCTGAATCGAATGTGATCGCCGTGCCAGGGGTCGTGATGACCGTTCCGCAAGGTGGTGTCTGAGAAAACAGTGGGCCGGTTAGTAAGACACTTGTCCCAAGCGCGGCAACCCATCGATTTGGCATATTCCCTCTGTCTCGCCTCAAGCAAACCCTCTGCGCCACTCACTGGCATTGCAAAACTCCCGATAGCTTCGAACAGGAACTGCTCCTGCACCTGATCACCGTGTGCCTCACCCGATTGGTCGGCTCGGGGATGAGGGTCGCTCGGGGATGAGGGTCAGAGCTTGAATTTTCAAATTTTCAAGCGTTGCCCCCCTTGACCTCGATGGTGGACTGGGGCCCGCCACTGCTCTCACTGGACGCTACTTGGATTCCAGGAAAATCGCCGAAGCGTGGAAAGCCAACAAAGCTCACCGTGTCGGGAGGGACGCGTCCTGCCGTCTTTGCTGGGATCCTCAAACCTGTGATCCATGCTGTGAGGTCTGGAAAGACAAGGACCGAACTTCTCCTCCAGCTGCAATCATCGTGTTTCGACTTCTTCGTTTGCCGACATAGAGTCGTTGGTCGGCCAGTCGCACTAAGTCTTCGGCGGTCGATGCTTCGGAAGGAAAAGATGCGATGCCGATGGTGACTGTGAGCTCATCAGCGCCCAAAGGCGAATCTGTTGCGTGCAGGTGTTTCTTGATTCCGCAGCGCACTCGCCGGCTCAGTCGGATAGCATCATCATGGTCGGCATCGGGAAGGATGACGGCGAATTCGTCTCCCCCCAGTCGACACGCGACATCAGAAGTCCTGACACATGATCTCAGCTCGGACGCCAACAGGCACAGGGCTTGATCTCCAGTTTGATGACCATGCTTGTCATTGATCTGCTTGAAGTGATCCAAGTCCAGAAGCAGGAGGCTGGAGGGCCGACCGTGCCGGCGCGACCGATCCAGCTCACTGGGCAGCACCATGTCAAAGTAGCCCCGGTTGAATAATCTTGTGAGAGGATCCATATAGGAGAGCCGCTTGGCCTCTTCAAATCTTTGGCGATAGGTGAGTATCTGAAAGACATCCGCTACGGAACTGGCCTGCTGGTCGATGCCGGTCCCTGGCCGCTCGACAAAGCGCAGGTAGAGAGTCAGGGCCAAGGCGAATGGAGCGCTCATGACGGTTTTCGTCAGCACCCCCGAAACTAGCAGACTGGAGAAACCCGGGTGATCCGAAAAGCCTCCGACGACGAAAAACACCGAGTCGAAGGTCAAGACCAGGGCCAAGGACAGGTAGAGGCGCAGAAACAAGAATCGTGGAATCTGCCTGCTGATGGCCTCGAAGATGAGAATGATCAGGAACACATCGCAGAGAAGCGCCGTTGTGCCCACCGCCAGGAGTCTGAGATTTTGAAAGAAAAGCTCCCTGGGAAAGTCGAGAACATTGACGCTGCCGGGAGAGTCGAGGTGGAGGCCGAAGAGGATCGACAGAAGACCCACCGAGATATTGGCCAGAAGTATGCTGTAGATCAACTTGCGTGTTTCATCGGCATCTTCCCAGATATAGACCATCAGCAAGGCGAGAAGGGTTGCGATGAAGAGTATGGCGGCGGGATTGATCAGCAACCCAAGTCCCAATCTCACAAAAAGAGTAGGAGCGAGAATCAGCTGGAGGTACTGAAAGGCCCCGATCGTCAGGTACAGCGGCCCGAGCCCCAGAGTACGCCGAAGACGAAACAGAAAGAGGGTCAACGCCGCGATCAGAAAAGCCTCGCCCATCAACAAGGACATCTGTATGAAGATTCCCGTTCCACTAAGCTCATCCCCGGGCTGCTGCAACATGCAAATCCTCTAGTCCAGATTCCTTATATATCGGACGCAAGCGGCCTGAGGATTAGGCGTTCACCAGAAATCCTGGATCACGCTCAAACCGACTCTAGACTCGCTCGAGGCCTCCGAAACCAAGACCCACGATCACTACCTCCAATCCCACCCCGCACACGCTCTGGTACACGCTCAGCAACGCGAGTAGGAAGAATGGGAAAAGACGATTTGGAAGTGGCGACAAAGTAGACACTCAAAAGGAAAGGGATGACCAGCAAATCAGTGATGCTGCTAACTCGTTGATTATACTGGTGCTCGGGGCGGGAGTCGAACTCGCACTGGGGTTACCCCCCACGGATTTTAAGTCCATTCAAACAGACCTCGAAAGTATTGATAAATAACAACACACCAACATCTTACGATCATAATAGTTTGGCTGGAGTTGGGTGGAATTGGCGTTTCTTGGATCGGCGTGCTTACAAAAATGGTCTCAGTGACAGATCGCAGTGACAGCCCGAAGTGGTGATTTGGAAAGTTCTTCCAGCACTTGCACCTCTAAGTAACGGCGGCAAACCCTCTTCATTCCACACGCCTTTCCACAAGCTGAAACCGGGTTCTTGATGTCCAGTGACGGTTTGATTGCTACATGAGGAATAGGGGTTGGAAGGGACGTACTGGTTTTCCCCCTGTGGTCTGGCGGGAAAAAGGGTGAAGAAGAATCCGTTAGAATGATTGAGTTGTGTTTGATCCGCACATCGGGATCGGGTGTCCTCGGAAGTGGAGCCTTGCGGGCCTGGTTCTTGCAATTTTCGTGATCCGTGGCCAAACGAGTCTCGAGGCTCAAGACGCTCAGCCGCTCCTCTGGCGCCTCGACTTGGAACAGGGGGAAACAGCAACCAGAGTCCTGCGATTCACCAATTTCTGCAATTCCATTCACCGCTTCGAAGCCACTATTGAGGGACTCGATATCCTGAGGCTCCGAAACGGGGGATCGATTTCCGTAGCGGCCGGCGCCAGCTTTGACATCGAAGTCGAGATCAACGCCACAGGGCGGGAGTCCGGCTCGCTGCGGGGCCGGATTCATGTCCAGTGCCTGTCCTGTCAGGAGGAAGCCGGCTGCTCAGCCGGGCGGACCACTTTGAGGGTGCAAATAACGATCGTTCCGGCCAAGGCCTGGAGTTTCCGGCATGCCCAGCTGCCCACCCCGTGCGAAGTTGCCCGTCAGGAGGGTGACAACGTGGCCGAGCTTTTCCTGAGCAAGATCGACCAACTGGCCTGCCTGCCCCGGGAGTCTCTTTCCGACGGCATCATCGCACCCGAGGAGAAAGGTTATCCCTATCTCGCCGCCTGGAGCGCCCAGTGGGCCTTCACCGTGGCTGGACACCGCCTCTCTCTGGAGAATCTGGATGGTGCCAAAGGCTTCACCGAATCCGAACGTACACTCCTCG
This sequence comes from Acidobacteriota bacterium, assembly GCA_046757765.1. Taxonomy (GTDB): domain Bacteria; phylum Acidobacteriota; class UBA6911; order RPQK01; family JBHHYX01; genus JBHHYX01. The sequence continues at coordinate 7,298 of JBHHYX010000032.1, read as the reverse complement.
CACTCACCGGCAGTCGGCGTCGCGCCTTTCGCCGGGAACCGCGGCTTGAGCCGGCCTTCCTGACTACGGTTCTTCTTCGCACCATCCGCGAGATTCAGCAGGTCCGCAATGCTCGGGACTGGCTGCCCTCGGCGGAATGGCTCAGCCAGGCGCTCAGGAGAGCGGGGCAAATCATGGAGCCTGGAGACAACTCGTGGCGTCCCGAGCTGCTGACCGAGGAGGAGAGGGCTTTACTTGACCGAGTGGTCCGGCAGACGTGGCAGGAAGCAATCGGCGGGCGCTCACAGCTGGCCCGACGCCCCTACCTCCCAGGGGTGGAGCGGGTGGATCTGGACTCGCAGTTCGATGCGCGAAGATTTCAATGGGGGCCGAACCCCGACGGAAAGCACGCGCTGCAGAGCTTCGCGGCTTTTCAAGAGGAAGCCCTGTACGGGTCCTATGGCTACTACACAACGAACCATGCCAGAATCGGCGAGGAAGGCCATTTCCGGACAACCCCTCAAAAGACCTTCCCGGTTCTTGGTGGATTGATCGGAGAATTGGCTCACTCGGTCTTTCAAAGGCTGACCGCTCAGGCCCCCCGGTCAGAAGAGCCGTTCATCGTTCGTGAAGACGGAGGCGGCAGGGGGGAACTGGCGCGAAGCCTGCTGCTTTACCTTCAGTCGATGGCGTTATTGACGACCGCCGGCTCTTATCAGAGACTGTGGGACCGGCTCCGTTTTGTGGAAGTCGAGATTTCGCCGCAGCGCGTGCAAGAGCAACGGAATGCCACCTCTTCGCTGGTTGAGCAGGGTTTGCTGCAGCCGGGGCGATTCGAAGTGCGTCTTGCCGATGCCACCCGCCATGTGACTCCGGGTCTACAAGGTCTGGTGTTTTCAAATGAACTTCTCGATGTTCTGGTGGTCGAGAAGTTTTACGTCAGCGTCTGGGGTCGTGTGGACTTGGTCTGTCCGATTCCCTACTTCGCCGGGCACGCCGACAAGAGCCGGTTTTTCTCCCTGATTTGGCGGCGGAACGCCGGTCGGGCCCGCCGGGAATCGGAGCGTTTCGCCGATTCCTACCAGCTTCCTCACAACGATTCTCGAATCTATTTGACGGTTGAGCTGTTCCGTGAGTATCAGCAGTGGCTCCGTGCCCTGGAGCTGCGGTGGGACCGCTGGGTGGAGGGTGGAGAAAGAATGCCAGAGGAACGCCGGCAAGTGTTGGCTGCCCACAGCCCCTTTTTTCTGGAAGGCTTGATCGATGTCGAGAGAATCCCTGCACTGCGAAAACTGCTGTTGTCTCGTTTTTCCAACCTCTTGGCCGGACTCGTTTTTCGTGGCGAACTGGAGTCGGAGGCTTATCTGGAGCTGGAAACGGCGCGTTACCTCTCAACGCTGGACCGGTCTTTGACGAAGGGAGGCGCCCTTATCATCGACTACATGGGGACCTCTCCCGTTCCCAACAACTCCATGTTGCTGACCTATGGTCGAGAGCGTGAAGAGTTCCGGCAGGCCAACCCCTACTCAGAGTTTGGCCGCAAGGACATAACCTTGCCGCCGGACTCCGCCCTGTTGCGTCGCGAAGCGGCCAAACTGGGATGGAGAGAAGAGAGCTTTGGTCCACAGGAACTCCTCAGGCATCTCACGGGTGTTGGCAGAAGACCGCGAATAGCGATCGGGCTGCTGTTGGCTCATGCGCGATTTCTGTTCTTGCCGCGGGTCGAACCCGATCGACGCCCCGGCTTCGATCAATGGCTGATCGGACTGGCCGCCAGCGCTGGCGATGGAGCGGAATTCCTGGATCTGCTCAAGAACCGGTCAACCGGCAGTTTCCCGCGGGCGCATGCCCCCAGTGACCTCCAGGCCTTGGAGCGGACCCTGCATTTTGCTCGGTCCGACCAGCCCTGGGAGCCGGAAAATCCCAACTTTCAGCTCTATTTCGGAACCAAGAGCCTGGAAGACGCCAGTGGCGCCAACTGACTTCGTATTTCTCGTGAGGGGTCGTAGCGAGGCGCCGGAAGAGCCGAGCTGACAAGGCGTTACGGCCATGAGCCCCTTCTTTTTTGTACATCGTGTTCAACGACCTTTCGATTTCCGGGTCGTCTCTGGTGAACTCCTGGACAAGGCTGCGTGCTTTCCGGGCCAGCTCCACCACAGGTTCGCTGGCGGGATCTTGGCCCTTTTCCCTGGCATCCCGAAAACACTCGAGAAGGTCCTTCCATTTTGCCTGGACCTGTTGGATGCGTTCCTCGCCGATCGTTGCCACGAATTTACTTCGGACATGCATCCGGAGAACGGGGTACGGTATGTTGAGGAGTCCCAGGGCGGGTAACGGAAGTCGGCCCAGATGATTCCGGCGCCGCAACGGACTGGCTATGAAGAAATAGCGGCTAGGGGCGGCCAACCTTAGGGAATCCGGGGTAAACTGAGCTTCATGAGGGACTGGGATCTGATCCGAGAGGACTTTCCGGCGCTGAAGCGGTTTCGCTACTTTTACACCGCATCCGGTGGCCCCCTGCCGAAGCCGGTGTTCGATAAGGTGATGGCCTGCTACCGGGAGGCGCTCGAGTTCGGCGACGTTCATTGGGAGCGCAACCTGGAAAGGCTCGAGCAGGTCCGCGGCGAGGTCGCCGAGCTGATCGGTGCCGACCAGCAAGAGGTCGAATTCGCTCCCAGTACGGCCTGGGGAATGAACGTCGTAGCCGGGCTGTTGAAGAACGAAGGGAAGGTCATCGCCTGCCGGTTGGAGTTTCCCGATACGACGCTGCCCTGGCTGCACGCCCGAGCCGGGTCGATCTGCTGGACAAAAACGGACCCCAGCGGGGCCGTACCGGTGGAGGAGATTCTCAGCCGCATGAGCAGCGAAACCGCGATCATCGCTACCAGCCATGTCCAGTATTCCAATGGCTTTCGCCAGGACCTGACCAACTTGGGCCACCGCAAAGGCGACCACTACCTGGTCGTCAACGCCACCCAGTCGCTGGGGGCCTTCCGCATCGATGTCAAGCACATGCACATCGACGCCCTTTGCTGCAACAGCTACAAATGGCTGCTGGGAGCCTACGGTTGTGGGATTCTCTACCTGGCCCGCAAGGTCTTTGCGGGACGCCCAGCTCCGGGCGTGGGGTGGTTTGCCGTCGAGGAGCGGGACCAACTCCGCAACGATGGCTACCGGCTGCTGGAGAGTGCCGCCCGCTTCAACTGGGGCTCTCCTTGCTTTCCCGCCATCTTTGCTCTCGGGGCCGCAGTCCGTTATCTGAAGAGAATCGGGCTGGAGAGAATCGAGCGGCGCGTGCTGGAGCTCAACCGCTATCTCACCGGGCGCCTCCTGGAGGCCGGGTTTGTCATCCTTTCTCCCCTCCAGCGCGAGGAATACCGCTCCGCCGAAACGCTGGTCCAGCTACGCAATCCGGAGCAGGTCTCCCGAACCCTGGCCGAACGGGGAATCCTCTGTACGCCCAAGCCGGAAGGAATCCGTGTGGCCACTCACTTTTTCGTCAACGAAGAGGATATCGACCAGCTCATCCGTGGTCTGGAGAGAGCGTGCCCTGGCGCCCGCGACCGGCTTGAGCCCGGACCATTTTGTACGAAAATTAGGTAACTAGCCGAAACTAGCCGGATCTTGTTCAGTGCTGTTTTTGTGAGTAGCGTCTTAGTCGCCTCGGCGCCGGCTGAAGAGATGTCGAAGCTTATTTTTGTATCCGAGTCCTTTCTAAACAGTCGGGTCTTGCAACGTGGTGAACTTTCAGTACCCAGAATTCCAGAGAGGACCGATTGTTCCAGGCTATGTTACATTTCAAGTAAAAGTTGACGAGAGTGGGACAATTGAACAAAGCCGCATAATTACCGGGCACCCGCTCCTAAGATCAGGCTGCTCAAGAATATCTTGCCACGCCTTGCCACGCTTAAATTTCAGCCGTATGAAAGGCAGGGTGTTTCGTACAAAATGCAGGGAAGAATGACGGTAGTTTTCGATTTTGTTCGGAACCGTCCGGTGCTTGGCTTGGACTCTCCGTTAATCTCAGTATTGCCTAACAACTCCTTCTTAGTCGAGGGGAAAGTTCTCAGTCGTGATGAGCTTCAACAGTGGATTGTCAAGAATGACGTTGTAGGCACTGCCAGAACCATTCAGCTGTATTTTCAAGACGAGACCCTTGTTGAGCGAGTGATTACTTTCCTGCAAACATTGGGCGTACTTTCTGTATGCTTGCATTATCGTTGAAGCCGCTATCAACCCTCGCCAAGGCAAAGGGCTGCGAGGACACTGTCAAGTTATCGAGCCGACCAAGAAGCCCCGACAGAATACGCCCAGCCAGGCCCCTTGTCCCTACCAAAAAGTCTATCCGCCGCCGTAAAGGCGGCTTCTTTGGTCACCGGGTTTTGCTAGGCTTTGGCAGTGATGGCGAGTATATTTTGGCTCCTACTCCGAACGACTCGTTCAGCTCTCAAAGCCCGTCGTAACCTTGTCCTGGAGAACCTGGCCTTGCGGCATCAACTGGTGGTCCTCCAAAGGCAGACCAAAAGACCACGCCTTTTCAATTCCGACCGGACATTGTGGATCCTGCTTTACAACCTGTGGAGAAAATGGATGATCAACGACAATTATTTCTCCCAGCGTATTGCCTCATCGTAGATTCGAACTACTTGCGAACCATTGCCTCATTGAGAATCAAACTACTGGAGTTCCGCGTCAATCACCAGGTAATTCCTTGTTTTGGAAAGCAACATCATCCCGTTTCTCTTCGAACTTGATCGGTTTTGGTTGGGAAAAGTTTTCCCAGGCACTCTCCTCCTTTAAAGTTTGAGCGTTTTTTTGGGTGCTCAGCCAGCGTTTTTCCAGTCGCTGGACTTGCATTCGATTGAAAGCTCGATATTGCACGGAAAGATGGCCGGCATTGACCTCCTCCAGGATGGGAATGAAGTAGTGCAGGCTTCCGATAGGTTGACCTTGGGCTCCGTTGAGCCAGGAAACGTACTTGCGGCCGCATCCCAAGAGCACAGCCTGGTCGACATCGTCGAGGTCGATTCCCTGCTGGAACCACTGCCCGGCTAGCCGCCGATCAGAAGCCCGAGTAGTGACAGCGAACGCAGCTTTGCGCCAGCAGCATCTGCTCGATGGCCTCCACATAGAGGGTCTCGGCGTTGCGAGTGGGTTGGAGCGAATCTCCGTTGTCGACACGTTGATAGGGCCAGTATGGGTCGGTGATCTCAAGGATCCCAGCGCTATGCTGGTTGGGACTCAACCAGATTCGGCAGACTTGCTTGTCCCGGAGTTCGCGTAGATAGGTTCCGATCGAGCGGCGTGATTTGTTGAGAACTCGGGCCAGATCGCGCTGTCGAAAGTCGAAGCGTCCCCGTCCTTGTGTCGGCGCCCAGAGAGACGTGAGCGAATAACTTGAAGGCTCCGTCGGAAAGTTTCCGAACGGCGACCTGCCAACCGCTGTCGGCGGCAAACCAGCCGTTATGGCTTCTGATCTTCAGTGGTGTCTTGTAGCGGCGGCTCATTGCAAGGTCTCCTTTTGGGTACAGCTTTCGCCGCAGTGTTTTGGTCTTCTCGCGGAGCCGGTCCAATCCGCGACTCGCCGACTCCATGGGGCCAAACTCCAGGCGGCTTTGGAAGCTGTGCCTTCATGGCTGCATGCCGCTTTGCGTCCTGGAAATAATGCTCTGCCATTATGGATGCGCCTGGGCGACCGGAAGAATGTTGGCATAGAAGCTCTGCCGCATTGCTGGGTCCGAATACAGTTGTTCTCGGCGCCATTGGCGTACTCGCCGCTGCAATGTTCGCAACTGCCCATCCTGGAAGCGGCCGGGATGGCGATCCCGCAGATCTTGGAACAACTGCTTGGCCGTCTGGCTCGGATTCAGCTGCAATTGCAATCGAACTTGTTGCCAGACCTCGGCAAACGGATCCTTTCGGGTGCGCCAGGTGCGTGGGGCGCGAGGCTTCTTGGTCCGTCGATACATTCTGGGAGTTTTTGTGGGTTCCGCCGTGGCCGCCCTAACTGGAGCTGACGCTTTCAGTTCGGGAGACGGCTCGGGCCTCATCGATTCTAATGGGGTGGGCAAGCCGACCCCGCCCGCTGCAGCGTTGGCGCGGAGCCAGAATCGATCCTGAAGATGTTCAAGCTCCCGAAGAAGGGCCACAGGATCGAGATCCTTGTAGAGGGCGCACAAGCGGTTCTTTCGCTCCCCGGTCACGTCAGGGGAGGCCAAAAGCCGCTGACAGGGGGTCTTCGCCTGGTCGTAGCGCTTTTTAACCCGCCCACCCCAACGTTGTTTGCTCAAAAGCTTCAGCGACGGCTGGAAGAAGTTCAGGTAGAGTCGCAGCACCTGGTACAGAACCCTCAGGCGGTGCCAGGCATCCAGCCCCTCGTAGCGGTCGTAACCCACCAGCCGACGAACCACCGATCCATTTTTCTCTTCCACGTGGGCCTGGTCGTTCTTTCGATTCACCCGCGAGCGGGTGAAGGTGATCTTCTCGCGCTCGCAGTAACGCACCAGTTCGTAGTTGATGAACTCGCTGCCGTTGTCCGTATCCAGCCCCAGAAGTGGAAAGGGAAGAATCTGGCCGACGGCGTTGATGGCCCCGATAACGTCGGCTTCGCTTCGCCGTAGCAAGGCAATGCATTCCGTCCAACCGCTGGAGACATCGGTCAGAACCAGAGTGTGCAAGAACGCACCTTCGGTAGTGCCTCCACAGTGGGCCACCAGATCGGCCTCCAGAAATCCGGGGCTCACATCGTCCCAGTCGGCAAACGTTCGCACTTGGATCCGGCGCTTGAGCAAAGCGCCGGGCCGGGTTGTAGCGACGGCGATCCCCTCCGGATGGCGTTCCTTGAAAAGCAGTCGATCCGCCGTGGCCGGGCTCATCGTCAACAGTCGGTCGCGAACGTCTTTCTCCAGCGAGAGATGACCGAAGCGTTCCATGGCCACAACAAACTCGGGCAGAAAGGGAATCAGGCGCTTCGAGCAGATGCGGTTGGCGGCCTTCCAGACCTTGACCAGAGCCTCTCGGACGGCCTCATCGTAGATACGCGGCTGCCGACAGCGTTTGCGCGTTGCCTCCCGCCGCGGTGGGTGGTTCAAGAGGGTGACGGCGTGTTTGCGTCCATAGCCAGTGGCTGCCACGAACTCGTCCAGGATACGCCCTTTCTCGGACCAGCTGGCTTGGTTGTACCGGTGGGCAACCCGGCTCAACAATTCTCGACGTGAACTCAGACTCATCTTTCTCCTCATCCTTCCTCTCTATTCGGTCTATTTCCAGTGGCCAAGTAGTTCGATTTTGGATGAGGCAACAGTTCCACGAAAGTTCGA
>JBHHYX010000031.1:0-22456 GCA_046757765.1 Acidobacteriota bacterium | reverse complement strand
GCGAATTGTTATCCAACGCGCAACTTAACCACTTTGTGAACTTGTGCGCCTCACAACAATGTGCACTACCGAGTAACGGAGCCCTGACCGTGAGGGAGGGGTACCAGGGTTGACGCTCGCCGTTGCTCCGGTCGCTGACGCTCCCGGCTCCGTTTTCGTTGTCGCTTCGTATACCTGCTTCTCGGCGATATGAGGTCGCTCGCTACCTGAGCTGAGCTAGGGTCGAGCTTGCCTGAGAGCCCCCACCTAATATCCTTTCGAGCGATGCCACGCGACCTCCAGGGCTTCCACGAATTTCCTCCGCATCTTGTACGAAAACGCCTTGTCCTCAGCTAAGGAATCCAGCCGTCCCTCCACCATCTCGTAGGGAAGCGAAGCCAGTGCGTCGATCACTTTTGCCAAGTATCGTCTTGTCTTATTCGAGCTCTTCACCCGTTTCAATTCAGATACCAGACCGTCCGCGCACTCCGGGGTCTTGAAGTGTTGCAGTGAATCAACCACCACCTCAAGCCGTTCCAAATCATCCTGGTAATGGCGGAGGAGACCCAAGAGGTATACACCGGCCTCGATTCTTCCATGAAACACCATGCTCTGGAGCATGGCGCAACCTGATTGGAAACCTTCTATAGGCTGGCACACGGTTTGCTGTAGTATCCCATCAATTGGGAACTTCTTTGGATCGAGAAATCCATCCTCAGTAATCCACGGAATCTCCCGATTTGGTTTTTTACGCGAACCCATCCTCAGCTCACCAAGCGTCAGTTCTCGGCCGTTCGGAGCCCGAACGGAAAGGATTGTATCGGGAGTGGGCTGGGAAGACCAGCTGAATGGATCAGCAAGCGGCGGGAAGCCTTCTGGATAGAATTTGTTGAAGTGAGCCGCGCTACCGCCTGTGTGTCGGCCCTCCGGGCCTGTGGGCGGGCTCACGCCCACCGCTCGCCCGGAGACGGGAGTCCGAGGCTTGACCGCTGCAACAACATCCGGCAGCGAGCAGGAGTACGGCTCGACCGCAAAGCAAGGGACGGAGCGTTTTTCTCCCTTCGTTCCTGCCATCCCTTGAGCACGCGGGTGCCCGCGCCAGCCCGCATTTCTCACACCCAATCTACTACGGCGCCGGATATGCCCCGCGTCTACTGCGTTGCGCTCCGTCGGGCTCCTCGACGGACTGTCCAGTACGACTGCGGGGCCCTCGGTCGCGACGCCTTGTACCCACGGGCATCTCCACCGCCTCGCTACGATCGAGTGTGAGAAATTCGGGCTAGCCGCCCGCCAGGAGTCTGCCATTACTCGGGGGAAAACATTTTGGACGGCCAACGGCTGTTTGCGGCTTTTTAACCGGTCCGTCAACTAAACAACAACACCATGGAGCGCTTCCTGTACGGTTCGTGAGGAGAGTCAATACTCGATGATCTGGAGCCCCTTGAGCCGCTTGAAATGGTCCCCATTGCGGGTGACCAAGGGCATTTGATTTCGAAGGGCACAACATCCGATCCAAAGGTCATTGCTGCCAATGAGCCGACCGGCCAGTCTGAGGCGGCGGGTGTTCTCTGCGTAGATCAGGCTGACCTCGGGGTCAATGTCCAGTATCGCCACACCGGTGACGATACGCCGCAGTGCCGGATCGTAGGGGCTGGCAAAGCCCTCGGCGAACTCACCAACGACGACTGAGCTGAGGAAGATCCCGGCCCGCGCACGATCCTTGAGGAAGGCATGCGCCCGCCCCTCGTGACCCTCTCTTTTCTCCTTCTGAAGATCGATGAGGAAAGTCGTGTCAAAGCTCAGTCGCTCCGCCATCTCGTCTCCGGCGGCCGATCCTGCCCTTGGGCCGCTTCCAGCAATCGAATCGCCTCTTCAGACATCGGCGGCATCTCACTCAGCGCCTCCAGGAGCGCGCCACAGGTTCTCCCCTCATCCTCCCAGACCGCTCGATGGATGACCTGCGAAAACGACTCCTTCGGGTGGCGTCGCGCGCGCGCTAGCCTTTCGTAGGCTTCCAGGTCTATTGAAATGGTTTTTGTGGGCATGCATGCAGCGTACATGTAGTCGATTGCCCGGGTCAAGTAGCAGAATGCGCCCCTCGCCAGGGGGAGAGCGATCCACCCGGCCCCCCGGGCCTGGGAGATGGGTGCGAAAAAAACCTCAACTGCGAGCGGCGTGGTTGGCCGGCTCTTCATCGGAATCGGTATCTGCCATTGCAGTCGCTGTCGACTGCAATGGCGAGGAACATTAGGCATGATGCCGATCACCGATAGCGGTACCGATACCGAATCCCGATACCGAGCTCGACGCAACGCGCCTGCCACTGGCCAAGCGCTTGCGTTCGCCGAAGGTTTGGCGGAACCTCGGTTCCCACAGGCCCGGCGAGGCGGCAGGAGGCCCCCTCCGCATCTCCAGGCCCGAAGGGCCGACATTCGAGTAGCCGGTCCGCAAGGGCCGGGACACCCGGTGGCCCCTTCTAGCCCGCATTTCTCACACCCAATCTACTACGGCGGCGAATATGCCCGCGTCTACTGCGTTGCGCTCCGTCGGGCTCCTCGACGTACTGTCCAGTGCGACTGCTAGGCCCTCGGTCGCGACGCCTTGTATCCACACGCAATCTCCACCGCCTCGCTACGATCGAGTGTGAGAAAATCCGGGCTAGCGACCGGGGGTCCACACACCGTTTGCCAGGCTGGGAATTGGGCTTGGGTCCTTGGGATTTCCGGCCCCGGAGCCGGTGGTGCCGGAGGGGGGAGTCGAACCCCCACGGGGTGTAAAGCCCCGCCAGATTTTGAGTCTGGTGCGTCTGCCAATTCCGCCACTCCGGCGCAAGACCGCATTGTACTAGGTTACCACCCTCGGCTCCAAGCCGATGTCTCCTGGCCTCAGCTCCAGCTGTCCCCATCGATCAGGTCTCCCAGACCGCCCAGGATCGAGCCCTCACCTTTTCGCTTGCCGCCGCCTTTTGGCGCCGCGGCCAGCATTCGACCGGCCAGGCGGGAGAAGGGAAGCGACTGGAGCCAGAGCTTGCCCGGTCCCCGCAAGGTGGCAAAGAAGAGTCCCTCGCCCCCGAAGAGCGCCGATTTGATGCCACCCACCTGCTGGAGGTCGAAATCGACGCTGTCCTGAAAGGCCACCACGCACCCGGTGTCCACGTGCAGCACTTCACCCGGGGCCAGACTTCTTTCCATCACGCAGCCCCCGGCATGGACAAAGACGAGCCCGTCCCCTTCCAGCTTCTGCATGATGAAGCCTTCGCCACCAAACAACCCGGTCAGGATCTTACGCTGGAAGTAGATGCCGATGGAGACGCCCTTGGCGGCGCATAGAAAACTGTCTTTCTGGCAGATCAGCCTTCCACCGATATTGCTCAAGGTGACGGGGATGATGCTGCCGGGATAAGGAGCTCCAAAGGCCACCTTGCCCTTCTCGCTTCCGCCCTGGGTAAAGACCGTGATGAACAGGCTTTCACCCGTCAGCAGACGCTTTCCCGCTCCCAGCAGCTTATCCATGAAACCGCCTTTGGTGGAGCGCGAGGCGTCGCCGAACACCGTTTCCATCTGGACCGTGGCATCCTTGTACATCATGGCGCCGGCTTCGGCGACAGCGCTCTCACCGGGATCCAGTTCCACCTCAACGAACTGCATCTCCTGGCCAAAGATCTTGAAATCGATATCGTCCGCCGTCAGGGTACTGGAGGGGGGAGGCGGCGTGTCGCCGGTCGGAGACAGGCTGAATTCGGCCACTTGTGAAATGGGAAGCCACTCGACAAAGCCCTGCCGCCAGACATGGCCGTTGGGATTGGAGCGGGCCTTTTGGGTCGCCTGCTGCTGATCGAACGGACCTTCCTGACGCCCTTCGTAGCTGAAGTACCATTGAGTCATTGTGAATCCTCCTCGCTGGATGCCGGTTCACGTGGGTATCGCAAGAGAGGCCCACCCGCGGTTTCGTCAGGGTTTTCGTTCTCCGGCCAGAGTTCGGTAATACTCTTCAACCCTCTCTCGGAACTGGGGAGGGATTTCGTCCTCGTAGGCCAGGCGCAATTGTCCGTCCTTCTCTTGCTTGAGTCTGCCATACATCTCCAGCTCGAGCTGGCGAAAACCATCGATGATCTGGGCTTTGAGGGCTGCGATCTCCTTGGGATTGTCGAGAAGGCGGCGGGCATCGAGCTGGCGCATCCGGCGTGCCAGAGCTGCCAGCTCCCGGGCGGTGGGCGGGTCGACTCTCCGCATGAGGTCGCGCAGCCTCTCGGCGTCCCGAACCCGTTCCTGCCACTCTCGGCGCACCTGCTGGGGGTTGATGCCGGAGGAGTTGGCAAAGGAACTGGCCCTCTGGGCGGACCGATTGGAACCGACGGTTTGACTGGGGGGGCCGGCGTCGGCTCCGCCCGCCTGAACGGGCCGGCCCTGCCGGTTGAGCTCTCTTCCCAACTGTCCCGATTGTCGGCCCTGTTGCCCGCCCGCTTGTTCTCCCTGTTGGGGGGACCGGCCCTGACTTGCCTGCTGCTCCGGATTCCGCCCTCCGCTGGGGCTGCGGGTGCCTTGCTCGCCCTGATTTCCTTCTTCCCCCCGGGCACCCTGCTCTCCCGGTCGCTGCCGGGAGAGGCGCTGCCGCAGAGACTCCAGGTTCTCGACCAGGTTGCCGATCTGGTTGAGCGCCTGCTCACCCTTCTCCCTGGGGCTGGAGTGGCCGCCGGGTGCAAAGGCTCGTCTGGCCTGCTCGATCTGATCGGCCAGTTGTCGTAGATCGCCGGAGACGCTCTCTTCTCGCTGGCGGGCCATGGTCGTCCACAGCCGCCTGAGCAGATCCGAACTCTCCTGCATCTTTTCCATGGTGCGGTGGTCTCGCACTCCAATGCCAGCCGCCTTCAACTTTCGTGAGGCATCGGGTTCTTTAGACGCCAAACGGCGGGCCGTCTCGTGGAGATCGCTCTCCAGCCGCTGCACATCTTCCTGAAGCTCCCCCTTCCGGCGCATCAAAGCGCCCATCTGATTGATGAAGTCGTTGTCGACCTGCTGGGCTTTCTGGCGGGCCTCCAGTTGCTCCATCTGCCGCAGGACTTCTTCCTGGCGCTGGGACAGCTGCCGTGACTGATCCGCTAGTCGATCCATCGTCTGGGACAGCTCAGAGCCGCGCTGCCGGTTGAGCTGGTCACGGGCCTGCTGGAGTCGCTCCAGAGCGCGTTGCGCCCGCATTTGAGCTTCCTGCGCATTTTGCGCCGACCCGCTTTGGCGCAGATCCCGAGCAGCTTGTCTCAGCTTTCGGCTCAATGCATTGAGCTGCTGATCTCTCTCTCGGCGAGAGAGCCGATCCAACTGGCGCGCCAGCTCCTCCACTTCGTCGGCCAGATCCTGGGAGGAGCTGCCGGCCCCGGAAGAGCTTCTCGTGGCCTGGCGCCGCCGCCGCTCAGCTTCCTGCTGCTGGCGGCGGGCCAGTTCCTTCAGCTTTTCAGCCGCCTCGTCAAGCGCCCGCTCCCGATTCATCTGGCGATTCTGCTGGAGGGTCTCGTATTGATTCTTGGTCTTGTCCAATTCCAGATCCACCAGGTCGGCCAGGTCCTCCGCCGAGGCGTTGCTTCCCCCGGCCTGACCCTGCCCCATGGAGATCTGAATCTCCTTGAAGAGCGATTCCGCTCTCAGCAGCTGCTGAAAAGACTTCTGTTCCGGCGGCAAGGCCTCTTTGGGGTGCAACTGGTTCAGTTGCTGGTAGGCTGTTTCCATGTGAGACACGGCCTCGGTCAGACGCTCCACCATCCCCTGAAACATGGGCCCCGAGGTGGCGGCGCCGCGGCGCTCGATGCGGGCCACAATCGCCTCCGCCTGCTGTTTCAACTGCTGTTGCATCAAGGCGATGGTCTGGACATTCTCCTCGTAGTCCTTGGATGAGGAATGGTTTTTCTCCCGGATCACGTTGAATGTGGCAGAGATAATCTCCTTCTGAAGCTTGGAGAGGATCAGGTTGGAGCCGGCAGCGCCCGCTCCCGACTGCTGAGACTGGTAGTACTCGCGATCGTAGGGCTCCACTTCCAGAAAATAAATGTCGGTGCGCGACACAGTCAGGGCATCCGCGGCCTCAGCAAAGTAGGAGATAAAGTCGCCGGGTTGCAGCTCGAAATTCTCCAGGTAGAAGGTGTGGGAACTGGTCACAGATCGGGAGCCTCGGGGAATGTCGAGCTTCACCTGCTGCTCGGCTTCGCCATTCACCGAAAAGCGAAGGTCGAGCCACCGGATGCCATAATCATCCTCGGCCTTCACCTGAGTGAAGACTTCCTCCAGGTTGGTGACTTTCTTATCCCGGCCCGGGCGGGTGAGAGAGACCGTCGGAGGCTGATCGATCAGGGCTTCGATGAGGTACTCGTCGGAGCCCGGGTTCCAAACCCCCTCTTCGTTCTCGAGATGGATCCGGTAGAAGTCATCGTGGCCGATCTTGAGTTCTCCCTTCAACTCCCGGGGGGAAACGACCTGCAAGCCAATGTCCTCTCCGTCTTCCAGTTTGAGGGTCGCGTTGCGGACCGGCTGATCCGTTTTGATGACGAATTCCGCCCGCGTCCCGGTCAAAGCTCGGATGTCCCCATCGTTCTCCTTGACTTCGGGCCGCAGCCCGGTGTGGCGGGGGAAGTTCAATGTGATTTTGAGCTGTTCGACGGTGGGAATGTCGGATACCGTGAGGGTATAGGTATCGGAGCGAATACCGTCGGACTCCACGTAATAATCGATCTGGTCGCGCACATCGAAGAAGAGAAAAACGAACTCGTTTCCTTTGGGATCGGGGCGCATGGCGGCCTCTTCCCAATCGGGCTGCTTTTCGTACTTGACCAACAGTTTGACTTGCGGGGACAGAAATCCGTTCAGAGAGGCGCGGATCTCGACATCCGCGTGCCGAACCACTTTGGCGTCGCCGGGTTGCACCACAATGGAATAGAGGGGAGGCTGGGAGTCGTTCCACCCTCGAAGCAGTTTGTCGAGGCTGTAGCGATAAGCGCCGGGGCCCCCGAAGAAAAGGACTAGAAACACCAGCAGGGAGACCGCGACCCCCAACAAGGAGAGAAGACTGGCCCGGGGATGGAAGAGCCTGGGCTGGGCGATTCTTCTCAGCTTCCGTTCCGCATCCAGCCGGAGCAGTTTCCGAATTCCGGGATGCACTCGGGCAGCGGAACGCTCCATCTCGATGGCGGTGGAGAGCCGCTCCTCGAGTTGAGGGTACTGTTCCTCCAAGAAGCGTGCCACCCGGCGATGAGAAGGTCGGCGGACAGCCGGCAAGAGCAGAAACTTCAAGCACAGGCCCAGCAGCAGGACCGCCCCGATGAGTCGGGTCCAGAAAACAGAGCTGTCTGAAAAATTGCTCTCCGCCAACAGATAACTGGAAAGCAATGAGGCGGCCAGAAAGAAGCCCAGGACCAGAGCCATTCCCTTCACCAGTCGCTCCGCCTGGAGCTTGCGGCGAACCCGAGCGATGGGGGACAAAAAATGTGGGGCTGTTCTCATCGTCTCACCTGTTCCGGGGGTTGGGCTCCCGTCCGGAGACCTCCGGCGGCAGCCGGTCTTTGGCCGCCCTCCTTCTCCATTCTAGATCATCGGCTCACTACGTGCTTCTCTCCATGGGCGGCCGGAGTGCGGTTGGCTACAGAGGACTCGGCGGCCAGCACCAGAGCGGCCAACAGCAGAAACAACCCCCAGATCGGCTGTTTCCTTTCCGCTTTCCCAATGGTCGCCGTGCCGGCTGAACCCGCCACCCGCGACTGGCCGCCCGGCACAAAGACAGCCAGCATCTCCCGGGCGGCGATTCGCGTCAGATCCGACTCGGCCGGGGGAAGGTTCACAGCCACCCAATCCGTCCCTTTATTATTCCTGATCTCATAGTATCCGGGCCTCTCCAACGGAACAGCCGCGGGATTTCGCTCTTCCAGGCCGGTGACCCTCCTTCCCGCCGGATCGAGAACACTCCAAGCCATGGAGCGACCCGGACCGGCGCTTCCCGGGGCGGGAAGAACCTGGCCAATCCGAAAAGCGGCCGGCGTCGCCTTCCACCCCCCCGCATACTGGACCATCTGTTGCCAGAATGGAACGAAGGCGGACCGCATCGGAAAATCGGTCCAGACGGGATTCACGGATGAAGCGAAGACCATGATCCTTCCCTGGCCGTGGAGTCGCTCGACGAGGGCGGCGTCTCCCTCGTCAAAGCGCCCCAGGACTGAAGCGTCACGGCCAGGCTGGAGACGCCAGTAACTGTAGAACTGAGTGTCCGCGATGGCGGCTTTGTGCACGTCCCGGAAGACCTGAAAGACGGGGTGATCCCAGCTGATCCGGGTCATGGAAGTGAATGGCTTGGCCCGCGAGCGCACAAAATGGCGCTCCACCAGCTGGGCCGGAAGAAATCCCTTCCAGCGGCGGTTGTAAACCTCGCTGCGGACATTGCTCCCGAGCACCAGAATCAGGCTGCCCCCTTGCTCGACGAAGGGCTCGAGCAACGAGCGTCCAGGTGGAGTCTTCAAGTCATTCAGAATCACCAGCGGCGTCCTCTCCAGGTTGAGTGCCGGCGGGATTTGTGCTGAGACTTCCACCTGAAAGGGAAGGTTGGCTCCGGCCGACAGGGCGCTGCGCAGATAAAGTGCGGAACTCCTTCCCCGGGGGGAGAACAGCAGGACCTTGCGCGGGCTTTTTCGTTCCACCACAAAATAAGAGACGTTGTCCTGGGGCAGAGGATCGCCGCTTTCAACGACTATTCTTCCTCGAGAAGGACCCTCGTCAAAGTCCAGACGCCCAAACGTGACCTGAGCCGTCCCTTCCTCGCTGAGCTGAAAGGATTGCCGATCCACCAGTTTCTCCTCGATAAACAGCTGCGCCTCCCCCTTCAGGGGCTGGGGGGGACTGGCGGCCAGCCGAGCCAAGATCGGATGGGGATAGGCTTTGGAGAAAAGATCCCGTTCCGCGCGCACTTCCTGGACAAAAAGGTTGGAGTTCTCTTGTCCCACGTCTTCCAGCTCGACGTCCACGTCGGGGGGGACCTTCCAGCCTTGAGTGGCGCTCAAACCGGTCCGCTGGAGGTCGGTAATGAGGTAGATCTGCTTGCTGCCTTTGCGCTTGCCCTCGAACTGGTCCACAGCCAGGCGCAGGCCCTGCAAGTAAGACGTCGACTCGAAGGAGGGGGTGATCCGGGTCTTGAGCGCTTGCAGCAGCGGTCCCGGACCCTCTTCCCACAATGAGACCACTTCGGCCTTTTCTCCGAACTGAACGAGAAGTCCCTCGTCCGAATCAGCCAGGGAACGAATCTTTGCTTCGGCCGCCTCCAGGGCCCGCGCCCAGACTCCCGGGCGGGACATGCTCAAAGAATGGTCGATCAGGATCAGGACCGAGCGCGCGCTCAGCGGACTCACTTTGCTGAGCCAGTCACCCGTGGCAACGGGTCCCGCAAACGCCCCCACCAGAAACAGGATTCCGAGGCAGCGGAGGAGAAGCAGAAAAAGGTGCTTCAGGCGTCGCCGCTGCATCTGCTTGACCGGGACCCGCGGCATCAACATGAGGGAGGCAAAGGGGATGCGGGTGCTCTTTTCCTTGTGCACCAGGTGGATCAGGACCGGAGCGGCAACCGCCAGGGCGCCAAGCCAAAAGAGAGGGTTCAAGAATTGCATCACGCTCCCCTGGAACGAGGCCCAGACTTCGGCCTCGAATCCCGTCGCCTCGTTGCGACTCCTAGAACTTCTTGGCCCGCGCCGTCAGATACCGGTGCAGCGTTCGATCAAGGGGTTGATCGGTGCCAATCAACTCGTAGTCAATGTTGATGGCGGCGCTTTCCCGTCTCAAACGGTGAATGTGCTGGCGGAGCCGCTTCAGGTAGCGCTCTCGGGACTCTGGAACATAGGTCAGGCGTTCCTCGGACTCCATGTCCTCCAAAGTGGACACCTTTGAGAAAGGAGGATCCAGCTCCACCGGATCGAGCAGGTGGAACAGAATCAGGTCATTGCCTCTGAGCTGAAAGATTCGGAGCGCCTTTGCGACTTCTTCCGGATCCTGGTAGAAATCGCTGATCACCGCAACCAGGTTGCGTTTCCGAGTGAACCTGGCCAGATCCCTGATGGCGGCACTGACATCCGTCAGTCGTCCCGCCCTCGTTTCGTTCAAGTGGTGCAGGATCATCTGATACTGGCCGCGGCGAATTCGCGCCGGCGTGTATCGAAGCACCTGGGAGTCAAACGTGAGCAGTCCCACCGCATCCTTTTGCCGTTGGGCTAAATAGGCCAGCGAGGCGGCCAGGAAACGGCCGTAATCGAGCTTGGAGAGGGCGTGGCTGGAAAAAGCCATGCTCTTGCTGCAGTCCAGCAGAAGATACAGTTGGGTGTTGGTGTCCCCTTCGTACTTCTTGACAAAAAACTTGTCATTTCTCGCGTAGACTTTCCAGTCCACACTCCGGATATCGTCTCCGGGTGTATAGGCTCTGTACTCGGCGAACTCCATGCTGAATCCATGGTAGGGGGAGCGGTGCAGGCCGGAGATGAACCCTTCGACAACTGTCCTGGCCACCAGGGAAAGGCCTCGGATACGGGAAAGCACAACGGGATCGATAAAGCGGCACGCGGATTCAGAGTGCTTGATCGAATCGATTGGACTGGGAATGGTCAAGCTGGGCTCACCTCCTCGTCATGCATCGTCTCAGCCATTGCCACGCCTGCCCGCATTTTTCTCAAACTGTCTCCTCCATCGGCGAAATCGTGCCTGCAGACTGCGGTGCCGGCCTCGGCCTCCTCGACCGACCGTCGCCCACAGCCGTCACGTCTTGTCAGGGCGGCGCTTCCAGCGCCTCGCTTACAACCCCTCGTAAGACATGCGGTCGCGGGCAGAACCACCGCCTCACCCGGCAGCCGATCCCGGTCTCCCTTTCAGAGTCCCGATTGAGGCGGTGTCACTTTCTCGAGCAGCCGTCCAATGATGTCGTCAGTGGTGATCTTCTCTGACTCCGCCTGGAAGTTGCTGAGAATCCGGTGGCGCAAGACCGGCCTGGCCAAAGCTCGGACATCCTCCACCGCGACGTTGAAGCGCCCTCTCAAAAGGGCACGGGCCCGGCCCCCCAGGATCATGAACTGGGCGGCCCGGAGACTGGCTCCGTAACTGACCCATTCGTTGATGAAATCGGGAGCAAGCGGATCACCGGGGCGAGAGGCTCTGGACAGCCGCACGGCATAGCGGGTCACGTCCTCGCTGGCTGGAATCTGTCGCACCAGTGCCTGGTAGCGCAATAGTTCAGCGCTCGTCACGACTGCTTCGATGGTTGCAGAGGCAGAGCCGGTGGTCTGGTTGACCACGGCAATCTCCTCGTCCTCCTCCAGATAACCGATCAGGATGTTGAACATGAAGCGGTCGAGTTGCGCTTCGGGCAGGGGATAGGTGCCTTCCAGCTCGATCGGATTCTGAGTGGCCATGACCGTAAACGGCGCCTCCAGCTGGAACGTCTTGCGCCCTACCGTGACCCGTCTCTCCTGCATGGCCTCCAGCAGGGCAGCCTGGGTCTTGGGAGGAGTGCGGTTGATCTCATCGGCCAGAACCAGATTGGCGAAGATGGGGCCGGGCACAAACTCCAGATGTCGCTTGCCGGTAGAGCGGTCCTCTTCGATGATCTCAGTGCCGGTGATATCGGCCGGCATCAGATCCGGCGTGAACTGGATTCGGCTGAAGGAAAGCCCCAACGTCTCCGAGATGCTGCTGATCAGGAGGGTCTTGGCCAGACCCGGGAATCCGGTGATAATCGAATTCCCGCTCACGTAAAGTGAGATCAGGACCTGCTCGACTACGTCGTCCTGGCCCACGATGACTTTTCGCAGCTGTTCCAGAACCTGCTCTTGCGAGTGGAGCATGCGCTCGATCAGTTCCCCTACCTGGTCATTCTCAATCGGACTCGCTTGTTGCATTCAACACTCTTTTCTGGGAGTCGCCTGTTCAAGGGCTTCAATGAGTTAACGAATAGATGACGTAATTGATCCCGAATTTGTAGGCTTCGTTGGTGAAGCTGATGGGATTGATCGACTCATCCGACCATTCCCAGTACTCACCGATGTCGTTGTTCAGATTGGCAACCGCCTGGAGCCGACCCTGGTCGTCACCCAAGCCATAAAAAGCGGGCTGGCCGGGTACCGCGTAGGGAGGCACCACATCCAGGCTTTCAATGTTATAGAAGCACTGGAAAACAGGGCTTTCGAGCGTGAGCCGGCGAAAGCTCCGGTCGGGAAGGACCTGTTTCATCGCCGACACCAGATTATTCCAGTCGTCCTGGCCTCGAAAGTCATCAAAGAGAACAAAACCGCCTCGCCGGAAGTATTCCCGCAAGTTGACGGCCTCTTTGGAGGTGACATTCCAGTAGCCGGGTTCGCTCACATACAGGAAAGGATACTCCATGATTCGCGGGTCCTCCATGTCGAGTATCAGGAAAGACTCGGGAGTCGTTTCAATGCTGGTGACTTCCAACAGAATCTTCAGGAAGTTCCGCTCGGCCCGGGGGTAGTCGTGCATCCAGGGCGGGCCGTTTCCCCATCGCATGGAGCCGAAGGCCCCCCCGTAATCATGGTAGCGGATACGCACAAACTGGAACAGATTCGGGTCGTTCGGATCCCGACTCGAATCGACGTCACTCCAGGCGGGAGAGAGACTCCCCCAGATCGCCAGCACCAGCACTGTGAGGACGAACCTTTTCATCTTTTCGCCAGTCTGAGAAGCAATCTTTGGGCTTCTCGAAAAGTGGGCGCAATCTCCAGGGACCGAAGCACCTCTTGTCTGGCGGCCTCCGCCTCGCCGCTCAGCTCCAGCGATTCAGCCAGCCAGTAATGGGCCGCGGCCAGGTCGGGCGGCTGCAGCGCCAGCAGAACCCGGAATTCGCGAACCGCTGGGGCGGCCGCTCCCACTTCCAGGTAGAGCTTCCCCAGCATTTGATGCGGCTTTCGCTCCAGAGGATCGACAAACATGACTTGTTCAAGAACCTCGATGGCCTTCTCAGTTCGTCCACCGGATGCCAGCAAACGGGCCAACTTCAATCCGACGTCGCCGAAATGGGGGGCCGTTTCCCACCATTCCTGCAGCACTTCAACCCACTTCTCTTTCTCATCGGCCTTTTGGTAGATTTCCACCAGAAGCGCATAGGGGCTGCTTCTGCCGGCCGCAAAAGGGAAGATCTGGATAGCTCGTTGCAGGTAGGGGACGGCTTCCTCTTCTCGCTGTGCGGCCATCAGCTTTCGGGCCACGGCCAGGTTGAGCGGATAGTTTTGAGGATGACTCTCCACGGCGCTTTGAAGCAGCTTGAGCTCCAGTTTTTCGTTGCCCACCTCCAGCTTCTCCGGGGGCTTCAAACGGGAAACCAGAGGCTTCAGAGTCCGATCCATCTCCTGGCGGAACTGCTTGTCGACAGCTTCAACCGAAGCCCCCAGAACCTTCTCAAACACCTTCTCCATGGTTTCGCCCTGGCCAAAGGCCACCAGCATGGCCCGAATCTTGTCGATCCCGTGCCGGGCCGCCAGAAAGTCGCAAACCCAGCCGGCCTGGAGATAGCTCAGTTGGACCTGCCCTGCAAACTGTGGTCGCTCAAACCCGCTGTTCAGCTCAGCCAGGGGAAGCAGTTTCTCATCCTCATAGGCCTTCACAAAACCGGGAGTGAGGAAATCTCCCCAGCCCGGCCCGGCCAGACGCTCCTCCATCATGGAGAGGCCTTCAGTGAACCACCTGGGTACTCGGTTGCGGCTGAGAGAGAGGGTGACCACATGGGCCATCTCATGCCACAAAGTGGAGCCCCAATGGAAGTTCCCTTGGGGGCGGGCCGAAGGAGAATCCATGGCCACGACTCGGCCGAATGTCGCCCCCAGCGCACCCAATCCTGGAAGCCCCAAAGTGCGAACCGCAAAGTCCTCGTGATCCGGGTACATTTCGAACACGTAGTGGCCGCTGATCGGGTGATTGTACCTTTGGGTCAGGGTGGAAAGGCTGGTCTCGAGGAGGTCCGAGACATAGGGTCGAAGCGCCCGGATCTCTTTCTTTGAGATTCTGACCCTGAAGTGAGAGGTCTCAAAGCCTTCAAAACGATCAAAGCTGTCCAGGAGGCGCAGGGTATTGAGAGTCCAAATGTTGAAGGGATCATTGGCGTAGGCACGTTCCAGGATCTCTCTCCCCTCGACTTCCCGCCCCACCCGGAGCAGGTTGATGCCCAGCGAGGCCAGGGCAGACCACTGTCTGGGGTTGAGGGCCACCGCTTTGCGGTAAAACTCGATGGCTTCCTCCAACCGCCGTCTGGGCATACAAAGGTCTCCCAGGAGTTCGAAAAGATCGCCATCCGCCGGATCGATCGCCAGGACTCTCTCCTGGCTCTTCTGGAACCTCTTGGGCTTGTTGGTGAAATAGTCGTAGGCGGTCTGGAGTTCCAGCAGCGGCAGGTATCGCTTGTTGATTCGCAACCCTTTTTTCAGCCAGCGCTTCCCTTCCTTCCAGGCCCCGTCGCGCAAGGCCAGCACCACATGAAAACTGATGACGTCCAGGTTGTCAGGCTTCAGTTGGGCGGCCTCTTCGAGCGCTTCTTCGACTCCCGGCTTGCTCTGGGCATCCAAGGCACGGGCCAATCCAAGATAGGCGTCGGCTCTCCCCCACCTGGCGGGAGGAGACATTTCTTCCGGGGCACTGAGGGCGTCCCGAAAAATGGTCTCGGCTTCAGCCGGATTGTATTTCTGCAAATACAGATTGCCCCAATCGACATAAAGAACAGCGGAGACCGGAGACTGCTTGGCCCCTTCCATGAAAAGATCATTGGCCTCATGCCAGCGGTCCAGCTGCCAGGCCGCAAAGGCGGCCTGAGCCAGGTCACGAGAGGTCCGAAGGCGACCCTGCTGGTAGTGGCTGAGGATTCGGCGGGCGAAGTCCCGGGCGGCCGCTCTGTCACCCCGGCGCTGGGCCAACTCGACCCGGAGCCTCAAAGCCCGGGAGTCGGCAGCCTGGGTCAGGAGCTCTTCCGCCTGCCGGTAGCTCCCCTCCTGCATCAGGCGATGGACCCGGGTGAGAAGCGCTCCGCCCTCCTCTGCCTCGCCCTGGGAGAGAAGCCAGAGGGGCAGGACCAACAGGGTCAGGAGGCTGGACACCGAAAGTCCGCGAGTGGTCACTTCCCAACCTCCAATTTGGCCATCTTCTCGTTGAGTTGAGCCAGTTTGATCAGCAATTGCTCGAGCTTCTGATAGTAGTCCGCTTCAGCCAGTTCCTTCTTTCGAAACTTGAGAGCCTCTATTTCCCGTTCCAAGGTGGCTTTCTCGCCCGCCAGCGCCTTGGCCTCAAGCGACCGATACGCCGTCTCAGGGGGGGTGGAGAGATAGGCCAGGGAAGACAAAAGCCCCGGGGCCAGGACCGCTTCCGAGCTCTTCTTGTCGGCGCTGAGACGGACCTCGGCATGGTCGTCCAGCACGGCGTGCTCTGTCTGCAGCCGCCCCTTACTCTTGAACCAGTCGGCGACCTGTTTCCGGCTGGAAAGAAAAGCCTCCAGCAGGGAAACTTTGCCATTCTTATCCGTATCAGCTTGGGCGGAATTCACGGCCTGTAGAAAAAACGACATGAAGAGGGGCGGTTGTCGCTCCTGACTATTCCGGGTCGCTGTCACCACGACTCGGTTGGCGCCCTTCAAGACCGGGAGCAGGGCTCCACTGGCGCTGGTGGCGGCGATGACTTGCACTTTTTGTGTCTTGAAGGAATCCAGAAAATGCTTCAAATCATCATCTGTCAGATCGGGGCCTCGAATGTGAAACTTGTAATGGGACCCGTCATAGTTGGCGTGGCCGACGAGAAACAGCCACACGGAACTGTTGGAAGGGGCGGAGCGAGCCACTTCCCGGAAGACTTGCAGAATCTGATCTCGCTCTTGCACGCCGCCATCCAGACTATAGACCCTGCTCTTCGACTTTCGAAACAGCTCACCCACTTGTCCGGACCACTTGAGAAAGGTCTCCTCGTATTCTGGCATCCCCCCAAGACCGTTAATGACAATGCAGGAAGAGGTCGAGTCGGATGCTTGCGCATTCGTCAAAGCCAGCCCGGCAGCCAGCCAACAAAGGAGGAGACGGATAGCACCGTTGTATTCCGCGCGCCTTGTGGAGAGCCCCGAGGGCCCTTTCAGGAGGATTCTCCCAGACTCAGATTGCGCCATGCTTCTTTCTCAGCACCCATTCACCGATCAACAGACTCAACAGGAGCAAAAGGTTGACCGGCATGTTCCAGAGATCTAGAACTTCCACCCTGGAAGCCTGCTTCTGGGAATAGACGATCTCTTCGGGCAAGTTCGCGACATCATCCAACGTATAGTAATTTCCACCCGTTTCCCGAGCCAGCCGTTGCAGGAAGTCTTTTTTCTGGGCCGCATCGAAATACTCCCGAACGCCCGTCGAGGTCAGGAAGGAGGAGGCGGCGGTGCCGTACTCGACCCGCTTGCCCTCCGACTTGCCCCGGGCGGTGACTTTGATCTCGCTGAGACCGTCTTCACCGGCGGTCCACTCGCCTTCATACACCCCGTCCTCTCGAGCGCTCCAGCGCAGAGGCAACTCGGAAACGGTTCCGTTGGGCTCGGTCACAACCGCTTTGACTCGCGCGTCATTAATCTGGTTGAATGACTCGTCCATGACTTCCGCTCGGATGTGAACAGGCTCGTTTCGGGAATAGATCTCTCTTTCCGCCTCCACCGAGACCGGATCCTTGGCCAGGCTGACCAGCCAGCGCAACACTTGTCTCCAGAACTTCTGGTGGTTCAGGTTCTCCGAGTCTTGCAGCATTTGCCAGCGCCAACTGCTTCCCGTCAGCAGCGCCACTCCCTGACCTCGGCCAAAACGGTGGAACGCCAGTAGAGCTTGGTTGCCTGCTCCAGTGGAGGACGATGAGCCCAGTCGAGCCAGCACGGTGGTCCCCGGTTTGAGTCCTCGAACCAGGTTCCAGTCCGTAACGGGCGGCATGGCCTTCCATGCCTTGCCATTCGGCTCGGCCTCCGGGGTCAACTGGAGAGCCGGATGGCGCTCCCCGTGTGGAGTCAAAAGAAATTCACCCAGCCCCTGGGCGTACAGCGAGGCACGGGATTGCTCATTGCCCGCCTGCAGCCAGACGGGGAGGACCTGTTCAATGGGGGTGTTCTGAAACTTCCCGGCGGCGAAAGAAGAGTCCCCGCCCAGCATCAGCAAGCCGCCCCCCCTCTTGCTCACAAAGTCCCGCACCAGTTCCAGTTGCGGATAAGTAAAAAAGGAGGATTCAATACTCCCAAAAATGAGGCCTCTATACTGAAACAGTTCTTCCCGCTCAGAAGGAAAGCCGGCCGCCAGAATCGTTTCTTCCTCAATCCCCTGGCGGTAAAACTTGTTCATCGCCGTGCGCAGAAGCGTTTCCAGATGGAGATGTTTGTCCCCCGACACGGCCTGGCGAATAAACTTGTACTCCCAACGCGGGTGTCCTTCAACGTAAAGAATGCGCGGCTTGAGATTGCGGACTTCCACAATCGTTGTGCGGGAGTTGTTTTGCTGGATGCGCTCGCCCTTCAGCGGCTCCAAGGTGAACTGGTAGGTCTTGACCCCCTCCGATTGGGGCGTGAAGGTGACCTCGGTGTGGAGTGTCTCCGAGCCGCGAGGAAAATAAACTTCTTTGGACTGGACCAGTACACTGCCCTCCCGGACCTCCAGTCGACCGCGGTTCCCCCCAAAGCCGTTTTGGCGAAAGGTCACCCGAGCCGAGGTCACCGACTCCGGAAGGACAACCCGAGCTGTACTCACCTGGGTCATTTCAATGTCCGGCTGGAGGCTTTCCGGACCCAAACCGACCGTGTGAACCGGAATCCGGCGAGCCTGGAGTGCCGCCAGGACTTCCTTGAAACCCCGATAGCTGTTGTCCGAACCGTCGCTGAAGAGGACGATTCCGGCCAGCGGCAGGTTCTTGGTTTCCGCCAGAATGCGCTCCAGGCCGGCTACAATGTTGGTCTGATCTCCGCTCCAGTCCAAAGTGAGGGGAGCCTCCAGACTCTGAGCCTGGCGGCTGAAACGAAAGAAACGCAAATAGAACTTCGCCTCCAGGGCGCCCACGAAGTTCGAGTCCCGCGACAGCAGGTCGACGACGGGGGCGCCACGAGCCTCGTTGCCGTCAGGGATGCCCATGCTGCTCGAGTTGTCCACCAGCAGAGCTAAAACGTTCTCCTGCGGAACCAGGCTGGAGAGGACCAGGCTGGGTCGCATCGCGATGAAGAGGAGCAGAAGGAAGAAAGCCGTCCTCAATCCGACAAGGCTCCACCCGGCGGGCGTGGCCGCGGTCAGCCATCTGCGACGATAGACCAGGAAAACGAAAGCCAGGGACAACAGCAGAACCAGTGTGATCTCCCAGCCACCCCGGTCGGCCTGAAAGGTCCATTCGCCTTTCTTGAAGAAGAAAGGACGGTACTTGAAAAAGAAAGCAAAAAGGCTCTCCACTAGGGCAATCCACCGATCCTGAAGCTCTGATCCAACCCGCTCATCCCGGCCCCGGTTGAAAAAGTGCCGTGGAGATGGCTGGACACCGATGGCGCTGGGGCCGAAACAGCCGCTCCCGGCTGAAACGGAGACCGGTCAGGGAACCCCGAGAATGGGAAATATGGAGGGCGTGAGGCAGTCTCCCGGATCATCAGCTTCCCCTTCATCATACCTGAGTCGGGCGATTCTTGCGGATGAGGTCGTCGCCTTGCCTCTTCACTCAAGTCGGGCCCTAGCCCGCATCTCTCACACCCAGTCTACTACGGCGACGGATATGCCCGCGTCTACTGCGTTGCGCTCCGTCGGGCTCCTCGACGTACTGTCCAGTACGACTGCGGGGCCCTCGGTCGCGACGCCTTGTATCCACGCGCATCTCCACCGCCTCGCTACGATCGAGTGTGAGAAATTCGGGCTATCAAGTTGACGAGTGATCCGGAGAAGCGTTCCATTCCCGTTGCGGTCCAGCATCCTCGACTCTCCGTGGGCTTCCTGCAGGACCCGCCCGCAAGCCGGACCACGCTTCACCGGAGTGGGCCGGAGTGGGACACGATCGCCCCCTCGGTGGCCCCCCTCGGAGGATTCGATCGGTCGATATGAATCCGATTAAAACGGCTCTTACACCAGTTGTGGAATCTCCTCCTCCAAATCGCAGTTTGAGGCGACAAACACCCATGTGGAAAAACCTGTGCATAAGCTGTGGGACCGTTTCAGGAAGTCCAAGACAGCCCGTTCAAAGCCGTAGCCGAGCACTTTTGCACAGTATTTAGGCGGTCATTTTTTTCGAGTTTGTCCTTCGCAGGCACTTTGGAGACGGCTATACTCGTTTCTGTCCCAAGGGGTAGGTTGAAGATTTCAACACACCCCGGCTAGGAAGTCAGATCGCTTCTTTTACCGTCGAGTCATCGCCGGAAAGAAGGGGCGGTCAGACGGTGAATCTTCAACCCGCTTTTTGCGGGAGGAAGGAGAGGATTTATTTTCTCCTTTCGTGGAGATTCACTTTCGAAACAGCACAGGACAGTTGGGTAGCTTTCGGGCCGCTCAGGTGTGTTGTGTTGTTTGGCCTGACCGGACAGAGTGTCGGCGAAGGCGCAGGAGAGGGTCGCGTTCACGGAGTTGCTTTCGAGTAACTTCGGGTGTGCGGCGGTCGATTGTGCCGGACTCGGCGAAAGCTTGGTCAAGGTTGAGTTCATTTCTTCGGAGGTGTACGAAACCTTTCCAAGCTTGAGAAGCTCTCTCTGGTGAAAAAACCGACCTTCGCAAGGAGGTGGGTTTTTTTCCGGGAATGTGTCGGGGTTTTTCTTACCTCTTGGGGCTTTTTTTTGCCCAAAGTGTGCCACCGAGCTTCGAGCTTCGTCGGGCGCTGCTTCATCCTTCCCTCCTCCAGTCGGTGATTCGTCCCTTTGCCAGCTGGAGATGGAACCACTCTTTACTCTTCCGCTCAACCCATTCATCCACAAACACTTGAGTATTTTGACAAAAGCGAGCTGATCTCGTAGACTGGATGTACATTCATGGAGAGAGGGGGAGTGTGTATGCAGTTCAGCATTGGCGACAAGGTAGTCTATCCCAACCAGGGGGTGTGTGAAGTCAAGGATATCTGTCGGCGAAGTATCGCTGGTCGCCAAGACGAATTCTATGTCCTGAAGATCCTTTCCAATCACTCGATGTTGATGATACCGATAGTCAATGTCGACAACGTTGGTTTGCGCCGGCTTGCCGAGGAGTCGGATCTGGATGAACTTTTCGAGATTTTTCGAAACGATTCCGATGAGATGGAACAGGACTGGAAAAACCGTTACAAGGACAATGTCGAGAAGATGAAGACAGGCTGTATCCTGGAGGTGGGCCGGGTATTACAAAGTCTTTACTTCCTCAGTTTCCAGAAGGCCCTATCGTTTCGTGAAAAGAAAATGTATGAACGCGCCTGGCAATTGGTCGTTTCCGAGATTGCGACGGTCCGGAACAGGCCGGACTCGGAAATCCACGATCTGGTGGATCAAATATTGACTTCCGCCTACCAGCGGCTCCACGCCGAGGTCCCAACCGCCTGACCCCGCTCAGAGCCGAGGAAGTTCTCATCCAGACGCGTGTAAAGGATTTGGAAAAAAGCCAGGTTCTATTCTGACCAAAGAGATTTGAAATCTTGATTCCATCGGTTGAGCGATTCTGCCGTCACTGAACCACGAACGTGAGTGAGTGGCCATCCGGATTGGCCGGGCGCTGACGCTTCGGTTCAGTTTACAGAGCAAGGGCAACGGTGTGCCACGTCGTCCCTGCAACCCATCTGAGAGCAAATTTCTCAGAATTCGGCGGTCAGCAGCCAAGGACTCAAACCGCCTTGGAAATCTCCGGGGAAGCGAAACGCTCAAGGGGGTTGTTCGCCGCCTGAGGCGGCTCCCACTTTCCGGTCTTCCATCTCCTCAACTCTTTGCCAACGGCTCCGATTGAGAATGTGAGAGCGGCCTCAGGCCGCGAAACACCCGAAGGTGAAACTTCGAGGGTATGCCTGCGCTCTCCGCAACCCGCTGAAACACAACATCTTGACGCTTCCCATCCGTCAGAATAGCTCAACTCAGGTAGAAACATTTCACCCCTGGCGGGGTGCGTGAAAGGTGGCCTACTGAACGGACTCAGGAGACTTGGTCACCTCGCCACTGAATCACGAACGTAAGTGAGTGGCCATCCGGATCGGGCCGGGCGCTGACGCTTCCGCTCAGCTCTCATTGAGTTGGCGCCAGGGGGCCGGAGTCCGGCGGCATCGAGATCGCCGACGCCAAGAAGGGGCGTTCGAGCCTGCGGAAGATTATCCCGTTGTCGCCTTTTCAACTACAATTGTGACGAGCATCGAAGGCCGGTGGGGTTGGGAATCACGGCGGGGACAGCGCTGGGCGCGAGCCCTAAGTGTGAGGATGGGAAATTCGGGTTCGGGTTAACGGACTGCGGCAGCCACCGAGCGGGCAAGGGCGGGAGTCAGGCGTATGGAGTTTAGAGCATGAGCAGGAGCAGGTTACTAGCGCTGACCCTGGCCGGCGTCGTCTTGATCGGCACCGTTCTTTGGGCGGTATGGCCCCGGCGGGCCGACGGTGACGCCATCTTCGTCTCCGGAAATATCGAACTCATCGACGTGGCGCTTGCCTTCAAGATTGCTGGAAAAGTGGTCGAATTGAATGTGGATGAGGGGGACCGGGTCGACCAGGGTACGATCGTTGCACGACTGGACCCGGTCCAGCTGCAAAAGCGGCGCGAGCAGGCTCTGGCCACGGTGGCTTCCCTGCGCTCCCGCCTCTCCGAGATCGAGGCTTTGATCCGATTCCAACAGGCCACCATGGAAGGAGAATCGGCGCGACGCAAGGCCGAGTTGCGCCTGGCTCAAGCGCGTTTGGATGAACTTTCGGCAGGTTTCAGGAGTCAAGAGGTGGAAGACGCCCGGGCAGCGGTCGAACAAGCCGAAGCCCGCCATCGTGTGGCTGAAAGCAACTGGCACAGAGCCCGGAGCCTGTATGAGACCGAAGATGTCTCGAGGGCGCGCTACGACCGGTACAAGAGCGCTTTTGAAGCCGCGGAAGCCTCTCTGAAGCAGGTCCGGGAACGGCTGGCCCTGGTCGTCGAAGGACCCCGCCGGGAGCGTATCGAAGCAGCCAAGGCTCAGGTGGCGGCGGCGCGGGCCGCTCTTCGGCTGGTCCAGGCGCGGCACCTGGAAATCGAGAGAAATGAGCGATCGGAAGAAACACTCGGGGCCGAAATCAGACGAGCTGAGGCCCAGGTCGCGTTGATCGACAACCAGTTGGGCGACGCCCTGGCCATTGCCCCCATTGATGGGGTGGTTCTGGTTAAGTCAGCTGAACCGGGCGAAATTCTGGCGGCTGGGACTCCCGCGCTTACCCTCGGCGATCTGGCCCATCCCTGGCTGCGAGCTTACATCAGCGAGAAGGACCTGGGCCGGATCCGCCTGGGCCTGCCCGTCAAGTTGACAACCGACTCCTACCCGGGAAAGATTTACTG
>JBHHYX010000030.1:0-22651 GCA_046757765.1 Acidobacteriota bacterium | reverse complement strand
TCCTCAGGTGGATTCTCTCTCATTCCACCCGGTACAAAAATCCCCGGTCACGTCACTTGCAGTGGCGATCGTCATCGCCATCGAGAAAGCCAGAAAGTTCCAGAAACGTTCAGCAGGCATCGCGCCGGGGAGGACGGTGGCCAGATGAAACAACTCAGCAAATGAGTCGAGCACTTCCAGCAACTGGTGCGGTAAGAACAGGAAAACGAACCCGCCACCGAAGTAGAGGAACGCCGAGATTGCCATCCAAAACCTCAGATGCTCCTCCGTTCTGCTCAGACCACTAGGCGTTCCGTAGGCTCCTTTTCTCGTTTTCATCAACTACTGTTCTCCGACTCCGGCAAGATTCGATAACCGTTTTGCGCAACTCCTCAGATACCCGGTGGGCCGCCACCGAAGGGGTCATACTCCCTGAATATGAAGTGCAGCGTGAAGACATTGAACTTGTTGCGGGCCTGAATCTTCTTGAAGGGGTTGTTGGTTCCTGTGACCTGGAAGGATAGGAAGAAATCGGTGAAGCTCACTATGGCGGCTAAATCCTCAAAGGTCCGGAATTTGAGCAGGGCCACCCCCAACTGCTTCCGGCTTCCCTCGGCCTGGTTCAACTCATAAATCCGGGTGTACAGGGTGGTGTAGTCGTGCAGGACCTCCTGCAGGTCCCCCCTGTGGTCGCGTTGCATGAACTTCAGCCCCCACAAGAGGTAGGTCTTGCCGTCGGCCATGAATTTAAGGCTGTAACGCATCTCACTTTCTCGCGTGGAGGGATTCTCCCTCAGGTAGTCGAAGAAGGTCAGTTGCGGATCCGCCTGCACTTCGTAAGTGACGTCTTTCTTGCCCGCAAACTCGCGGAAGTGGATGGTGCCGACAGGTTGAGCGCGGTGATCCGGGTTCTCGACAAAGGCATCCAGATTATCGATGATCATTTTCAAGCGGAAGTCGCATTTGACGCCTTGGCCCTCGGGCAGCTTTCCAATATCCAGGTCCCGCCCGACCTCGACACCCGGATAGTAATCACCGTCCATCATCTCCTCGAACGTAATGCCGGCGGCCACGGGTTCGCGGAGGATGGGGTCGGCCAGCAAAGGCGGCGGGAGCACCGTGTCCGTGCTGCGCTTCAGGGTGTAGTAGAAGCTAAAGCGCTTGGAGCCATCGGGTTGTCGTTCGGTGTGGATTAATCCCGTCGATTTCTGGTGGAAGGGGCCGTAGGCCCGAATGTCGCGCGTGGCCCATTTACCGACCATGAAGTCGGGGGAGATCATTCGGATTTCGTCGTGGAGGGGAGTGAAATCGTGGAGCTCGAGCTCCTCGCCGGTGAATTTCGCCCGGCTCAGTCCTTCAAAGATGTTCAGGAACTGGAAGCGCGCTTCAAAGCGGCCGTCCGGCTTGGTTGCAAAGGCCAGTCGGCCAACCGCCCCACTGTGGTTGGAATTGGCAATGGTTTTCATCTCCCAGACACCTTCAATCACTTTCGGCTCGGGTTCGAGGCCGAATTCCTCGTAGAACTTGAGGAAATCATCCACCCCCATGTGGTCAAAGTCATAGACGCGCATCATGGGGAAAGTCATGAATTTGAATCCGTTTGGAAACAGTCCGAAGTATGCCCTTCCAATCAGAAAGTTCTCGTTAATGATTTTCAGGACATCGTAGTAAAACTGCCATGGCGGGTCGGCATATTGGAGGAGAATGTACTCGCCCTTTTCCAGGTCCCCGATCTTTTTCTCCGGTTTTACCTTTTCCAACAGATTGCGCGCACGGATCTGATCATCGGAGTCGCTGGTCACGCCGCGGATTTGACCGTTCTCTCTGAAGAAGCGCTTCTGGAACCCCCGGAAGAAGAGCTGGGAGAAGGCATCCAACACGTGCCCTTTGGGGAAAAAACCCTTCCAGCGGCGGTCGTTGTGAATCCTCCGGTTTTGCCAATCAAGTGTATGCTGTCCCGTATTCAAGAGTTTTTCGATGGGAAGTGTCTTCGCTTGCTTGAAGAGTCGCTCCAATTGCTCTTGCCGAAAATCAATGGCCACCAGCGGATCGAAGTCTTTGAACTCAGGCACCGGCACTTCGGTGGGCTTTTTGTCGATAGCCACGCCCTTTTTCTGCAAAATGATATGGTCGGCGATCCGTTCGGCCAGCGCGGAAATGGTCAGAAAGGGGTTGACTCCTAGGGCGGTACGAACGATGGCTCCATCGGCCACATAAAGGCCCTCGTGGACTTCATCGCCCGCCCCACGGAACACCCGCCCCAGGTGATCCACGGCACCATCGGAACCGTCTTCTCCCATAGGACACCCGCCCAGGGGGTGAGGTGTCAGCAGTGTCCGCCATGGAGAGAGCTGCCAGAGCGGGTTCTCAATGAAAGATGCACCCAATGCTTTGGCGTGCTGCAGGCCTTCCTGGTTCATACGCCGAAAAGTATCTTGGCGTCCTGCGCCGACCCAATCAATGCGGAGCTTGTCCAGCCAATCCAGGGCCATCGTGCCCGCGGCATCGTCGTGGCCACTGTACAGGTAGAGCATTGTGCTGTTTAGCGCGCCTTTGGGATGCGCGCCGAAAATGTCCTTGTCTCGCCGCTCGCGTTCTTGGCGCTCGTCTCTTATCCCGGGGTCGGTATCAACTCCTTTGATAACGCGGAAAGCGGCCGCCGCGGCGTCCTTGTAAGCCCTGGGGATGGAAACATCCTCAATCACAAAGCGCTGAGGGATTGGCCTGCCCTGGTTGTAGCGAATGACACCGACAATGCTGGGCCCGGGCCGTACTTGCTGGGAGAGGGGATCCTCGAGGTGATTCCCCCAGCCCAGGACGTCGGTAAATTGGTCTGAATTGTACGCGAGCGCGAAGAAGTCTCCGTTGCTGCTGTAGCGCGTGCCAACACCCGGGCTCAGGCTGAGGCCACGTTTCTCCGAGCGAAGCAAGATCATGGTTGAACCCAATGACCCGGCGGCCAGGATAACCATGCCGGCCCGAATCGTTGTCCTAGTGGGAAACAGATTTCTGTGAGTGACGTGAACGACCCAGCCCCCGTCCGGTGCCTTTTGGATATACTCCACCTCGGTCTGGGTGAAGATATGGGTACCACCCTTCTTGGCCAAAGGAAGGTAGTTCATATAGAGAGTATTCTTCGCCCCCACATTGCAGCCGGTCACGCAGTCGCCACAATCAATGCACTTATGCTTGACGATACTCTTTCCGTTGGCCCGGTAGACCTCCACATCCTTCTTGAAGTGGACCGCAATTGGAAGGAGCTTTACCGGCTGGTTCAGTTGTTTTGCCCTCTTTTCCAACGCCTGAATCTTTTTGAGGTCGTGTCCTTCTGGATGAGAAGAGACATCCAAGGTCTCTTCCGCCTTTTTGTAATAGCTCCATAGTGACCCCGGTTGGCTGTCTTCGATCTGCGCAGCCTGGTCAATAGCAGCAGGCCAACTCTTGAAAACGTCCGCATCTGGGCGAATGGCTACATTGGCATTGATTAGGGAGGTGCCGCCGAGACCGCTTCCTTTGATGACAACAATATCCCGGTGCACATCGGCTTCGTACAGTCCCAGCGGATTGAACACATCGTTGTAGGTGTTGGCCAGAAGCTTCTCCAAGCTGTCCGGGAAGTCGCCAACCGGCCACTCTTTCCCGCGCTCTAGGATGCACACTTTCAGTTTCGGATTTAAGTCAGCGTTGGCCAACCTTGCAGCTGTGATGGCTCCGCCGTAGCCGGAGCCCACCACTACAACATCGTAGCCGTCTTTGCGTCTTTCATCCCACCTGTTTTCCAGGACTGTCTCCATGGTTCCTCCCACGCAATCTGGAAATCAAGTAAGACACGAACTACACTCATTCAGGCGAAATCGTAGCCGGGATCGATCCCCTGAAAAAATACCAGAATTTGGTGGATGTCGTATGGATGGGTATCCTTGCCGGTGATTTTGTGCTTGAGCACATCCGCGGCATGCTCGATACCTTGGTGGTCGTCAATATCAATGTCTGTCATGAACTGTCCGGCAGCATCCTCGGCAAAGGTCAGCTGCAGGTTTCCCGCGCTGTCGTGAGTCTTGAAGCTCCCATCGGGATCGATGAGGTTCCAGCCATCAGGAAAATTGTGAAGCGCCCCCGAGACAGCCTGAAATCCCTTCGGGTAACTGCGGACGAGGCCAAGCAGAGCCGTCTGGACAATAGTGAATATCCGCGCCGACCGAAACTCCGTAATGCGTTCAATGAAGCCTACGACCGGCTTTTCATCCCCGACGATTTCGCGCTGTGTCTTTGCGTAAATGTTGAAAAGACCTGCCTTCTGCTCATCGCTAAGCCCATTCCAAGCCGATACGGTCGTTATGCCCGAGTTCCGCAGGATTCGCCACAGATGAGCCCATCGTTGCTTAGTCCGGATTTCCCTAAAACTGGGGAAAACGGGTTTCACTTGACCGGGCTCGACAAAACAGGTCTCGTCGATTAAGCCCGGTTTGCCCGCGGGCACGTTGACGAAGATGCTCTTATACCGGTACTTCGTGGGATTGATGAATACCTGTGTCAAGCCGAATGGGAATGCAGGCACTTTACCTAAGGTAACCGGTCTCCCCTTGAACTCCACAGGGAATCGCTGGTTTAGACTTTGTGCCCGTTGGTTATAGAACTTTAGGTCGACTTGGTCTTTTATCGTTTTACCTCCGACGTCTCTCAGATTGACAGTCACTCGGCTACGGTTGACATCATTCATGTCGAACTCCCTCGCTGAGCCCCTGAATTAGGGAACTAGTCGGTGCCCCAATAATCGTATGTCTGTCCCCCGCTTACGCGGGGTTTGGCTTTAATCAAGTTCCAGTGGACTTTCTCCGATTAGATGCCCTCCCCCTTGGAAATAGAGTCTTGCCTGACGTGGACTTCTACTTCCAGTGCGTCGCTTGAACTTGCGGTTGGACTTCCCCGCCCCTATTTGAATGGGATTGTGCAGCACTTTGAGGCTAGGAAGTCAACTTGTATTTAGTACAGCGAAGAATATGCGAAGACTGCTGAGCGCTAAGCCTACTTAGAAAGATTCCCTGGATGAGGCCGGGCCCGTCTTGGTTGACTAAATGCGCATTTTGTTGGGTGGTAAGGACGTAAGGGCTCCGAGCAACAAAAAAGAGGGCGGGAGGATATTGACCCGTGCCATCTCGTAGGCGGACAGTATTGCAGACAGTACGGGCGCTAGTCAGTAGAAAAATAAAGAGTTGGTGCGGAAGGTGGGATTCGAACCCACACGCCTTTCGGCACCGCCCCCTCAAGACGGCGTGTCTGCCAGTTCCACCACTTCCGCACTGCCAGAAATTCTAACCGACTGCTATGCCCGTGTAAATATCCCCCGGGCGGGCAAAAGCAGGGCAATTGCGTTCAGGGGCTAAGCCAGGGCTACTCCTGGGGTGACGCCGGTGGCTCAGGGGGCGATTCTTGGGCGGGCCCCGGGGCGGCCTGCTGGGTCTGTTCGCTCGAGGGTTTCGCAGCCCCCTCCGCAAGAGATTACGAGCTGGCGCTGCCGGACACCATCGCCAGTGCCAGTGAAGTGGCCATAAAGACGACCGCCAGAAAGGTGGTCGCTTTGGAGAGGAAGGTGGCCGCGCCGCGGGGACCAAAAGCGGTCTGGCTGCCGGCTCCCCCGAACGCCCCCGCCAAGTCGGCAGCGCGTCCACTTTGGAGTAAGACAACCAGCACCAGCAGCACAGAAACCAACACGTGGAAAGCGGTCAGCAGCGGGCGATAGAAAGCTGCGCCCACGTAGATGATGCCCAAGGCCATCAGGAGGGCAACACCCCAATAGACTTTCTCCGTCATTCCCCTTCCTAGAAATTCACAATCGCCGCAAAAGATTCCGGGTCCAGGCTGGCGCCGCCGACCAGCCCGCCGTCGATCTCCGGCTGGGCCATCAAGCTTTTGACGTTGCCGGGCTTCACACTGCCGCCGTAGAGGATGCGCACCGCTCGCGCCTCGTGAGCGCTGAAGCGCTCTTCGGTCCGCCGGCGCAAGAAACGATGGGTTTCAGCCGCCATCTCCGGTGTGGCTGTCTGGCCGGTGCCAATCGCCCATACCGGCTCGTACGCAATGATGATACGAGAGAACTGGGAGGCGGTCAACGCGTTGAAGGCCCCGGCGAACTGCCGGGTCAGCACCGCTTCGGTGGCGTGGGCGCGGCGTTCCTCGAGCGTTTCCCCCAGGCAGACAATGGGCGTGAGGCCCACGCGCAGGGCAGCGAGGAGCTTGCGGCTGACGCTGTCGTCGCTCTCATGGAAATACTGGCGGCGCTCGGAGTGCCCAATGATGACGTAGTGGCAGCCGGCATCCACCAGCATTCCGGGAGCCACCTCGCCGGTGAAGGCGCCCTCCTTTTCCCAGTGCACGTCCTGGGCGCCGAGCGCGATGTTGGACTCCCGGATGGCCGCCGCGGCGGCCGCCAGCGCGGTGAAGGGCGGGGCGATAACGATGTCGCAATGGTGAGCCTCGGCCACCCGCGGCTTGAACTGCTCAAAGAAGGCGCGGGTCTCCCCCGCGGTTTTATACATCTTCCAGTTGCCGGCCATTAAGGGACGCCGCATTGCCTAGGTTCCTAAAATTGGTACTCTCGACGAAGGCCACGCTGGATACTTAGTAGTGCAGTAATTTCTCTACTAGCTTTGTCGCCCAGCGCCTAAATTTAGCGCCCAGGTAAGAAATCAGTAGGTGGACTTTTCCATCAATTTCTTCATTTTTTGCATCGTGGCTTTTAGATCCTTCCCTCTAATCTCTGGACGCTGAAAGATTTCAATCTGGCGATGTACCTCTTGATACATCCGGGCAAGCCGGAGCAGGAACCCGCTAGCCTCAATAGCTCTATTCGACAGATACTGTAGCCGCTTTCGTTCTGAGTCGCCGTATTTACCCTGTACAAGCAACCTAGCCACCGCACCTGGTGCTTGCATAAGCAACTCTTCATCCATCTCAAGCTGTATTGAAGAAATCTCGAATAGACCCAAGCTCCACGCGACGTGCCAATATTGTTGATCCTTGGTAGCGTACTTGTGAAGCACCAGCCCGTCTTGGCTAACGTACACCTTCGTATCAGGGGCCCGAACTAATGCCCTCTTGACGGTCCGATATTGCTCGGGGTTATCCTCGAGATCCATTTCTTGGCGAAGCCGGGCATTTGTTACAGGGCCTCGTTCTTTGTCTAGTATGTCGTACATTTCACCGGCCCTTGCTAAGACCTGTGCACCGTAGCGGCTCCTGATGGAAAGTGTACTGTTTTTTGGTAGCTTTGCGATCGCCTTAGCCATTTCGTTTTCTCTGTCGTGCTTGCTCTAAGGATTCCAAGATAGCAGTCAGCATACTGTGGACATCGCGGAAGGCTTTCACCAAGCGCATAACTAAACCAGGATCGAGATGTTCAAAGCGGGTTCTCCGAAGGCCTGCGAGGCTTTCGTAATATGCCTCGCTCTCTCTGACTAACTCAGACAAGATTTCAGTTGCGACTAACTGCGCGTCAGCTCCAGTGCTCTTCAGCGCCAATTTCCCCCGCTCCTGACGAAAGATACTCTTCGCTGGTCGCTCGTCCGTCGCCTGCTCAGCGATTTTCTTTATGACTTGCTCCCTAGTCTCCTTGGTAAAGACCTTTTCTTGCATCGCCTTATTTATGGCAGGCATGATGTCAGCACTGAGTACACGTGTGCCTATTTTCTCTCGAGCTATTCTTTCCGCCAGTGTTTTCTGCACTTGAGGGGGTGCCTTGGCGAGGAATTCCTTCGCATGCTCGGCGAGATCATTGCGCTTCCTGATGCTCGGCTCTAGGTCCTCAAGTCCAAGAATCCGGTTTATTTTTGTTGTGCTTAGCCCAGTGATCTTAGAGATTTTCTGAACCCCTAAACCTCTTTGACGAAGACTTGATAGCGCTTGAAACTGATCCTCGATCGGCAGGTCTGTTCGCTGGAGATTCTCGA
Organism: Acidobacteriota bacterium; assembly: GCA_046757765.1. Classification (GTDB taxonomy): domain Bacteria; phylum Acidobacteriota; class UBA6911; order RPQK01; family JBHHYX01; genus JBHHYX01. The sequence continues at coordinate 14,726 of JBHHYX010000030.1, read as the reverse complement.
TCAACCGTATATGTATGAGGTCATCATCGCGTATTTCTCGGACAACTACTGGAACCTCTGTTAGCCCTACCATCTTTGCTGCGCGCAGCCGCCGCTCGCCAGCAACAACTTCCAATCCATTCTTGGTTCGCCTGCAGACGAGTGGCTGAAGAATCCCATTCTCTTTGATACTTGCGGCAAGCTCCTCTAAGTCTTCCTTGTTGAATCGGGAACGTACGTTCTTCCCGGCTATCCTAACTTGGCTTACCTTCACGAATTCCGTTCCAGCTTGCATTGTCTCTCTTCTCCCACTTAATATGGAACGTGATTCTATCAAAAGTACTGCTACTGTGTCTTTGTCAATAACGTGTTGCTACGCAGTTCTACTACGCTTCTCTAGCATTATGAGCCACTCATCATTCGACCGGTTGGCAGCGCCCCGGGTGCCCCTGTACTTCCGAACTCGCTCCATAGCAAGCAGCCTAAACCCGCCTTTGCATCCCTCTGCCAACTCAGCGATGATGCTGGCAGTTCGAATAGGAATTGCAAAGAAAGAGGATTGGTCAGCAACCACTAGTGCGACGCGTCCGTTCAGGCGTACAACACGACTGAGAGCTCTGAGATGCGCATACATCCCGCCGAAATACTCGCCCACGAGTCTAGGGTAGACGCGTGCAAATCCGCTTGTACGACCTGATGCGCGCATGGAAACTGCGTTTATTGCCTGTTGCACTTTGGAGAAACGTTTGACCAGTTGCGATAGGTTGTCCGACTTGTAAACATTCTTAGAGGAGGAACGGAGGAGAGGCATCTTTATTCTCCGGAGGTCCTCGCGATGAGAGAGGTGGCCTGAAAAGACTAGCTCAAGTCGGGTCAAGCGGCTGTAATCGTGATCGGACAGATAGGGGGGGGATGTTATGACTGCGTCTATTGAGCTATGTTGAAGGAAATTCAACCCGTCATTCGCAGAATCTCCGAATCGAACTGTCGTTCCCGCACCCACGTGGTGAGAACGCAGTGTATCGAGTGTTATTAGGTTCTCGTAAGTTCTCTTGAGAAAGAGATCGAAAACTTGGCAATCAATTCGTCTACGTGCCCTGTAAATCTCTGGTCCATATGCCATATTGCTGATTACCGGCACTAGCAAGCCCAGCAACGATAGGAAAAGAAAATTCTTTTCTCGCGGTGGAACATTCCAGAGCCTTTGGGCGATGAGGAGGGCCTTCAGCGCGGGCCTTGGACTTATCCACCCTCGACGTATCAAACCACTGGAGATGAGGTATCTACCAGCTGCAGACATCGTGAAAAGAGGGTCAGATTGCGCTGTGTATTTCGCACCAGCAGCTTTCGCTTTGCAGTGGCGAGCAACGTATGCCTGATAGCGCCTCGATGCCGACTGGGTGACTAATTGAGCTAGCTTGCGGGTCTTCGGAACATCTAGAGTCCAGTCTGTCTTTGCACGCGACACCAGTACGCATACTGGGTTGGCGTCAACACCGATAGAAGCTAGACCATGGATTTTACATTCCAGCAGCGTAGTACCGGTTCCACAGAACGGGTCGAGAACCCTTGATTTGGTGTCCAGGGCCAAAGTGCTAAAGATGTGCCGCGCCAAACTGGCCTCAAAGGCATGGGCGAAGGTGTAGGCACTGTGCAACACAGCGGGTTACGCATAGCATATTTCGCCAAAAAAGTCGATCGGGCTCGGACGCTAGGGGCTTCTAACAATTGCGAATCGTGGGATAGCGTCCTACTTATCGGTCAGGGCTTCGACTCCGGGCAGTTTCCGGCCACCGAGAAACTCCAGGGAAGCGCCTCCGCCCGTAGAGATATGCGTAATCCGGGAGGCGACCTCGGCTTGGTGGAGGGCGGCGATGGAGTCCCCGCCGCCGACAATCGAGGTGGCGGCGGAGTCGGCAATCGCACGCGCCACCACCAGCGTTCCCTCGGCGAAGGGCGGGCACTCGAACACCCCCATGGGGCCGTTCCAGACAATGGTCCGGGCGCGCCCGATGGCGGCGAGAAAGGCGGCGCGGCTGCGGGGCCCGATATCGAGCGCCATCAGGTGGTCGGGGATGTCGTTCCGACTAACGGTCTGGGGTTGCGCTGCCGGGTCAATCGTCTCCGCCACCAGGTGGTCCTGGGGAAGGAGCAGCTCAACATTGCGCCGGGCGGCCTCTGCGAGCAGTTGCTGCGCTAGCTCCAGCTTGTCCGGTTCCAGCAGCGATTTCCCCACCGGCACTCCCTGAGCGCGCAGGAAGGTATAGGCCATGGCGCCGCCGAGGATGAGAACGTCCACCAGCTTGAGCAGGTTGGTGATGACTTCAATCTTGTCCGAGACTTTTGCCCCACCCAGCACAGCCAGGTAGGGGTGGTCGGGATTGGCGATGGCTTTTCCCAGATAGGTGAGCTCCTTTTCCATCAGTAGGCCGGCGGCCGCCCTTTTGACAAAGCGGGTGACGCCCACCGTCGAGGCATGGGCCCGGTGGGCGGCCCCAAAGGCGTCGTTCACGTAGAGTTCGCCGTGCCCGGCCAGCGCCCGGGAAAATTTCTGCTCGTTCGCTTCTTCTTCGGGGTGGAACCGCAGGTTTTCCAGGAGCAGAACTCCGCCCGCTTCGAGGGCCTGGCTTTTCTTCTTTGCTGGCTCGCCGATGCAATCCTCGGCGAAGGCCACCGGGGCATGGAGCAGCTCGCTCAACCTCTCCGCCACCGGGCGCAGGCTCATCTCCGGCTGGCGCTTGCCTTTGGGCCGTCCCAGGTGCGAGGCGAGAACCAGGCGGGCGCCGCTCTGGCGGGCGTATTCGATGGTGGGCAGAGAGGCGCGGATGCGGGTGTCGTCGCTCACCCGCCCCTCGGCCAGGGGGACGTTGAAGTCCACCCGCAGAAAAACGGGTTTGCGGGCGAGGTCGAGGTCGCGGATAGAGAGTTTTGTCATCAAAGCGCGCGGGGCTCGAAAGGGCGGACTAGAGCCGCTAGGCCATCAGCTTGATGAGGTCAACGCAGCGGCAGGAGTAGCCCCACTCGTTGTCATACCAGGCCAGCACCTTGATGCACCTTTCGTTCACCACCCGGGTATAGGCGGCGTCGAAAATCGCCGAGTGGGGGTTGCCGCGAAAGTCAATCGACACCAGCTCCTCGGTGCTGTACGCCAGGATGCTCTTGAGCGGACCGGCGGCCGCCTTTTGGAAGGTGCTGTTGACCGCCTCCACCGCGGTTTTCTTCTCCACCATCACCACCAGATCCACCACCGAGACGTTCGGGGTGGGCACGCGCAACGCGTAGCCATCCAGCTTCCCCTTCAGTTCAGGAATCACCAGATGAAGCGCCTTGGCCGCACCGGTGCTGGTGGGAATCATTGAGAGAGCGGCGGCCCGCGCCCGCCGCAAATCCCGGTGGGGGAGGTCGAGCAACCGCTGGTCGTTCGTGTAGGAGTGCACGGTGGTCATGCTGCCGTGGACGATGCCGAAGGTGTCGTGGAGTACTTTGGCCACCGGAGCCAGGCAGTTGGTGGTGCAGGAGGCGTTGGAGATCACGTGGTGTTTGCCCGGATCATACGTCTTGTCGTTCACGCCCATCACCACAGTGTGATCAGGCTCGGTGGCGGGGGCGGAGATGATGACTTTCTTTACGGTGTCCCGCAAGTGCTTGCGGGCTTCCGGGCCCTTGGTGAACAAGCCGGTGGACTCCACCACGAGCTGCGCGCCCACCGATTTCCAATCGATCTGGGCCGGGTCTTTAATCTTGAACACCCGGATCGCTTTCCCATTCACCTGGATGCGGTCTTGCTTCCAGCTCACTTCCGCCGCCAGGTTGCCCAACACGGAGTCGTACTTGAGCAGGTGAGCCAGGGTGCGCGGGTCGGTGATGTCATTGACCGCGACCACGTCAATCTCCGCGTCGCCCATGGCGGCGCGATAAATGTTGCGGCCGATACGTCCGAACCCGTTGATGCCGACTTTGACAGCCATCGTGCTCCCTTCGTGTGGAAGAAGTGCCTGCCCGAAAAGAAAGAACGTCATCATACCCGTTCAGGCACGCAGGGTCAATCTGTCGGTGGTGCAAGCTGGTGGGATGAGTTAGCGGAATTCTTTCACCGTTACCACTTTGCCTTCCACAAAGGTGACGAAGGTGACAAAGGGCGGGTAGCCGTAAATCCAATCCTCGGTTTCCTGACCCTCCCTGTACTCGCGCACCTTGTTGACGGGCTGCCCCAGCGCCGCCAGCACCATCCGCCGGTCCATCCCCACCAGGGCGCGTTTTTCTTTGATTGCCTGGCGGAATTCTTCCGGGATGGTTTCGATCCAGGGAACGGCGGCGGAGGGCGCGGGGTGGCTGAAGTCGAGCACCGCGGCCAGCATCTGCTTCACCTCCTCCGGGGACACATCCGGTAAACGGTCGGAGAAGGTCAGAAGGATCCAGGAGCCGCGGCCCACCTCAGGCGACTCGTTCCCCGTCGAACGTGGGGGCGGGCTGGTCGGCCTCGGCGGCCCCCCGCCGACCCCGCCTATACTGCCTTGGACGCGAATCCGCTGATACCACTTTCTCCCTTTCTTCCCGCCGCCGTTGATCTCAAAAATGATGGAGTTGCGTTTGAACTCGATCTTGGTAATCTGCACCACTTCGCCGGCGTGAATCGCCGCGCCGCGGTTGGTCAAGCCCTGCCGGAGCTTGGCTTCATTGACTTCGCCCGTGGAGGCCACCTCCAGGGCTTCCCCCTTCTTTTTGGCGGCCGGCAGAGGCTGGCGCGCAATGGCGTACTCAAAGTCGAGCGTGCGGACGATGGCCAGGCGATTCTTCCTGGTCAGGGGCGGGGTCGAAGACTGCGCCCCGGCAGGCGGGGCCCAGACGGGCAGGAGGAAGAAAAGCCAAACAGCGGAGCTGAAAGAAAACCTCATGCTTCCCTCCGCGCCACTTCCGATTCTAGCTCTTTCGCCGGCCCCGTGCCATCCTGAACGAGATGCCGAGCCATCGCGAGCGAAACCCCCAGACGGCGCGTCCGGGCCAGCCACGCGGCGGCCACCAGGACTACTCCTGTAGTTAGGATGCTTGCTTCCGGGCCGTAGTCGCCCCCGGACAGCCAGGCCGGCTCCCCCACCGTGAGGGTAAACATTTTCTGTGACAGCACGATTCCGCTGACGGGGAGCGAATAGACGAATCCCAGAAAAAAATTCCAGGCCAGATGAAAGCCCAGCGGCAGCCACAAACCCCGCGTCTTCAAATAGCCCACTGCCAGCAGAATGCCGATCAGTGCCGTGTTCGCGGTGGACAGCGGGGTAGCACTCGGATTGCTGAGGTGAACCAGGCCGAACACGAAGGAGAGCAGGAAGACGGCAAAGAACCGGCCCACGCCCTCCACCAGCCGCTGAAAGGGATAACCCCGAAAGAGCAACTCCTCGAAGGCGGCCGGCGGCAAGAACAACCAGAAATACCAGCCCGCCCCTCTCAGCACGCCGACGGCGTCCATTCCCGAGCCGCGGAACTGAAGTTGACCCCCAACCCAGAGGCAACCCACCACAACCGAGAGCAGCCCGAAACCGCCCGCCAACCCCAAGCCGAACTCTCGTCCCCAGCCGGGGTAAAACCACAGCCCCAGGGTGCGGAACGAGCGGCGGTCCACCCAGCGCAAGAGACTGTAGGCCGCCAGAGCAGCACTCAGGCCAGCCGTCAGGCCAAACACCATCACCCTCAGCTCGAAATCCGCCCCCAGGCGCTTGAACCCTCCCAGCAGCGCCAAGGGGGCCGAGAGAATCAGAGCGAGCAACGCGAAAACGGGAATGAACAGCAGAAACCGCCACCCGGCTCGCAAGCGCCCATCCGCTGCAATGAAAACATCCGCGGATTTCATCTCAGAGTCTCCACCCGCACGCCGCGCCGTGCGATGTGAAAAGGCAGCAAGATGGCGCCGGTGGCCGCTAGTGCCGCCGCAACCTTCGCGCGCCGCTGGGGAGAAGTGAGAAACACCACGCAGCCGCCCCCGCCGGCCCCGCAGACTTTCGCGGCCGCCGCGCCGCTCCGCCCCCCGATGCGGATCAAACGGTCAATGAAGGGGGTAGCGATGTCGGGGGCGTTGCGGCGTCGGGTGCGCCATTCCCGCCGCAACAGGCTCCCTAATTGCGGCCAGTTTTCCGCCAGGAGCGCTTTGCGCATCGCTCGGGCGGTCTCCGCGATACCGGCAAAGTTGCGCCGCAAGCGGGGGTCGGCGTCGAGGTAGTTCTTGAGCACTTCCCAGTTGTTCACCCCCGAGCGCCGCGGCTTGCCGGTGTAGACCAGGAGTAAGCGGGCCTCCAGTGCGCTCAGGTCAATCGGCAGAGGCTCGCGGCAAGTGCGGCGCGGGTCCAGGTGGATGGCACTGGCCCCGCCGTAGACGGCCGGGTAGTGGTCCTGCTCGCCGGTGGGCACGCCCAGGGTGCGCGCTTCGATGTCGCGCGCCAGCGGAATCCACTCCGCAGCCCGCATCCGGGCCCCGCACGCCCGGGTGAGGGCCGCGCAGATGGCGATGGCCAGAGCGCTCGAGCCCCCCAAGCCCGACCCGGCGGGGATTTCCGACCAGGTGGTGAGCGTCAGGCCGTGCCGGGGTGCAAAATAGGCGACCAGGTGCGCAAGTAAGGGCAAGCGGTATCGCTGGCGGGACGCCAGCGCCACCAGGGAAGAGAATTCCTCGCGCAGGTTGTTGTCGCGAGAGAGCAGAACGATGCGGCGGTCGCGGCGCAGCTCCAGAAGGCAATGCGCGGAGCGGGAGATGGCCAAGTTGAGCGTCAGCGCGCCGGGATGGAACAGATAGAGCGGCCAGATGTCGAGCGTGCCGCCTGCCAGGTCAATGCGGGTGGGAGCGTAGGCGTGGAGTCGCATCGCAGAGAAGAGGAACGCGGCCCATCATAGCAAAGGCAGCCAGAATCCAAACGTCCAAACGACCCGGCCCCCATGAATTGAAGCCCCGTGATTCACGGTTCGGTTTTCTGGTTGTTGAGGACGGCGGGGCGTTCGTGCGGCACGGGCTCGAAGCAGCGGCGGCAGCGGGCTTCGTACATCCCCCGGGCGCCCACCAGGATGCGCTCCTCGGAGGCCACCAGGCGCTGGGTGTGCTTGGCGGGGTTGCCGCAGCGCACGCAGATGGCCAGCAGCTTTGTTACCTCCTCGGCCACCGTCATCAGTTGCGGCACCGGCTCGAAGGGACGGCCGAGGAAGTCGGTGTCCAGCCCGGCGACGATGACCCGCTTGCCCATATCCGCCAGCTTCTGGGCGGTGTCCACCAAGTCGCCGCTGAGAAACTGGGCTTCGTCGATGCCCACCACTTCGGTGCGCGGGTCGAGCCGGTCGAGGATTTCGCCGGCCCCAGAGACAAGATCGGCGGCGATGCGCAGATCGCTATGGGAGACAATCTCGCGGTTGGCGTAACGCTGGTCGAGCCCCGGCTTGAAGATCTGTACCCGCTGCCGCGCGATCTCCGCCCGGCGCAAGCGCCGGATGAGCTCCTCGCTCTTGCCGCTGAACATCGGCCCGCACACCACTTCGATCCAGCCCATGTTGCCCTTCACGATGTCCATAACAGTTCTCTCCGCAACACCCGGCATCATAGCACACGCTTTGATGGGGTTCGTACTCCGTACTTTTCCTCCCGGCGCGGGGAACAAACTGACAAACCTTTCCCCCCGGCGCCGCGACGGCAGCAGCAGTCTGGGTAGGGCAAGGCCTTGTGCCTTGCCGGGGCCGGGGTCAAGCCCCTGCCCTCCCGGGGCGTTTCCCGTAAGTGGCCAGGAGATGAGATTTCAGTTCGTCGACGTCTGAAAAGATACGCCTGGCGCAGGCCAGGACCCAGCCGCTGATTTCCCCGAGCGGCAGTTCGGTGACGAGAAAGACGGGTATGCCCTTGCGGTAGGCGGCGGTAAGCTCGGCCTGAGTGCCGCCGCCCCGGCCACTGTCCCGATCCCAAGAGCAAACGATGTAGTCGACATCGCTCTCGATGAGGTCGAGGTCGAAGTCGATGATCTTGCGCACCGTCTGGCGGAAGCGGTCGAGGTCGGTGGTCTTCCACGAACGGAAGTGCGCCATCTCTTCGTGGGTCAGGTTTTTCTTCTCGTCCGCGGCGGGATCATAGACTCGGTGACCGAGCCTCTCCTCGAGGAACGGCTTGAGCGCCCGCCGCCAGCCGCGCCCTTCGGCGGGGGCGAACTCAATGCTGCCGGATAAATAGGCCAGCATGGCATTTAGGTAATCACACTGTGTATCGCGGCGCCGCGTGCAAGTCAACGCCCCTGCCCACCTGCTTTCGGGCTTTGGCCGGGGCCGGCAGGCACCGGCTGCGTCCGCCGCGCGCCTGCGGGCGTGCTACAATGAAGAAGGGAGAAGAGCACCGAAACAAGATGAAACAGTAGCCCGGTCGTGGTCCAAACACTGCTAACAAAAATCTTCGGCACCAAGCACGAGCGCGACGTCAAGCGCATGCAGCCGCTCGTGCAGGCGGTCAACCCGCTCGAACCCGACGTCCAACGGCTCTCGGACGCTGAGCTGGCGGAGCGTTTCCAGCGCTTCCGGGAGCAAGTGCAGAGGCGTCTCGCGCCGGTGGCCGAAGAGGAGCAACGAGCCGCCGAGGAGCCCGAACCCGACCCGACTCAGCAGCAATTGCAGCAAGAGGCGCGGCTCCGCAAGCGACGCCAGGCTGAAGAGGAAGCCTTGAAGGAGGTGCTGGTGCCGGTGTTCGCCGTGGTGCGCGAAACGGCCCGGCGCACGGTGGGCATGCGCCCGTTCGACGTGCAATTGATGGGCGGACTTGTGCTCCACGAAGGCAAGATCGCCGAGATGAAGACGGGCGAAGGCAAGACCTTGGTGGCCACGCTGCCCGCCTGCCTGAACGCCCTGCTCGGCCGGGGCGTGCACATCGTCACCGTGAACGACTATCTGGCCAAGCGCGACGCCGAGTGGATGGGGCCGATTTACAAATCCCTGGGGCTCAACGTGGGCGTAATCGTCCACGCCAAGACCGACGAGGAGCGCCACGCCGCCTACCGCGCCGACATCACCTACGGAACAAACAACGAGTTCGGTTTCGACTACCTGCGCGACAACATGAAGTTCGACCTCGCTGACTGCGTGCAGCGCGGCCACCCCTACGCCATCGTGGACGAAGTGGACTCAATCTTGATTGACGAAGCCCGCACCCCCCTCATCATCTCCGGGCCGTCCGAGGAGTCCACCGACAAGTACTATCGCGTCGACCGCATCATTCCCCGCCTGCAGGCCGAGAGAGACTTCTCGGTGGACGAAAAGCACCGCTCCGCGGCGCTCACCGAAGACGGTGTGGCGCACGTGGAGAAGCTGCTGGGGATCGAGAACCTCTACGACCCCATCCACCTGGAGACGCTGCACCACGTGCAGCAGGGGCTGAAGGCCCACACCCTGTTCAAGCGCGACGTTGACTATATGGTCAAGGACGGCGAAGTGCTCATCGTGGACGAGTTCACCGGGCGATTGATGCCCGGCCGGCGCTGGTCCGACGGGTTGCACCAGGCCATCGAAGCCAAGGAAGGAGTGAAGATCGAGCGCGAAAACCAGACCCTGGCGACCATCACCTTCCAAAACTACTTCCGCATGTACGGCAAGCTCGCCGGGATGACCGGCACGGCGGAAACCGAGGCGGCGGAGTTCAGCAAGATTTACAACCTGGACGTTGTCGTCATCCCCACCAACTGCCCCTTGATCCGCCACCAGTACCCCGACATCGTCTATCGCACCGTCCAGGAGAAGTGGAACGCGGTCGTGGAGGAAATCAAGGAGTTACACGCGCGGGGGCAGCCGGTGCTGGTGGGAACGATTTCCATCGAAAAGTCCGAGCGGCTATCGGAGCTGCTGAAAAAGGCCGGGCTCCCCCACCAGGTGCTGAACGCCAAGCACCACGAGAAGGAAGCTTACATCGTGGCCCAGGCGGGGCGGAAAAACGCGCTGACCATCTCCACCAACATGGCCGGGCGCGGCACCGACATCGTCCTGGGCGGCAACCCGGAGTCCATGGCCAAGGAGCACCTGGTGCGCCAGAAAGCCGCCGAGCCGTTGCCGCCGGGCGAAGAGCGCTACGGCAGCGACGAGCAGTTCGTCTATTTCTACTACCAGGAACAGTTCTTCCGCGTGCCCAAACAGCAGTGGGCGGACACCCTGGCGGACTTCAAGGCGCAGTGCGAGCGCGAACACGACGAAGTCGTCGCCGTCGGCGGCCTGCATATCCTGGGAACGGAACGCCACGAAGCCCGGCGAATCGACAACCAGTTGCGCGGACGCGCGGGGCGCCAGGGCGACCCGGGCAGCTCGCGCTTCTATTTGTCGCTCGAAGACGACCTGATGCGGATTTTCGGTGGCGAGCGCATCAAGGGCTTGATGCTGCGGCTGGGAATGGAGGAAGGGGTTCCCATCGAGTCCAAGCTGATCAGCAAGCGGATTGAGGCGGCGCAGAAAGCGGTGGAGACGCAGAACTTCGAGGCGCGCAAGCACCTGCTGGAATACGACGATGTGATGAACAAGCAGCGCGTGGCCATCTATGGGATGCGACGGGCCATCCTGGAAGGCACCAACCTGAAAGAAGAGATCCTCTCCCTGACCGGCGACTTCCTCTTCCACGTCCTGGAGACGCACTGCCCGAAGCCCGCCCACCCGGAATCCTGGAACCTGGAGGGGCTGCGACAGGAATTGTGGCGACAGTTCGGCCTGGACTTGCAGCAGGACGGCATCGATCCCCGGCAACTGAACCGGGACGAACTCGAAGCGACTCTCGAGGACAAGCTCAAGGCCTTGTACGAGGAGAAAGAGGGGCAGCTCGGCGCCGAGCAGTTGCGGCGTCTGGAGCGCATTATTCGCCTGCAAATCATCGACACGCAGTGGAAAGACCACTTGCTCACCATGGACCACCTCAAGGAAGGCATTGGGCTGCGGGGTTACGGACAGAAGGACCCTCTGGTGGAGTACAAGCGCGAGTCGTTTATCCTCTTCGAGGAGATGCTCGACCGCATCGACTCCGAGACCCTCCGCTATCTCTTCCTGATGCGGCCGGTGGCCGAAGAAGTAGGCGAAGAGGAGCAGTTATTCCTTCGCCGGCGCCGGCGGCAGCAAGCCGAGCTGCAATTCGTGGGCGGGGATGGCCGGGAACAGGCGCGGCCGCAGCCGGTGCGGGTGGCGCAGAAGATCGGCCGCAACGAACCCTGTCCCTGCGGCTCGGGCAGGAAGTACAAGAAGTGCCACGGCGCCGTCGCCTGAGGTTGCGGCCCTTGCCGCCCTGCGGTCGGGCTGGTAGATTCTGGTTCTCCCCCGGTGCGGATGAGTTCACTTCTCCTGCGGAGGTGAGACGGTGGCGAATGGCGACTACGACGTGGCGATCATCGGCAGCGGGCCGGGCGGCTACACCGCTGCCTTCCGTGCCGCCAAGTACGGGCTGAAGACCGCCCTGATCGAAAAAGACAATAAGTTCGGCGGCACCTGCCTGCACGTGGGCTGCATTCCCACCAAGGCGCTGCTTTTCCAAGCGGAGATTTACGACTACATCCAGCGCGCCGAGGAGTTCGGCATCAAGGTCACCGGGGCGAAGCTCGACTGGCCGCGGATGCTGGAGCGTAAGCGCGCCGTAGTCAAGAAGCATGCCCAGGGGCTGGCTGCCCTGATGAAAAAGAATAAAATCGACACCTTCACCGGCTTCGGGCGGCTGGCCCCGCCGACGGCGGGGCTGGCGGGCCCGGGCGCGATCAAAGTGGAGGCCGAGAAAGGCAAGAAACAAGAGGTCAAGGCCAAGAACATCATTCTGGCCACCGGCTCGGCGGCCCGGCTGCTGCCGGGACTGAAGGAAGACGGCAAGCAGATCCTGACGAACGACTCGGTGATGGAACTCCCCCGGCTGCCCAAGTCAATGATCGTGATTGGCGCCGGGGCGGTCGGAGTCGAGTTCGCCTCCATCTACAAGACGTTCGGCACCGACGTCACCATCCTGGAGATGCTGCCGCGGGCGGTGCCCAACGAAGACGAAGAGATCTCGGCGGAGCTGGAAAAGCAGTTCAAAAGGCGGGGGATTCGGGTGGAGACGGGCGCCCGCTTCGAGAGCGCGAAGAAAAGCCCCAACGGCATCTCGGTGACCTACAGGAAGAACGGAAAGAAACAGGAGATGAGCGCCGAAACGCTGCTGGTGGCGGTGGGGCGGCGGCCACTCACCGAGGGCATTGGGCTGGAGAAGACCCAGGCGAAGGTCGAGGGCGGGTACATCCACACCAACGAGTGGATGGAGACGGCTGAGCCGGGCCTCCATGCCATCGGCGATATCGTAGCCGGGATGCCGTGGCTGGCGCACGCCGCCGCTTGGCAAGGCCTGGCGGCGGTGGGCAAGATTGCGGGCAAGCCCGTGCAACCGGTGCGGAGAGACCGCATCCCCATGGTGACCTTCTCCGAGCCGCAAATTGGCTCGGTGGGACTGACCGAGGCGCAAGCCAAAGAAAAGGGCTACAAAGTCAAGGTGGGCAAATTCCCTTTCCTGGCCAACTCCAAGGCGTCGATCGTGGGGGCTCACGGTGGATTCATCAAGATTGTCGCCGAGGAGATGTACGGTGAAATTTTGGGCGTGCACATCATCGGGCCGCAGGCCACCGAAGTCCTGGCGGAAGCCACCGCCGCGCTGCAACTGGAAGCCACCGTGGACGACCTGATGGCGATCGTGCACGCGCACCCCACGCTGTGGGAGGCGATGGCCGATGCCGCCCATGCGGTACGTGGCCTGACCATCAACATCTAGAGACTTGGCAGGTACGGGCTTCAGTCTGTATGTCTCGGAGCACGTAAAGAAGGAACTTCAGGATGACCTCAGGGGCTAAAGCCCAGACTCGGCTTGGCATTGATTCGGCGGGGTTAAAACCCCGCCCTACCAACAGGGCAGCGAGGCCGAAGGCACTGCCGGAAAGATTGCAATGAATTGCGCGGATATTTCTGAACGATGGACGTAGGATGGTTTTGGTAGGTACGGGCTTCAGCCTGTACGTTGCGGAAGCAGGAAGATGGGGCTTTAGCCCCTGAAGTCGATGGCCCGACCCAAGCATCGCGTCAAGGCCGCTGGTGCGTACTTCGTCACTGCCGAGACTTGGCAGCGGAGAAAGTTGTTCAATAAGAAAACAACAGCCAAGATTGTGATTGACACATTGCTTGATTATCGCCAACGGGGGTTCTACCGCCTCCACGATTTTGTCGTGCTGCCAGACCATTTGCACGTAATCTTGAGCCCGAACGGAGACACGAGCCTGGAAAAAGCGCTTCAACTCATCAAGGGTGGGTCTTCTTACAGGATTGGGCAGGCATTTCACTCTAAGTTTCCGGTTTGGCAGCCGGGCTTCCACGAGCACTGGATTCGTTCGCAAGAGGACTACGAAGGGCGACGACGGTACATCGAGCTGAATCCGGTAAAAGCCAGGCTGGCTGCGGCTCCACAAGAGTACTCTTACTCATCGGCCAACGGACATTTCGATATCGATCCGTTTGTTCTGACCTCAGGGGCTAAAGCCCCTCTTGGGCGAGGCCTTGGTTCGGCGGGGTTGAAACCCCGCCCTGCCAAAACAAGCACAGGGACAACCCAATGAACTCCGACGATCTGGTTGGTTTTGCCGGCTGGGAGGCGTGGTCCAAGAATGCCCCCTCTCAGGCTCCTCAAAAGCCCGGCGTCTATGTTTTCAGGCTGGCCGGCGGAAAGACTTTTCGTAGGCTTAAGGAGGAATCAGACATCGTTTACATAGGCAGCACAAAGTGTAGCAAGAAGGGGGTGAGTACGGTTCGGCAGAGGCTAAGACAGCACCTGCGATCGCGAGAAGAAGAGATAGACACGGGGTACCGTATCGAGCGCGTTCAGAATGAAATTGGTTCGCTGCAAGTTACGTGGAAAACGTTCGACACCCACGATGCCAGCCAGTTCCATGAAGCTGAATTGCTCCGTCGATACGCAAGGGATCACATCGAACTGCCGCCCCTGAATCGCCAAGAATCCGGGAAAAAAGTCTGGAGAGCCATACGCCGGCTGGAATCACTAGCTTCAGATCAGCGAGATAAGATTCTGAAAGAGTTTCGCCAGGGCGGGGCTTCAACCCTGCCGGAAACGAGGCACAGAACCCAGCGCTTTAGCCCCTGAGGAGAAAATCACGCGGAAAAGTGAGAGAATAGGAGTGCGGCAGGGAACGTGGCACAAGAAGCGAAAATTTGCGGCGTGGTTGACTGGGGCCGGGAGCCCTACGCCCGGGTGTGGAGCTGGCAGAAGGAGCTGGTGGCCGCCCGCAAGGCGGGGCGAATCCCGGACGTGCTGCTGCTGGGCGAGCACCCCCACGTCATCACCCGCGGGCGGAACTCCACGCGCACCCACCAGCGCTTCCCGGACGAGGAGTTGGCGCGGCGGGGCGTGGAAGTCTTTGAGGCGGAGCGGGGCGGCGACGTTACCTATCACGGCCCAGGCCAGTTGGTCGGCTATCCGATTCTCGACCTGGGCGGGATTCGCCAGGACGTGGTCTGGTACCTGCGCGCGCTGGAGGAAGTGCTGATTCGCACCGCACGGGAGCTGGGCGTCGCCGCCGACCGCCGGAGCGCCCCCGCAGGCAAACGCCCCTTTTACACCGGCGTGTGGGTGGGGGAAGAGAAACTGGCGGCCATCGGCGTACACATCTCCCGCTGGGTGACCTCGCACGGGTTTGCCTTCAACCTCACCACCGACTTAAGCTACTTTGATTTGATTGTGCCCTGCGGGATTCCCGACA